>NZ_JAICZA010000041.1 GCF_025933915.1 Mycobacterium sp.
CGGCCAGCTGATCGACCACGCCTTCGCCGACGACCTGACGCTGTTGCCGGTCGAATCGATACCGGTGCCCGGACCCGTCGGCGTGCTCGACGCCCTGGCCGCCGCGGCGCTGGCGCGCAGCGTCGAGGTGCCGGCCGAGGCGATCGCGTCCGCGATCGCGACCTTTCGGGTGGGTCGGCACCGGGCCGAGGTCGTGGCCGTCGCCGACGGCGTGACCTACGTCGACGACTCCAAGGCCACCAATCCCCACGCCGCCGAGGCGTCCGTGCTGGCCTACCCCCGCGTCGTCTGGATCGCCGGCGGTCTGCTGAAGGGCGCATCGGTGGACGCCGAGGTCGCCCGGATCGCATCCCGGCTGGTCGGGGTGGTGCTCATCGGCCGAGATCGGCGAGAGGTTGCAGAGGCGTTATCGCGACACGCCCCGGATGTCCCGGTCCTGCACGTTGTGGCAGGCGAGGATGCTGGTATGGATGCGACTGCTGTGGTTTTTGGTGCAGATGTGACAGAAGTGAAACATTTGGGCCGGGATCTCGGCACTGCGGTCATGAACGCGGCGTTGGCCGCGGCTCGTGGCCTGGCCACGCCCGGTGACACGGTCCTGCTGGCACCGGCGGGCGCATCGTTCGACCAATTCGCCGGTTACGCCGACCGTGGCGACGCGTTCGCCGCCGCCGTGCGCGCGGCGATCCGGTAGGGCGGGCGTGGGTAACGCACTAACCCGGCTCCTGGGCCGGGTTAAAGCGACCACTGAGGCCACCGAGGCCGCCGCGACCGAGCACGGACCCGCCCAGGACGCCGACTCGGTGGCGAAGGACACCGGCGCGGGCCCGACGGACGACGCCGGCAAGCCCGATAAGCCCCCCAAGGCGCAAAAGGACAAGGCCGGCGCGAACGACGGCGCTTCGCACAACCGGTTCGGTGCCTGGCTGAGCCGGCCGATGACCTCGTTTCACCTGATCATCGCCATCGCCGGCTTGCTGACGACGCTCGGCCTGATCATGGTGCTCTCGGCGTCGGGCGTGCGGTCCTACGACGCCGACGGGTCGGCCTGGATCATCTTCGGCAAGCAGGTCTTGTGGACGCTGATCGGGCTCATCGCCTGCTACACCTCGCTGCGGATGTCGGTGCGCTTCATCCGTCGCGTCGCCTTCACCGGCTACGTCGTCACGGTCATCCTGCTGGTCTTGGTACTCGTTCCCGGCATCGGCAACCTGGCCAACGGATCCCGTAAATGGTTCGTGGTCGCGGGCTTTTCGATGCAGCCCTCCGAGCTGGCCAAGATCGCCTTCGCCATCTGGGGTGCGCACATGCTGGCGGCCCGCCGTCTGGAGCGCGCCAGCCTGCGCGAATTGCTGATCCCGCTGGTGCCGGCGGCCGTGATCGCGCTGGCGCTGATCGTGGCGCAGCCCGACCTCGGGCAGACGGTGTCGCTGGGCATCATCCTGCTCGCCCTGCTCTGGTACGCCGGCCTGCCGCTGCGTGTCTTCGGCACCTCGCTGCTGGCGGTCTTCATGGCCGGCGCGATCCTGGCAATGTCGGCCGGGTACCGGTCCGACCGGGTGCGGTCCTGGCTGAACCCCGAGAACGACCCGCAGGACACCGGCTACCAGGCCCGGCAGGCGAAATTCGCGCTGGCCCACGGCGGCATCTTCGGCGACGGCCTAGGGCAGGGCACGGCCAAATGGAACTATCTGCCCAACGCCCACAACGACTTCATCTTCGCGATCATCGGCGAGGAGCTCGGTTTCATCGGCGCGTTCGGTCTGCTGGTCCTGTTCGGGCTGTTCGCCTACACCGGGATGCGGATCGCCCGCCGGTCGGCCGACCCGTTCCTGCGGCTGCTGACCGCCACCACGACGATGTGGGTGCTGGGTCAGGCGTTCATCAACATCGGTTACGTGATCGGCATTCTCCCGGTGACCGGCATTCAGTTGCCGCTCATTTCTGCGGGTGGGACATCCACCGCGGCAACGCTTTTCATGATCGGGATCATGGCCAACGCGGCCCGTCACGAACCCGAGGCGGTGGCCGCGCTGCGGGCCGGCCGCGACGACAAGGTGAACCGGCTGCTGCGGCTGCCGCTGCCCGAGCCCTATTCGCCGACGCGGCTGGAGGCTTTCCGCGATCGCAAGGGGTCTCGCGCGCAGTCGGCGGGGGCGCCACGCAAGGGCGCGGGGTCGCCCGGGCGCAAGGCGCCCCGCACCGCCGATGCACCGCCGCGGCCGGCGCCCCCGCGCGCGGCCGGCCGCCCGGCCCGCCAGTCTGCGGGTGGCACGCGCTCGCGGGCGAGGCATCATGGATCTGGCCAGCGCTATGCAAACCTTGGAGCCAATTCTGGAGCCAGTCAGGGCGCCGGCCGGCGTCAGCAACGGCGCACACGCGCATTGGAAGGTCAGCGTTACGGGTGAACGGCACGGTCAACAAGCCGACCGGCGGGCGGGGGGCAGACCCTCTGCCCGCCGGTGCCGCGTTGTCGGCTTTTCGTCCGCTGTCGGTCGTGCTGGCCGGCGGGGGAACGGCCGGCCACGTCGAGCCGGCGATGGCCGTCGCCGACGCGCTCAGGGCGCTCGACCCGCGGGTCCGGATCACCGCGCTGGGCACCGCGCGGGGGCTGGAGACCAGGCTGGTGCCCGAGCGCGGGTATGACCTCGAGCTGATCACGCCGGTGCCGCTGCCGCGCAAGCCCAGCGGCGACCTGGCCCGCCTGCCGAGGCGGGTGTGGCGGGCCGTCCGGGAAACCCGCGCCGTGCTGACCGCGGTCGAGGCCGACGTGGTGATCGGCTTCGGCGGGTACGTGGCGCTCCCGGCCTATCTGGCCGCCCGCGGCCTCCCCGGCGGGTACCCGCGGAAGCGCCGGGTCCCGGTGGTGATCCATGAAGCCAACGCCCGCGCCGGGCTGGCCAACCGGGTCGGCGCCCGCAGCGCCGAGCGGGTGCTCTCCGCGGTGCCCGATTGCGGACTGCCGGGCGCCCAGGTGGTCGGAGTGCCGGTGCGCGAGGCCATCACCTCGCTGGACCGCGCGGCACTGCGGGCCGAAGCGCGCCGACACTTCGGTTTCGCCGAGGACGCCCGGGTGCTGCTGGTGTTCGGCGGCTCGCAGGGGTCGGCCTCCCTGAACCGGGCCGTCGCCGGGGCGGCCGCCGAGCTGGCCGACGCGGGCGTGGCCGTGTTGCATGCGCACGGCCCCAAGAACGTGCTCGACCTGCGCGAACCCCGCCCGGGCGATCCACCGTACGTGGCGGTGCCCTACCTCGACCGGATGGATCTGGCCTATGCGGCCGCCGACCTGGTGATCTGCCGGTCCGGGGCGATGACGGTCGCCGAGGTCTCGGCGGTGGGCCTGCCGGCGATCTACGTGCCCCTGCCGATCGGCAACGGGGAGCAGCGGCTCAACGCGCTGCCGGTGGTCACCGCCGGCGGCGGCATGGTGGTCGCCGACGCCGACCTGACGCCCGAGCTGGTCGCCCGGGAGGTGGCGGCCCTGGTGGGCGACGCGCCGCGGCTGGCGGCGATGACGACGGCCGCCGCGCGCGTCGGACATCCCGACGCGGCGCGCCAGGTTGCCCAGGCGGCGCTGGACGTCGCCAGGAAGGCGCAGCTCGGCCGCTCGAGCGGCCGGTGGACCGGGGGAACCCGGTGAACACCGAACAGCTGCCGCCCGAGCTGCAGCGGGTCCACATGGTCGGCATCGGGGGAGCCGGCATGTCGGGCATCGCGCGCATCCTGCTCGACCGCGGCGGGCTGGTGTCCGGCTCGGATGCCAAGGAGTCGCGCGGCATCCACGCGCTGCGGGCCCGCGGTGCCCAGATCCGCATCGGACACGACGCGTCCGCGCTGGATCTGTTGCCCGGTGGCGCCACCGCGGTCATCACTACCCACGCCGCCATCCCGAAAACCAACCCCGAGCTCGTCGAGGCCCGGCGTCGCGGCATTCCGGTGATCCTGCGGCCGGCCGTACTGGCCAGGCTGATGGATGGGCGCACCACGCTGATGGTCACCGGCACGCACGGTAAGACGACGACGACGTCAATGCTGATCGTGACGCTGCAGCACTGCGGGCGCGACCCGTCATTCGCGGTCGGCGGCGAAATGGGCGAGGCCGGGACCAACGCCCACCACGGCAGCGGCGACTGCTTCGTCGCCGAGGCCGACGAAAGCGACGGATCGCTGCTCGAGTACACGCCCAACGTCGCGGTCGTCACCAACATCGAGACCGATCACCTGGACTTCTACGGCAGCGCCACCGCCTACGTCGACGTGTTCGACTCCTTTGTGGAGCGGCTCGCCCCGGGCGGGGCGCTGGTGGTGTGCGTCGACGACCCGGGGGCGGACGCGCTGGCCCGGCGCACGGCCGAGCTGGGCATTCGGGTGCTGCGGTACGGATCCGGTTCGGGGACTTCGCAATCCGGTGAACCGCTGGCCGCCAGCTTGCTGTCGTGGCAACAGCAGGGCACCGAAGCGGTCGCCCAGATCCAGCTGGCCCCCGAATTGGATCCGGAGCAGCACCCGCGGGTGATGCGGCTCTCGGTGCCCGGACGCCACATGGCGCTCAACGCAATGGGCGCGCTGCTGGCGGCCATCGAGATCGGCGCCGCGGCCGACGCGGTGCTGGACGGGCTGGCCGGCTTCGAGGGGGTGCGCCGCCGATTCGAGCTGGTCGGCACCGCGGGCAACGGGCCAAACCCGAACTCCATGGTGCGGGTGTTCGACGACTATGCCCACCACCCCACGGAGATCGCCGCCACGCTGGCGGCGGTCCGAACCCTGCTCGAGCAGAGCGGTGACGGCCGCAGCATAGCGGTGTTCCAGCCCCATTTATATTCGCGGACAAAAGCTTTCGCTGAGGAGTTCGGTCATGCGCTGGACGGCGCGGACGAGGTCTTCGTTCTCGACGTCTACGGCGCGCGCGAACAACCGCTGGCCGGGGTCAGCGGCGCCAGCGTCGCCGAGCACGTCAGTGTCCCGGTGCGCTACCTGCCGGACTTGTCCGCCGTCGCCGAACAGGTGGCCGCGGTGGCCGGGCCCGGCGATGTCATCGTCACCATGGGGGCCGGCGACGTGACGCTGCTGGGACCCGAGATCGTCACGGCCCTGCGGGTGCGGGCCAACCGTGGCGCACCGGGGGCGTTGCGATGACCGAGCCGGGCCCGGAACCGACCGGCGCCATCCCGGGCGACCGCCCGGCGACGATGCGGGCTGCGGAGCGATCCGCTGCGGAGCCGGACAAGCCGGGTGTCGACAACCAGGCCGACAAGCCCGACAACCCGGTCCCCGACGACGCGGTCACCGAACCGCTCCTCACCGAAACGGGCCCCGGCCCGGCGGACGCCGATCAACAGGCCGACCGAGACCCCGAGCCGGCGGAGGTCGAGGGGCCGCGCCGGCGTGCGCGCCGGGAACGCGCCGAACGCCGCGCCGCTCAGGCCCGCGCCACCGCGATCGAAGAGGCGCGTCGTGAAGCCAAGCGCAGGGCCACCGGGCGGCCGGTCAGCGAGCCCACGCCCGTTGCCCGGGGCGTTGTTCGAGGGCTGAAGATGCTGTTGGTGACCATCCTGCTGGTGATCGTCGGCATCGGGCTGGCATTGGTCCTCTATTTCACGCCGGCGATGTCGGCCCGCAACATCGTCGTGGTCGGCACCGGCGCGGTGACCCGTGAAGAGGTCCTGGATGCGGCGCAGGTGCGGCTCGGGACGCCGCTGCTGCAGGTCAACACCAGCCAGGTCGCCGACCGGGTGGCGGCGATCCGCCGGGTGGCCAGCGCGCGCGTGCAGCGCCAGTACCCGTCCGCGCTGCGGATCACCATCGTCGAGCGAGTCCCGGTGGCGGTCAAAGACTTTCCCGACGGCCCACACCTTTTCGACCGGGACGGCGTGGACTTTGCGACCGGGCCGCCGCCGCCGGCGCTGCCGTACCTCGATGTCGCCGAACCGGGGCCCAACGACCCGGCCACCAAGGCGGCCCTTGCGGTGCTGACCGCGCTGCGTCCCGAGGTCGAGGATCAGGTCGGCCGGATCGCGGCGCCCTCGGTGGCCTCGATCACCCTGACGCTGGCAGACGGCCGGGTGGTGATCTGGGGGACCACCGACCGCACCGACGAGAAGGCCGAGAAGCTGTCCGCGCTGTTGACCCAGCCCGGCAAGGTCTACGACGTGTCGAGCCCCGACCTGCCGACGGTCAAGTAGCGATCTTCGTCACGTCGCCGCGCCGGCGCCCCGCCGTCGAACGGGCCATCCACCGCGAGTGTGCGTGTTTGTCCGCGACACGCCGCGAACGGTCGGCATTCTGCGCACATTCGCGAAGAAAAAATTTGCGCGCTGGCGTCGGCGCGCCTGCGGGGTTCGCGCGCGCCATGCCCATACCGTTCTGGTTGCGCGGAACTACTTGACATAACTCTAACTCTATGGTTGAGGTTGAGAGTTTGCCAGGGAGGACCGCCAACGTCCGGAGGAGCCCACCGCCGGGAGAGCCGAGCCCATTCAGGGAGGAAGACGAATGATGACCCCCCCGCACAACTACCTGGCCGTGATCAAGGTCGTGGGTATCGGTGGCGGCGGCGTCAACGCCGTCAACCGAATGATCGAACAAGGCCTCAAAGGCGTCGAGTTCATCGCGATCAACACCGACGCGCAGGCGCTGTTGATGAGCGATGCCGACGTCAAGCTCGATGTCGGGCGCGACTCCACCCGTGGGCTGGGCGCCGGTGCCGACCCGGAGGTCGGGCGCCGGGCCGCCGAAGACGCCAAGGACGAGATCGAAGAGCTGCTACGCGGGGCGGACATGGTGTTCGTCACCGCCGGTGAGGGCGGCGGAACCGGCACCGGCGGGGCTCCCGTCGTCGCCAGCATCGCCCGCAAGCTGGGCGCGCTGACCGTCGGTGTGGTCACCCGGCCGTTCTCGTTCGAGGGCAAGCGGCGCGGCAACCAGGCCGAAACCGGCATCGCGTCGCTGCGGGAGAGCTGCGACACCCTGATCGTGATCCCCAACGACCGGCTGCTGCAGATGGGCGACGCCGCGGTGTCGCTGATGGACGCCTTCCGCAGCGCCGACGAGGTGCTGCTCAACGGCGTTCAGGGCATCACCGACCTGATCACCACCCCGGGGCTGATCAACGTCGACTTCGCCGACGTCAAGGGCATCATGTCCGGCGCCGGAACCGCGTTGATGGGCATCGGCTCGGCCCGCGGCGAGGGCCGTTCGCTCAAAGCCGCCGAGATCGCCATCAACTCGCCGCTGCTGGAAGCGTCGATGGAGGGGGCGCAGGGCGTCCTGATGTCGATCGCCGGCGGCAGCGACCTGGGGCTGTTCGAGATCAACGAGGCGGCCTCGCTGGTGCAGGACGCCGCGCACCAAGACGCCAACATCATCTTCGGTACCGTCATCGACGACTCGCTGGGCGACGAGGTGCGTGTCACCGTCATCGCCGCGGGCTTCGACGCCACCGGCCCCGGCCGCAAACCCGTCATCGGCGGTAATGCCGACAAGGGTGAGAAGACCGGCGCGCACCGTATCGAGTCGGCGAAGGCCGGCAAGCTCACCTCGACGTTGTTCGAACCGGTCGACGCGGTCAGCGTGCCGGTGCACACGAACGGTTCGACCTTGAATATTGGCGGCGATGACGATGATGTCGATGTGCCGCCGTTCATGCGCCGCTGAGGTCTCAATTTGCTTGCCACTGCGCGACAAACCGGCCGCGGCCGGACGTCGATGCGGCCTGGCGGGCAACAGCTTCGAGATACTGGTCATGTGAGCGTTCGCATCCGGCGGGTGACGACCACCCGCGCCGGTGGTGTCTCGAAGCCACCCTTCGACACCTTCAATCTGGGCGACCACGTCGGTGATGACCCGGCGGCGGTCGCCGAAAACCGGGCCCGCTTGGTCGCCGCCGTCGGCCTGCGCCCCGGCCGCGTGGTGTGGATGAACCAGGTGCACGGCGATCGGGTCGAGGTGGTCGACGGGCCGCAGGGCGCCGCCGTCGAAGATGCCGATGCGCTGGTGACACGCACGGCGCGACTCGCGCTGGCGGTGGTGACCGCCGACTGCGTCCCGGTGTTGATGGCCGATGCGCGTGCCGGTGTGGCCGCGGCGGTACACGCCGGCCGGGTCGGGGCCCAGCGCGGTGTGGTGGCGCGGACGGTGGAGGCGATGCTGGAGCTGGGTGCGCGGCCCGACGACATATCGGCCCTGCTGGGCCCGGCTGTCAGTGGCCACAACTATGAGGTCCCCGCGGCGATGGCCGACGAGGTCGAAGCGGCGCTGCCGGGCAGCCGCACCACCACCGCGGCCGGAACTCCAGGACTCGATCTGCGAGCCGGAATCGCTTGCCAGCTAAAGGATTTGGGTGTCACGGCGATCGATATCGACCCGCGGTGCACGGTGGCCGACCCGGCATTGTTCAGCCATCGCCGGGATGCGCCCACCGGTCGGCTGGCCTCGATGGTCTGGATGGAGTGACCGCGATGGCGGTAGGAGCATCAGATCCAGAAAGCGGCAGCGACCGCGAATCGGAATTAACCCACGCATTGGCGGCGGTGCGCTCACGCCTTGCCGCGGCGGCAGAAGCGGCGGGCCGCAATGTCGGGGAAATCGAAGTTTTACCCATTACCAAATTCTTCCCAGCAACCGACGTTGTGACTTTGTCTCGATTGGGTTGCCGGGCCGTTGGCGAATCGCGGGATCAGGAAGCGACGGCGAAGGTGGCCGAAGTCACTCGCCTGTTGGCCGCTTGTGAGCGGGCGAACGTGGGCAGCCCGCGCTGGCACATGGTGGGTCATATTCAGCGGAACAAGGCCCGGTCGGTGGCCTGCTGGGCCCACACCGCCCACTCGGTCGACAGCGCGCACCTGGTGACCGCGCTCGACCGGGGCGTGGCGGCGGCGCTGGCCGAGGGGCTCCGCACCGACCCGATGCGGATCTACGTCCAGGTCAGCCTGGACGGCGACGAGTCTCGCGGCGGCGTGGACGTTTCCCGCCCCGGTGCCGTCGACCAGGTGTGCGCACAGGTCGAGGAGTCGCCCAATCTGGATCTCGCCGGGTTGATGGCCATCCCGCCGCTGAACTCGGATCCCGATGAGGCCTTTGACCGGCTCCAATCGGAGCATCGGCGGGTGCTCGAATCGCATCGGAACGCGGTCGGCCTGTCCGCCGGCATGTCCGATGACTTCGAAATTGCCGTCAAACACGGTTCGACGTGTGTGCGTGTCGGTACCGCGCTATTGGGCCGCCGACCGTTACCGTCACCGTAAGTAGTCACTGCAGTAACAGCTTTATCACTAACACCAGGAATCCCAGGGGCTAGAAGGGTCAACGCAATGAGCACACTGCACAAAGTCAAGGCCTATTTCGGTATGGCCCCAATGGACGACTACGAAGACGAGTATTACGACGATCGCGCGCCGTCCCGCGGTTTTCCGCGCCCGCGATTTGACGAGGCTTTCCAGGGATATGGCCGTTACGACGGCGACGACTACGACGACGCGCGCCGCGAGCCCGCCGACTACCCGCCGCCCAGCGGCTACCGCGGCGGCTACAGCGAGGAAGCGCGCTACAGTCCCGTTCACCCCCGCGATTTCGACCGGCCCGAGATGAACCGGCCGCGCTTCGGGTCGTGGTTGCGCAACTCCACCCGCGGCGCGCTGGCGATGGACCCGCGCCGGATGGCGATGATGTTCGAGGACGGCCACCCACTGTCGAAGATCACCACGTTGCGGCCCAAGGACTACAGCGAGGCCCGCACCATCGGCGAGCGTTTCCGCGACGGCACCCCGGTCATCATGGACCTGGTGTCGATGGACAACGCCGACGCCAAGCGGCTGGTCGATTTCGCGGCCGGCCTGGCCTTCGCCCTGCGTGGCTCCTTCGACAAGGTGGCGACCAAGGTGTTCCTGCTGTCGCCCGCCGACGTGGACGTGTCCCCGGAGGAACGTCGCCGGATCGCCGAAACCGGTTTCTACGCTTACCAATAGCCGCGCGCCGCGCGTTTGGCGATTGCTTGTCCATGGCTTGTCCATGGGGGTCGCCCGCACACTCGAACGGTTGAGCGACGTCCGGGACCACGTGACGTGGGGCTTGTGATCCGGAGTCGGTAGGCTGACAGTCGCCGCGCACGTCCGCGGCGCTTGGCATCGCTTGGCATTTCATCGGTAAGGTCGGGGCACTTCAGTTGGTGTTGTTCTTTCAGATCCTTGGGTTTGCGCTGTTCATCTTCTGGCTGCTGCTCATCGCTCGGGTCGTCGTCGAGTTCATCCGCTCGTTCAGCCGGGACTGGCATCCCACCGGGATCACCGTGGTGGTGCTGGAGATCATCATGTCGATCACCGATCCGCCGGTGAAACTGCTCCGCCGGCTGATCCCACAACTCACCATCGGAGCGGTGCGCTTCGACCTGTCGATCATGGTGCTGTTGCTGGTGGCGTTCATCGGCATGCAGTTGGCGTTCGGCGCCGCGGCGTGAGCCGCTTCCGGCCCGCGGTGTGAGCCTGTTCCGGCCCGGAGACAGTTCGGCCACGTTTTAGCGTCGGTTTGGTTCCCGCGATTTAAAATTTCTAAGGTTTCGGATTTTATTGGCCTCAATGTTTGAAATTGGCTCTTAATTATTGGGCTAATCAGCAACCGTCGCGCCTGGTGTGACAGGATGGACGGCAGTTGCGCTACGGCTACCACTGCGTTCTACACTTTCCAGAACGTTCGACAGGAACTTGAGGGGACGAAACAATGCCGCTTACACCAGCCGACGTCCACAATGTGGCGTTCAGTAAGCCGCCGATCGGCAAGCGGGGCTACAACGAAGACGAGGTGGATGCCTTCCTCGATCTGGTGGAAGCCGAGCTGACGCGACTCATCGAAGAGAACAGCGATCTGCGCCAACGGATCGAAGAGCTGGACCACGAGCTGGCATCTGGCGGCGGCGCCGCCGCCCCGGCCGCGACCGCCGCGCCCACCCAGGCCATTCCCGTCCGCGAGCCCGAGCCGGAGCCCGTCAAGGCGGCGCCCGCCCCGGCCGCCGCGGTCAACAACGAGGAACAGGCCATGAAGGCCGCTCGGGTGCTGAGCCTGGCCCAAGACACCGCCGACCGGCTCACCAGCACCGCGCAGGCCGAGTCGGAGAAGATGCTGTCCGACGCTCGCGCCAACGCCGACCAGATTCTCAGTGAGGCCCGCAGCACCGCCGAGACCACGGTCACCGAGGCCCGGCAGCGTGCCGATGCGATGTTGGCGGACGCGCAGACCCGCTCGGAGACCCAGCTGCGCCAGGCCCAAGAGAAGGCCGACGCCCTGCAGGCCGACGCCGAACGCAAGCATTCCGAGATCATGGGCACCATCAACCAGCAGCGCACGGTTCTGGAGGGCCGCCTCGAGCAGCTCCGCACCTTCGAACGCGAATACCGCACCCGGCTCAAGACCTACCTGGAATCCCAGCTGGAGGAACTCGGCCAGCGCGGATCGGCGGCACCCGTGGACTCCAGTGCGGATGCGGGCGGGTTCGACCAATTCAACCGGGGTAACAACTAGCCTGTCAGCTGTGCCGCACGCTCGCCGAGCTTCGGGGTTGGCACACTGGGTCTTGAACACCGCAGTCCCGCTCGTCGCCTGGAGGATGTCCGATGCTCGTCATTGCGCTGGTATTGGCCCTGATCGGGCTCGTCGCGTTGGTGTTCGCCGTCGTCACGAGCAACGAGTTGGTCGCCTGGATGTGCATCGCCGCCAGCGTGGCGGGTGTGGTGCTGTTGATCCTCGACGCCTTGCGGGAGCGCCACCAGCGTGAGCTGGGTGGTGACCACGACCGGGATGCAGGCGAGGCCACGTCCGACGAGGACGACTATGTCGACTACCCCGAGGAAGTCCCCGCCGGGGGCGAACCGCAGCTCGTCACCGAAGTGCAAACGGAGGAGCCGGAGCAGTCCAGGGCCGCGGCCGAGGGCCGCAGCGACGAGCCCGCCAAGTAACGTTCGGCTCGCTCAGCCCGTCGGCGTGGTGAGCAGTTCGCGCACCTCGTCGTCACTGACCTGATGGAAGTCGTCGTAGACCTGCCCGACCGCTTCGAATCCGGGCGGCATCGTCACGCACACCACGTCATCGGCCTCCCGCGCGAGCTCGCGGCAGGTCGATTCCGGCCCCACCGGGACCGCGACGATGATTGATTTCGGCCCCGCGGCTCGCACCGCTCGCACGGCGGCCAGCATGCTGGCGCCGGTGGCGATCCCGTCATCGGCGAGGATCACGATCCGGTCGCGCAGGTCGGCGGTCGGGCGGCCGCCCCGGTAGGCGTGTTCACGCCGGAGCAGTTCGGCCGTCTCGCTGTCGATCACCTCGCGCACCTGCTCGTCGGTGACGCGCAAGCTGGCGACGACGTCGTCGTTCATCACCAGACCGCCACCGCTGGCCAAGGCGCCCATTGCCAGCTCCGACCAGTTCGGCACCCCGAGCTTGCGCACCAGGAACACGTCCAGCGGGGCGTGCAGGGCGGCGGCGATCTCCCAGGCCACCGGCACGCCGCCGCGTGCCAACCCGAATACCAGCACATCGTCGCGGCCGCCGTAGGACATCAGCCCCTCGGCCACCGCGCGACCGGCCTCGCGGCGGTCACGAAAACTGCGTGTCGCCGTTCGCCGGAGAAAGCCGTTCGGTCGGTTCATTGGTCGCACACCAGCCTACGTCGGAATGCCTACGTGCGGACCGGTGTTGCCGGCCGCCGCTCGGGCGCGCGGCAGGCGCAAGCGCAACGAGGTTGCGCGGGAAGGTGATTGGACGTTGCGAGCAACGTTGGGTCCCGCAACGCCATCGGCGCGGATGTGGGGCCGCAGCATGGGTGTGATCGCGGCTTCGCCGCTCAACACACTCCATCGGCTCGGAAATGAACGCAAGCGCTCATTTCGCTCGCCTCAGTCGTGTGTCCGAGGGGGGACTTGAACCCCCACGCCCATTAGTAGGGCACTAGCACCTCAAGCTAGCGCGTCTGCCATTCCGCCACTCGGACAAGGCCAAACCAGCATGGGTTGGCAGCTAAGGCTATCGGATTGCCCGCCGCGAACCCAATCCAGCACCCCGGCACGTCTCGGTGCTCGGCATCGAGCCGTCCGGCCCCCGGCAATGGTAGGAAAGGGGGTTGTGACCATTCAGAGCGGGGCGACCGACGTGCCGACCAACCGGAGCGACGATGTGGTCGAGGTGGTCAGCAAGCTGATCCGGTTCGACACCACCAACACCGGCGAACCGGAGACCACGAAGGGCGAGGCCGACTGCGCGCAGTGGGTCGCCGAGCAGCTCGCCGAGGTCGGCTATGCGCCGCAGTATCTCGAATCCGGCGCCCCGGGCCGCGGCAACGTCTTCGTCCGGCTGCCGGGCGCCGACAAGTCGCGCGGAGCGCTGCTGATTCATGGGCATCTCGACGTGGTGCCGGCCGAGCCGACCGAATGGAGCGTGCACCCGTTCTCCGGCGCGGTCAAAGACGGCTTTGTGTGGGGCCGCGGAGCGATCGACATGAAGGACATGGTCGGCATGATGATCGTGGTGGCCCGGCAGTTGAAGCGGGACGGCATCGTGCCCCCGCGCGACCTGGTCTTCGGATTCATCGCCGACGAAGAGCACGGCGGGACCTACGGGGCGCAGTGGCTGGTCGACAATCGGCCGGACCTTTTCGACGGTGTCACCGAGGCGATTGGCGAGGTGGGCGGGTTCTCGCTGACCGTGCCGCGCCGCGACGGGGGCGAACGTCGGCTCTATCTGATCGAGACGGCCGAGAAGGGGCTGTCGTGGATGAGGCTCACCGCCCGCGGCCCGGCCGGGCACGGATCGATGGTGCACGACCAGAACGCCGTCACCGCCGTCGCCGAGGCCGTCGCCCGCCTGGGCCGGCACCAGTTTCCGCTGGTGCTGACCGACACCGTGGCGCAGTTCCTCGCGGCCGTCAGCGAGGAGACCGGACTCACCTTCGACACCGAATCGGGTGACCTGCGGGGGGCGATCGAAAAGCTGGGCCCAATGGCCCGCATGCTCAAGGCCGTGCTGCACGACACCGCGAACCCCACGATGCTCAAGGCCGGGTACAAGGCCAACGTCGTCCCGGCAATCGCCGAGGCGGTGGTGGACTGCCGGATCCTTCCCGGCCGCAAGGAGGCGTTCGAGGCCGAGATCGACGAGCTGATCGGACCGGACGTGACGCGCGAGTGGATCAAGGACTTCCCGTCCTATGAGACCAGCTTCGACGGTGACCTGGTCGACGCGATGAACGACGCCGTGCTGGCGCTCGACCCGGACGCGCGGACCGTGCCGTATATGCTCTCCGGTGGTACCGACGCGAAATCCTTCGCGCGCTTGGGTATTCGCTGCTTCGGTTTCAGCCCGCTGCGGCTGCCACCGGATCTGGATTTCACCGCGCTGTTCCATGGCGTCGATGAACGGGTACCCATCGATGCGTTGCGGTTCGGCACCGACGTGCTGACCCACTTCCTGACCCACTGCTAGTTGACGAACGCAAGCCGATCACCCGAGAGGACCGCCATGAGCACTGCGCCCGACCCGTACGCATCGCTGCCGAAGCTGCCGACGTTCACGTTGACCTCGCAATCGGTCACCGACGGTCAGCCCCTGGCCAAGCCCCAGGTCAGCGGGATCATGGGCGCTGGCGGTGAGGACGTCAGCCCGCAGCTGAGCTGGTCGGGATTCCCGGACGGGACTCGCAGCTTCGCCGTCACCGTCTATGACCCCGACGCGCCGACGGCCTCCGGGTTCTGGCACTGGGCGGTGGCCAACCTGCCGGCCGACGTCACCGAGTTGGCCGAGGGCGCCGGCGACGGCAGCGATCTGCCGGGTGACGCGCTGACGCTGGTCAACGACGCCGGGCTGCGCCGCTACCTCGGCGCCGCGCCGCCGGCCGGGCATGGCGCGCACCGTTATTACATCGCCGTGCACGCCGTGGACACCGACAAGCTGGATCTACCCGAGGATGCCAGCCCGGCTTTCCTCGGCTTCAACTTGTTCCAGCACGCCATCGCGCGGGCGGTCATCCACGCCACCTACGAACAGAAGTAGGGCGGCTCTTACTCGCGAGACTGTAACTACCGACGGCTGCACTCGCGGAATGCGTTGGTGGTTACAGTCTCGCGGTTCAACGCCGAGCCGCCGAGCCGACCGCGTCACTGAGCGAGGCGAATCCGCCGTCGTGCAGCCGCCGCGCGATACCGTCGTGAATCTGCTTGGCCCACAAGCCTCCTCCGTAGACGAAGCCGGTATAGCCCTGCAGCAGCGAGGCGCCCGCGGTGATCCGCTCCCAGGCGTCGTCGGCATTCTCGATGCCGCCCACGCTGATCAACACCAGGCGATCGCCGACCCGGCCGTATAGCCGGCGCAGCACTTCGACCGCGCGGCGCGCCACCGGGGGCCCGGAGATGCCGCCGGCGCCCAGCGCCTCGACGCGCGGCGTTTTCAGGCCGTGGCGCGACACCGTGGTGTTGGTGGCGACGATGCCTGCCAGGCCCAGTTCGACCGCCAGATCCGCGATGTCGTCCACGTCGGAATCGGAGAGGTCCGGCGCGATCTTCACCAGCACCGGTGTGGTCGTCTCGGCGAGGACGGCCGCCAGGATGGGCCGCAGCGACTCGACCGCCTGTAGATCGCGCAGCCCGGGGGTGTTCGGCGAGCTGACGTTGACCACCAGGTAGGACGCCAGCGGGCCGACCAGCCGGGCGCTCGCCCGGTAATCGTCGACGGCCTGGTCCGACGGCGTTGCCTTGGTCTTGCCGATGTTGACCCCGATCGGCACCTCGGGCCGCTGGCGTGCGAGCCGCATCGCGAGCGCGCCCGCACCGAGATTGTTGAAGCCCATCCGGTTCAGCAGGGCCCGGTCGGCGGGCAGCCGGAACATGCGGGGAGCCGGGTTGCCGGGCTGTTCGTGGGCGGTGACGGTCCCGACCTCGGCATGCCCGAAGCCCAGCGCTCCCCAGGTGAGCACGCCCAGACCGTCCTTGTCGAAGCCGGCCGCCAGCCCCAACGGCCCCGGGAAACGCACCCCGAACACGGTGCTGGCCAGCGCCGGATCACTGGGGGCCAGCAGCCGGCGCAGTAATCGCCGCGTCCAGGCGACGGCCGTGACGCCGCGCAGGAAGCCGAAAACCAGCGTGTGAATGCGCTCGGGCGGGACCACGAAAAACAGCCGGCGCGCCACGCCGTACAGCCGGTGGCCGCCCTGGCGTGGTCGGGCGGGCGTCACAGTTCCGGCTGATCGGGCCGTCGCCCCTCAGGGCCGACGCCATCCAGACGAGACTTCTTGCGGCGCAACAATACTCGTCTACTTCCATCGGTGTAGAGCCGCACCCTGGTCAACTCCCAGCCGCGGTACTCGGCCTCGATGGACAATCGGGTGGACGCGCTGACCCGGGTCACTTCCGGGGGCAGGCGCAGCGGCACCCATTCATACTCGTCGGACATCTCGGTGTCCCAGCCCGCGGGTAGCCGGCTCCGCCGCGCCGCGGCCTCGCTCGTCACGGATTGCCCGCCGCATGGTCGATGACCTGAACTCCGGAACCGGACCCCGACACCACGTACAAGGTGTCTGACGCTTCGTCGAAGGCCAGCGAGTTCGGTTGCTGCACGGTCGGGTAACGCACCTTTTCGACGGGAATTCCGGTGGACAGATCGTAACCAATGACGATATTGGAAAGGGTCGCCGAAACCCAGGCTAACGCGCGGGAACCAGCCAGGCCGTAGGGCGCCTGGGGAACCGGGTAGGCCTGACGCAGGATCAGTGGGTCCACGCCATAGACCAGCAGCTGCCCGCCGCGGGTATCGGCCACCAGGACCCGGCCCAGCGCATCGGCGACCACGGTGGTGGCGCCCCCGCCCGCCCGCAGCGCCTGCTGGACGTGACCGTCGGCGTCGATCGTGGTCACCGACGTCTGTCCCCGGTCCAGCACGACCGTTGTATTGCCGTGTGCGGCAAGCCAATCGACGCGCGCGAAGATCTTGTTCCGAGTGGCGACGCTCGCGCCGGTCACCGTGTCCGGCGTGGGGGAGGCAAGCGTGTAGACGGCGCCGTCGGCGCTGCCCAACACCAGCTTGCCGTCGGCACGTTGGGCCACCGCGGTGAATTCGGTCTGCGGGGACTCGGCGACGCCCACCCGCGTTGCGTGACCGGTGGCCAGGTCGACCACGAAGTAGCCGCCCCGCGCGGCGAGGTAGACGGTTCCGTGGCCGTCGTCGGTCAACGCGGTCGCCGGTCCAGGCAGCTCGACGACGCGCGGCGGGGCCTGCGGGTCGCCGAAGACGGTGACGCTGGCTGGAGCTGTGGGGTCGGCACCCGGCGTCAGCACCGCCAGCTGGTGGGTGCCGCCATCGAACACCGCGGCCGCGGCGTGAGCGGCCAGCGGGCGCACCGCGCCGGCCGGAGGCTGCGACACCGGCGGCGACACGGCCGCCCGCGCGGGTTCGATGGTGCGCGGCGCGCTCTGGAGCGGATTCGACGAGCAGCCAACCGTCGCACCGAGCAAAATCGCAATGCTCAATAAACCGCTGTGAGCTGTCAGTTTGTGACGGCCTTGTCGTGACAGCAATTCTCTTCCCTCGGGGTGCGGCGGTGGAACACAAATTCTAAGGAATGCTGTCGCATGCAACGGGGCCATGCTGCCGCATCCAGCCGTACTGGCGAGGTATCGTCGGCTGATGGCCGTCACCGCTGACCGTCATATGACGCAGAAAGAGTTTGCTGTCGAAGACATGTCGACAGGTATTTTCGCTAGCGGATACGGACAAGTCGGTGATGGACGAAGTTTTTCGTTTCACATCGAGAACGGATCACTTGTCGTCGAGGTTTACCGGCCGCGTCTCGCCGGGCCCGTTCCGCAGGCCGACGAGGTGGTCGCCACCGCAGTCCGCAGTCTGGTCGATATCGACCTCACCGACGAACGCAGCCTGAGCGCGGCGGTGCGCGACTCCGTGGCGCACGCGGTGCCGGTTCCCCGCTAGTCATTCCCCGACCCGTCCACCGGGTAGCGTCGTGGGCGACATGACCGTCATTCTGTTGCGACACGGCCGATCCAGTTCGAACACCGCGGGCATTCTCGCAGGCCGTTCGGAGGGCGTCGATCTCGATGACAAGGGACGCGAGCAAGCCGCCGGGCTGATCGACCGGATCGGTGATCTGCCGATCCGGGAATTGATCAGTTCGCCGCTGTTGCGCTGCCGTCGCACGGTCGAGCCACTGGCCGACGCGCTGTGTCTCGTGCCGCTCGTCGACGATCGCCTCGCCGAGGTGGACTACGGAGAATGGACCGGCCGCAAGATCGGTGAGCTGGTGAGCGAGCCCCTATGGAAGGTCGTCCAGGCCCATCCCAGCGCGGCGGTCTTTCCCGGCGGCGAGGGTCTGGCGCAGGTGCAGGCGCGGGCCGTGGCCGCCGTCCGCGAGCACGACCGCCGGCTCGCGGGCGAGCATGGCGGCGACGCGTTGTGGGTCGCTTGCACGCACGGTGATGTCATCAAGGCGGTCATCGCCGACGCGTACGGCCTACATCTGGATGGGTTCCAGCGCGTCACCGCCGACCCGGCGTCGGTGAGCGTCATCCGGTACACCGAACTGCGTCCGTTTGTGTTGCACGTCAACCACACCGGCGCACGGCTGGCCGCCGCATTGCGGGCCGGGCCCCCGCCGAAGGAAGAGACAAAGGCGGAAACGGACGGCCAATCCAACGGCGAGGCACAGGCACCACCGGCCGCAGGAGTGCCGTCGAGCGACGCCGTGGTCGGTGGTTCGACGGATTAATGCGGCTGCCACCTCTATCGGATCGCACGTCGACCGCAACAGCCGGTATTTTGGAGGTGCCATGTCCCGCGCAATTCATGTCTTCCGCACCCCCGACCGCTTCGTGGCCGGGACCGTTGGTCAGCCCGGAAATCGCACCTTCTACATCCAGGCGGTGCATGACGCCCGGGTGGTATCGGTGATATTGGAGAAGCAGCAGGTCGCCGTGCTCGCCGAACGCATCGGCGCGCTGCTGCTCGAGGTGCATCGCAGGTTCGGCACGCCGGTCCCCCCGGAGCCCGCCGAGGTCGAGGACCTGAACCCGTTGGTCACCCCGGTGGACGCCGAGTTCCGGGTCGGGACCATGGGGCTGGGCTGGGATTCGGAGGCCCAGACCGTGGTGGTGGAGCTGCTGGCCGTCACCGACGCCGAGTTCGACGCGTCGGTGGTGCTCGACGACACCGAGGAGGGTCCTGACGCGGTGCGGGTGTTCTTGACGCCGGAGTCGGCGCGGCAGTTCGCCACCCGCTCCAACCGGGTGATCTCAGCGGGTCGCCCGCCGTGCCCGCTGTGCGACGAACCGTTGGACCCTGAGGGCCATATCTGCGCACGCGCCAACGGCTATCGGCGCAGTGCGCTGCTCGGGTCTGACGATGACCCCGAGATATGACGACCGTGAGGTGTTGCGGAACGGCGAGCTGACGGTCATCGGACGGATCCGCTCAGCTTCCAACGCCACCTTCTTGTGCGAATCGACGCTCGACGAGCGCGCGGTGCATTGCGTTTACAAGCCGGTCGCCGGCGAAGCGCCGCTGTGGGACTTTCCTGACGGCACGTTGGCCGGCCGCGAGCTGGGCGCGTACCTGGTATCGACGCAATTGGGTTGGAACATCGTGCCCTACACGATCATTCGCCACGGGCCGGCGGGTCCCGGCATGCTGCAGCAGTGGGTGCAGCAGCCCGGCGACACGGTGGACACCGATCCTCGCGAAGGCCCGGACCTGGTCGACCTGTTCCCCGCCGGCAAAGCCCAACCCGGTTATCTGCCGGTGCTGCGCGCCCACGACTATGCCGGTGACGAGGTCGTTTTGATGCACGCCGACGATATTCGCTTGTGGCGGATGGCGGTGTTCGACGTGCTGGTCAACAACGCCGACCGCAAGGGTGGCCATGTCCTGCGCGACCTCGACGGTCACATCTTCGGGGTCGACCACGGCGTGTGCCTGCACGTGGAGAACAAGCTGCGGACCGTGCTGTGGGGATGGGCCGGCAAGCCCATCGACGGCCAAACCCTGACAGCCGTCGCCGGTCTGGCCGAGGCCGTCACCGGCTCGTTCGGTGACGAACTGGCCGAGCAGATCACTCGCGCGGAGATCGCCGCGCTGCGCATGCGCGCGCAGGCGCTGCTGGACAACCCGGTGATGCCCGGACCCAACCGCCATCGTCCGATTCCGTGGCCGGCTTTCTAGCGGTGATCGCAAGCGCGGCGGCGCCGAACGCAGCGGGTCGCCGCCATCGGTGAAGGCCGCGACAGGGCGTCGGCGATACTGAAGCGGTGAGCCCCGCCGCCGCCGACGAGTCGGACGAGATGACCGATGCCGCTCTGGCCGCCGATCTCGCCGCCGAGGCGGGGGAGTTGCTGCTCAAAGTCCGCGACGAAGTCGGGTTCGGCTATCCGTGGGCGCTGGGCGACGCGGGTGACAGCCTGGCGAACGAACTGATCCTGCGGCGGTTGCACGTCGAACGGCCCGCTGACGCGGTGCTCAGCGAGGAGGCCTACGACGACCTGTCCCGGCTGCAGCACGACCGGGTCTGGATCATCGACCCGCTGGACGGCACCCGTGAGTTCTCCACGCCGGGGCGTGACGACTGGGCGGTCCATATCGCGCTGTGGCAACGTCCCACCGACGGTCCCACCGACAACAAGCGCGAGATCACCGACGCGGCGGTGTCGTTGCCCGCCCGCGGGAACATCGTCTACCGCAGCGACACCGTGAGCGACGGCGCCGCGCGGGTCGGCGTCACCGACACGATCCGCATCGCCGTCAGCGCCACCCGGCCCCCGGCGGTCCTGCACCGGATGCGGCAGACGTTGCCCATACAGCCCGTGGCGATTGGGTCGGCGGGGGCCAAGGCGATGGCCATCATCGATGGCGACGTCGACGCCTACGTGCACGCCGGCGGCCAGTGGGAGTGGGACTCGGCGGCTCCGGCCGGGGTGGTGATGGCCGCCGGGATGCACGCATCGCGGCTTGACGGATCACCGATGCGCTACAACCAACTCGACCCGTACCTGCCCGACTTCGTCATGTGCCGCGCCGAGTTGGCGCCGATCCTGCTGGGCGCTATTCGCGACGCGTGGCGCTAGCGGGCCCGACGTCCGAGCCGGCGTCGCCAGTCTTTCGCTGACAGCAGGCGGACGACGTTTTCCACTAAGGTGCCCTTCTTGCGGCTGTAGGGGTACCAGAGCAGTTCCTTTTTCATCGCGACCCGCTCGGCGACGATGGCTTTCTGGCGGCAGTATTTGCGGATCCCGTCGGCGCCACCGGAGCGCGAACCGATCCCCGATTCCTTCCACCCGACCATCGGAAGCCCGAACTGCAACAGGCTGGTGACGACGTTGTTGATGTTGACGCTGCCCGTATTCATTTGCCGCGCAACGGCCATCGCCTTGTCTTTGTCCCGCGTCCACACGCTGCCGGACAACCCCAGATTGGAGTCATTGGCCTTGGCGATGGCTTCCGCGACGTCGCGGACCCTCATGACCGGCAGCGTGGGGCCGAAGGTCTCTTCGCGCATGCACGCCATGTCGTGGTTCACGTCGACCAGCACGGTCGGCTCGTAGAACAAGCCGCCGCCGCCACCGCTCGCCTTTCCGCCGACAAGCACGTTCGCGCCCTTGCTCACGGCGTCGTCGACATGGCGGGACACGATCGCGAGTTGCTGCTCGGTGGTCATCGACCCGACTTCGCAGGAGTAGTCGTGCCCGGCGTCCATGCCGTTGCGCAGCGCGGACGTCTTGGCCACCAACTTCTTCACGAACTCGTCGTAGACCGGCTCCTCGACGTAGACCCGTTCCACCGAGATACACACCTGCCCGGTGTAGAAGAACCCGCCCCACACCGCACCGTCGACGGCGCGGTCGATGTCGGCGTCGGCGCACACGATCATCGCGTCCTTGCCCCCGAGCTCCAGGCTGCAGGGGATCAGCCGCTCGGCCGCCGCGACGGCGATGCGGCGCCCGGTGCCGACCGACCCGGTGAACATCACGTAGTCGACCGTATTCACCAGGGCCGCACCGGTTTCGCCGTAACCGAACACCACATCCAGCACGTTCGGCGCGCCGATCTGCTTCCAGCCCTCGACCGCGACCCGCCATGCCAGCGGCGTGAACTCCGAGGGCTTGGACAGCACGGCGCACCCGGCCATCAGGGCGGCGGGAATGTCGAGCAGCGGCACCGACAGCGGCCCGTTCCACGGGGTGATGACCCCGACGAGCTGATAGGGCTCATAGACCAGCGTCAGCTTTTTGCCCGCGTTGGCGGCGCCGTAGGGGCGCACCGTCTGATCCGCCAAAAATTCGGCCGCGTTGTCAATCCAATAGTTGATGATCTGCAGGCCGGAAATCTCCACGCCGGTGTCGCCCCAGGACTTGCCCGTCTCGAGTTGCAGCGGCGTCAACAGGTCATCGCGGTGATCGAGCATCCAGTCGCGCCACTTGCCCAGCCACCGTGCGCGGCCGCCGACTCCCATTTGCTGCCACATCGGCTGAGCCGCCCGCAGGCGGGTGGCCACGGCCTCGACTTCGCCGACGGTCGCCACCGGGACGTGGCCGACGACTTGTGCCGTCGCCGGGCAGGTGACCACCACTTCTTGGTGCGTGGCCGCACCCGCGGTGTCGGTTCGGTCAGTTGTATTAGTCGACATCGCAACCACCTCGCTCATCGACGTTGAGCGGATTTGCTCGATACCGGACTTAGCAAACCACAAATCGCGCGGGGACGATAGCGCCCCCGGGGCGCACAACAGCGGTCGATTCCGACCTGCATCGTCACCACGCTTAGGCTGATTGCCATGCAGTCCTGGTCTTCCCCACCGGTTCCCGCGTTGGCGGGACGCGGCCCGGAGCTTCGGCTGTATGACACGTCTGACCGGCAGGTGCGTCCCGTGGCGGCCGGCTCGACCGCCACGATGTATGTCTGCGGCATCACCCCGTACGACGCGACCCACTTGGGCCACGCCGCAACCTATCTGGCGTTCGATCTGATCTACCGGCAGTGGCTGGATCTCGGCCACGACGTCCACTACGTGCAAAACGTCACCGACGTCGACGATCCCCTGCTGGAGCGCGCCGAACGCGACGGCATCGACTGGCGCGAGCTGGCCGAGCGCGAGGTGTCGCTGTTCCGTGCGGACATGGCGGCGCTGCGCATGCTGGCGCCCCGCGACTACGTCGGCGCGACCGAGGCGATCGCCGAGGTCATCGAGCTTGTCGAGAAGATGCTGGCGTCCGGGGCGGCCTACGTCCTCGACGGCGAATACCCGGACATCTACTACCGGGCCGATGCCACACCCCAGTTCGGCTACGAATCAGGCTACGACCGCGAGACCATGCTGCGGCTGTTCTCCGAGCGCGGCGGCGACCCGCTGCGGCCCGGCAAGAGCGACGAGCTCGACGCCCTGCTGTGGCTGGCCGCGCGTCCCGGTGAGCCCAGCTGGCCATCGCCCTTCGGCGACGGCCGGCCCGGCTGGCATGTCGAGTGCGCGGCGATCGCGCTCAGCCGCATCGGCAGCGGCCTGGACATTCAGGGCGGGGGCAGCGACCTGATCTTCCCGCATCACGAATTCACCGCGGCGCACGCCGAATGTGTCCGGGGCGAAAGGCGATTCGCGCGCCACTACGTGCACGCCGGGATGATCGGCTGGGACGGGCACAAGATGTCCAAGAGCCGCGGCAACCTGGTTCTGGTGTCGAGTCTGCGGGCGCAAGGGGTGGAGCCGGCGGCGATCCGGCTGGGGCTGCTGGCCGGGCACTACCGCGGCGATCGCTATTGGAGCGATCAGGTGCTCGGCGAGGCCATCACTCGGCTGCAGCGCTGGCGCACCGCGGCCGCGCTACCGGCCGGCCCGGACGCGGCCGACGTGATCGCGCGGGTGCGCCAATATTTGGCCGACGACCTCGACACCCCCAAAGCTCTTGCCGCACTTGATGGTTGGACCACCGATGCGCTCGACTACGGCGGCCACGACACCGAGGCGCCCCGGCTGGTGGCGGCCGCGATCGATGCGTTACTGGGCGTGGCCCTGTAATCGCAGGGTCGATGTGTGATCGGTGTCAGCTCCGTGGCCAGGGTTGCCACCGCAGATCGAAGTGTCTTGTGCGCCACTTCTCTGGGCCTACCCGGCTAACCCATGCATCGTGTGATATTTGCTGGTGTCCATATTTGAATCGTGCCTTGGTTGCTATGAAACAGCTGTATAACCAGTACGTTAATTAACACTGGTGTCGAATTGCGCGCGGTCGATGCCGTTTGCTGAGGGCCAGTATTTCAGGTATATTTTGCGATAACTGCTGGACCATAAGAGGGAGTGGGGTCCGGTGTGTACCGAGAGCGGATCGACGTGGCAGTCTTCGGGAATACTGCTGCGTCGGCCGAAAACTCGCCATCGTAGTAAGCCGCATAGGCGTGGTGTAGCTGCTACCGCTGGGCCGATCGGCCCATCTGGGTATTGAACCTTCACCAACGGGATGTGGCTTGATGAACGCAACTTTTCTGAACGCCAGGGCACCGATACGCCCTCACCGGCTCTAGGGGTTTCCGGTGCAGGGGGTACATGGGTCGACGTGGCCCATCGTGGGACGAGATGCCGAATTGCGGCGGTCGCTGGCCGCTCTCGGTAGTGGGGAGTTCCACGGCGTGGCGTTGGTCGGCGACAGTGGGGTGGGCAAGTCGACACTCGCGCGCATGCTGGCGAAGGCGGGCGAGTCGGCCGGCCGCACGGTGCGATTCGCGCTGGGCACTCAAACCGGCCACGCGGTGCCGCTGGGGGCGTTTTCTCGGGCGGTGAGCCTTGGGGTGGCGCACGAACCGACGGCTATGCTGGCCGCCGCGCATAACACCTTGGGCCAAGACAAGAACCTGGTGGTGGTGGTCGACGACGCGCAGTTGCTCGACCCGCTGTCGGCCACCTTGGTCAATCAGCTTGCGTCAGGCCGTAGCGCACGGTTGATCGTGACGATCCGGTCCGGCGAGCCCGTCTTGGATGCGGTAACCGCATTGTTGAAAGAGCGCATATTGCTGACCGTTCACGTCGATCCGTTCACCCGCGAGCAGACCGCGCTGCTGGCCGGTGCGGTGTTGGATGGTCCGGTCGACTCACGATTGGTTGACGAGTTGTTCGAGCGCAGTGCGGGAAATCCGTTGCTGCTGCGCGGTTTTCTGGCCGCTGGGCAAGAGAGTGGGGCGCTGGCTCACACGGAGGCGGGCTGGCAACTTCGGGGTCCGCTGCGCGCGGATCGCGAACTTCACGAAGCTTTGGAGTTTCGGCTGCAATCGCTGAGCCCCAAGGAGTTGGAGGTGGTGGAGATCCTGGCGACCGCCGAGCGGCTGAAGTGGGAGATTCTGCGTGACATCTGCGATGCCGGCGCGGTCGCGACTCTGGAGCGTCGTGGTCTGATCCAGTTGGTTGCCGACGGATCGCACACCGTAGCTCAGTTGAATCAACCGATGCTCGGTGAAGCGGCGACCCGCCACGGCGGGATGGTGCGTGCCCGGCAACTCAACGGCAAATTGGCGCGGGCTCTGCAAAGGCATGATCGGGCAGGGGGTCGAGTCCTGAGGTTGCCCGGCCTACAGGCCCGGATCCGGTTGGCGCAGTTCATGATTCACAGCGACTTGGATCCGGACCTCGAGGTGGTCATCGAAGCGGCGGCGGATTCGCTGGCGATGTCGAATGTTGTGCTGGGTGAGGAATTGGCGAGGTTCGCGGTCGATCGTGGTGGTGGTCTGCCGGCCGCGTTGGTGCTTGCCGAGGCGGTGAGTTGGCAGGGCCGCGGCGAGGAGGCCGATTCCGTGCTGGTCGACGCCGAACCCAGCGGCGACGATGACTGGCTGATCGCGCGGTGGGGCTGTCTACGCGCTGCCAACTTGCACTGGGGCTGCGGAGACGTTGAAGCCGCCACCCGGGTGGTCGATGACGTGAAAAAGCGTGTGGCGTCCGAGGCCGGCATCCAACTGATCAACGCGCTCGAGGTGTCCATGGGCTACTTCCATGGCGACATTGAGACGACGATTGAACTTGGGCTGGGCTTGTGTGAGTCCGATTTACTACCGATAGCGACCGTGTGGGCGGTTTTCCCGACATGCGGTGCCTTGGCGGCGGCGGGCCGGTTTTCCGAAGTCAGCCGCATAGCCGACCTCGGGCTACGCGCGGCCGCGCTGTGCGGACTGGGGCCGCATCGATTCAACATCGGGATGACCGAGATCATGGCCGCGACCGCCGCCGGCGATGACCGCGCGGGAGAGCGGATCTATAAGCGTTATGCCGCGATGGCTGCCGGCCTTCCTGAAGCGAAGGCCATGGTCGACGCGATGCTCGGGCTCGTGCACGTTGCACGTGGTGAGCTCGCGTCAGCGTGCGCTGCATTCGTCGACTCGGTTGCGGTGTTCGCTCGGGGCTTTCCGTCGCCTTGGTTGGCGCTGGTGGCCGCCCTGCTTGCGCAGGCGGAAGGGGAGCGGGGAGACGGCGCGGCGGCCGCCGCGGCGTTGTGGCGTGCGGATAAAGCCTACGGACCGCATGTCGCGGTGTTTTTGCCAGAACTCGAGCTCGCCAGGGCCTGGGAGCGAGCGTCCGCCGGGGAGACGACGGCCGCACAGACGCATGCGGTGCAAGCCGCGCAAATCGCGGAAGCGGCCGGGATGCACGCGGTTGAGCTACGGGCGCGCCATGCAGCTGTGCGCTTCGGCGATCGTTCGCAGGCCAGGCGGTTGGAGAAACTTGCTCGTATCCTGAGCACCGCGCTGGCCGAGGCGGTCGCCGACCATGCCCGCGGACTGGCGCAACAGGACGGCGGTCTGCTCGACGTCGCCGCACACAAATTCGCCGATCTCGGCGCATTGGCTTTCGCCGCCGACGCGTCGGCGCATGCGGCCGGCGAACATGCCCGCAATGGCGACCGCGGTAAGAAATTCGAATCGTCGACTTGGGCGCAGGCTCTGGCCAGCCAATGCGGGTCACGCACACCGGCGGTTGCAGTGGCGCCGTGCCCGCTTCCCTTCAGCGGGCGTGAGCGTCAGATCGTGATGCTGGTCGCGGCCGGTCTGTCCAATCGCCAGATCGCCGACCGGCTGGTCATCTCGGTGCGCACGGTGGAGGGGCACCTCTACCGTATCTTCGCCAAACTCGGCATCAACACTCGCGACCAACTCATCTGCCTCACACAGAGGGAGCCGTCTGCGCGACGGGAGTTGTCACTTCTTGGCGACGGGTCGCTGGGTTACGGGAGCCTCGATCACCCCCGGACCGGCTGAGTTTTCGCTGTCGGCTCGTGCGGTTTTAGGCGCCCCTACTCTATCTCCGGGCGCATACCACTCGACTTACATCTGGCTTGCGACGATGCCTGCTTGAGGGGCCATACGCTCCCGCACATGAAAGGCAGTCGGAAGCGCACGGTCGCGATCGTCGAACACCATGTCGACCCGTCCGGACCCGCAGAAACGGTCCTGCCGTACGAGTCGTTGACAGTCGAGAACCGACTCCCATCGGGCCGCGGAAGCAGGACCTCGGCTTCGTTGGACTCTTTCAGGCGTTATTTGGCGGCAGCGAGTTCAGCGTTTATGTAGCGGCGGTGAGCTCGAAACGTCTCGTCCGGCAGAGGAGAACGCACTAGCTTGCGGCAGGCGGCAAGCGACCGGCAGCAGTCTGGTCGCCGCATCGGCAGCCTCCGGGGAGCAGGGAGATACGTCATTGACGCAGAGGGTAAATGGGTCGACGTGGCCCATCGTGGGGCGCGATGTGGAATTCCGGCGGTCGCTGGCGGCGCTCAATAACGGGGAATTCCACGGGGTGGCGTTGGTCGGTGACAGTGGGGTGGGTAAGTCGACGTTGGCGCGCATGCTGGCAAAGACGGTTGAGTCGGCGGGGCGTACGGTGCGATTCGCGTTGGGTACCCAAACCGGCCGCGCTGTGCCGCTGGGTGCGTTTTCTCGGGCGGTGAGCCTTGGGGTCGGACATGAGCCGGCCATCATGCTGGCCGCTGCGCTCAACACCTTGGGTCAAGACAAGAACCTGGTGGTGGTGGTCGACGAGGCCCAGTTGCTCGATCCGTTGTCGGCAACCTTGGTCAATCAGCTCGCGGCCGGCGGCGGTGCACGGTTGATCGTGACGATCCGGTCGGGTGAGCCCGTGCTGGATGCGGTGACGGCGTTGATGAAAGAGCGCCTGTTGTTGACTGTTCACGTCGACCCGTTTACCCGCGAGCAGACCGCGCTGCTGGCCGGTGCGGTGCTGGGTGGTCCGGTCGATTTTCGTTTAATTGATGAGTTGTTTGAGCGCAGTGCGGGAAATCTGTTGCTATTGCGCGGCTTTCTGACCGCGGGGCGTGAAAGTGGAGCCTTGGTCCATACCGAGGCGGGCTGGCAACTTCGGGGTCCGTTGCGCGCGGATCGTGAACTTCGTGATGCTTTGGAGTTTCGGCTGCTATCGCTGAGTCCAGAGGAGTTGGAGGTGGTGGAGATCTTGGCCACCGCCGAGCTGCTGGAGTGGGAGATTCTGCGTGACATCTGCGATGCCGATGCGATGGCAAGCCTCGAACGCCGTGGTCTCATCCAGTTGGTCGTCGACGGATCCCACACGCTGGCGCAGTTGAATCACCCCATACTCGGTGAAGCGGCGACCCGGCACGCCGGGGTGGTGCGCTCGCGGCAACTCAACGGCATCTTGGCGGAAACCCTTCGAAGGCACCTGCGGGCAGGTGGGCGGCGCTCGCAATTCTCGGATCCACGGCGCCGAATCCGGTTGGCTCAGTTCATGATGCGAAGTGACTTGGAGCCCGACCTCGAGGTGGTCATCACCGCGGCGGCCAGTGCAATGGCGATGTCGAATGTGGCGCTGGGTGAGGAGTTGGCGAGGTTCGCGGTCGATCGTGGTGGTGGTCTGCCGGCCGCGTTGGTGCTTGCCGAGGCGGTGAGTTGGCAGGGCCGCGGCGAGGAGGCCGATTCCATTCTTCTGGGCGTCGATGTCAATGACGCCGACGAATGGCTGATCGCGCGGTGGGGCTGTTTGCGCGCTGCCAACTTGGCGTGGGGGTGCGGTGACCCCGATACCGCGACGCGTGTACTGACCGAGGTGAAACAGCGTCTCGTGACCGAGGGCGGCCTCCACCTGATCAACGCGCTGGAGATTTCGATCGGGTTCTTCTGCGGCGACGTTGAGACGACGATTGAAGTTGGGCCGGGGCTGTGTGAGTCCGATGTAGTGCCGATAGCGACTGTGTGGGCGGCTATCGCGACATGCGGTGCGTTAATGGCGGCCGGGCGCTTTTCCGAAGTCAGCCGCATAGCCGCTGCAGGTGTGCGCGCGGCGGCGCTCTGCAGAGCGGGAGCGCAGCGGTTCGCCATCGGGCTGGCCGAGGTTATGGTCGCGACCGCCGCCGGTGACTATCCGGCGGCCGACCGAATCCACCGGCGTTACGCTGCGCTGGCTGCCGGTCTTCCCGCGGCGGAGGCCATGGTCGACGCGATGCTCGGACTCGTGCAGGTTTCCCGCGGTGAGCTCCCGTCAGCGTGCACCACTCTCGGTCGATCCATCTCCCAACTGTCCCAAGGCTTTCCGTCACCTTGGTTGCTGCTGGTGGCTGCCCTGCTTGCCCAAGCCGAGGGGATGCGGGGAGATGGTGCGGCGGCCGCCGCGGCGTTGCGATGTGCGGAGGAAGTCTACGGACCGCATGTTGCGGTGTTTTTGCCGGAACTCGAGCTCGCCCGGGCCTGGGAGCGGGCGGCCGCCGGCGACACGACGGCCGCCCAGACGCATGCGATGCAGGCGGCACAAGCCGCCCGGGCGGCCGGGATGCACGTGGCGGAGATGCGGGCACGCCACGCGGCCCTGCGTTTCGGCGACCGTTCGCAGGCCAAGCGGGTGGATGAGCTCGCCCGGATGTTGAACTCTCCATCGGCGCAAGCGGTCGCTGACCATGCTCGCGGTCTGGCCCAACACGACGGTCACCTGCTCGATGTCGCCGCACACAAATTCGCCGATCTCGGCGCATTGGCTTTCGCCGCCGACGCGTCGGCTCAGGCGGCCAGCGAATATTCCCGCCGGGGCGACCGGCGTGAGGAGATCGAGTCGTCTACCTGGGCGCATGCCTTGGCCAACCAGTGCGGTGTGCGTACACCGGCGCTCGAGGCCGCGGCGCGCCCGCTTCCCTTCAGCGGCCGTGAGCGTCAAATCGTGCTGCTGGTCGCGGCCGGATTATCCAACCGTGAGATAGCCAACCGGCTGGTCATCTCGGTGCGCACGGTGGAGGGACACCTGTACCGTCTCTTCTCCAAACTCGGTGTCAACCACCGCGACCAGCTCGTCCAGCTACTGAACCTGGATTCGACCGCGACCCAAGACGACAACCCCAGCGCGTCATGACGGATGTTCCGCAACGACCCATGGTCATCGTGCGGACCGCGGTGACTCGCGCTGCTCGGCGAAGCGGGTCCGCTGGCCGGCCCGCATAACGGCCCCAAGCCAGTACCCTCGACGAAAACCGCTGTCGCAGAATCAATTCCACGCCAGCACGCCCATTTTCTGGTGAGTATTCGCGCGTCGCTGACGGAGTCACCACTCTGTCGCCTTGCGCTTGCCACTCTATATGCGCGCAGTTACTACGCTACCCGGCTTGATAAGCCTGACAACAGGATTGAAACCCATACGCTCCCGATCATGTCGAGACCGTTGCTGGGTCAAGCCCTCCAGCGCCCGGTCGAAAACAGCAGGTGCACTGAAGTGCCCGACCCATGCCAAACCGAGGATCTGGAGGACTTGTGAGTACCAATCCGTTCGACGACGACAACGGCAGCTTCTTCGTCTTGGTCAACAACGAAGAGCAACACAGCCTGTGGCCGGCGTTCGCTGACATTCCGGCCGGCTGGCAGATCGTTCATGGCGACACGGACCGCGCCGCGTGCCTGGATTACATCGAAGAGAACTGGCCCGATATCCGGCCGAAGACTCTACGGAACAGGCTGGCGGCAGAGCGCCGGGGTTCTGGCAAGTAAACCGCAAAGGGAATCCGATGACGATTGATGACCGGACGCTGCCGGTTGGGCGCGAACACCTGACGGAACTCGATGGTGGGCCATTCCCGCTGACGCGCGGACAGCTAGACATTTGGCTTGCGCAGCAAACGGATCGGCAAGGTGCGAGGTGGCAGCTGGGCTATCTTCTGCGAATCGAGGGCACGGTCGACCCCTGGTTGCTTGAGCACACGATCCGTCAAGTGGTGCGCGAGGCCGAACCGCTCAGAGCCGCCTTTTTCCAGGTGGATGGCCAGGTTTTCCAAGAGGCGGTTGATTACCCGGATGTCGAGCTTGCTTGCTATGAGCGCATGGGCTCGCAGGATCCTGTTCAGGAAGCCTATCGGCTGGCATCCTCGATTCAGCGCACGGTGATGCCGCTTAATGGCCCGCTGTTCAAATTCGCGTTGCTGCGGACGCGGGCAGACGAATTTTATCTTTTCGTGTGCTGCCATCATATCGTGGCGGACGGAATCGGCCTTGCTCTTGTTTGTCGTCGGATCGGAGATGTCTACAATGCCGTGGCGTCGGGCGCGCCGATTCCCCCGGCCTTTTTTGGATCGCTGAGCGATCTGATCGCTTGCGAGTCAGAATACGAAGCGTCCACCGATTACCTCGACGATCGGGCCTATTGGACCAAGAACCTGCCGGCGGAAAGCGAACCGCGTTATCGATTGGCGTCCGCCGCGGACGGGCGTGATCCATATGAATCTTCTGCACCGGTCGAACTGGACCCAGTCGCTGTCGCCGGGATCCAGGAGTTGTCGCAGGCGTTGGGCGTGCGTCGTTCGTCGGTGATTGCTGCAGCGTGCGCGCTGCTGGTGGGCGGGTGTGATGTCGAGAGTTCGGAGGTGGTGTTCGATTTTCCGGTAAGCAGGCGGGTGCGCCCGGAGATACAGACGGTGCCGGGAATGATCACCGGGTTCGTCCCACTGGTGTTGAAAGCTTCGCCGGCGTCCGCGGTTGCCAGTTTTTGTGAACATGTCGACACGCGACTGCGAGAAGCGCTGCACCATCAGCGGTTCCCGGTGCACGTTATTGAGAACAAACGTCTCCGCGGCTCCGCGCAGACGTCGAATCGCGTAATTATTAATTTCATTCCGACTATAAATCTGGCGAATATTGCTGGTGCTACGGTGTCGGGAACCCTGACCCATACTAATCTGATCGATCAGCTTGGACTGGATTTTTTCAGCGACCATGATCGGCTTCTTCTCGGAATGCAGCCCGGCGCGACGACGAGTGGGTTCGGGGGCGCTGGGCAATGGCTTTCTCATTGTGACGTCCGCGATTTGGTTGAGCGGTTGGAGCGGGTGTTGGTGGCGATGACCGCCGACCCGACCCGGCGGCTCTCGTCGCTGGATCTGCTCGGCGAGGGTGAGCATGCCCGGTTGGGTGAGATCGGTAACCGGGCGGTGTTGAGCGAGTCGGTGAGCACGTCGGTGTCGATTCCGGTGCTCTTTGCCGAGTGGGTGGCCCGGACACCGGATGCGGTGGCGGTGACCTGCGAAGCCCGTTCAATGACTTACCGCGAGGTTGATGAGACCTCAAATCGGTTGGCGCACCTGCTGGCCGATCGCGGAGCGGGCCCGGGTGAGCTTGTGGCGCTGTTGCTTTCGCGTTCGGTCGAGGCGGTCGTGGCGATCCTGGCGGTGCTCAAGACGGGGGCGGCGTATCTGCCGATCGACCCGGGGCTACCGGCGGAGCGGATCGGGTTCGCGCTGGCCGATGCCGCGCCGATGGCCGCGATCACCACGGCCGGGTTGGCCGAGCGGCTCGACGGGCATGACGTGGTGGTCATCGACGTCGACGATCCCGCTGTGGACGCACAGCCCAGCACGGGCTTGCCGGCGCCGGCCCCGGACGATATCGCCTACCTGATC
>NZ_JAICZA010000235.1 GCF_025933915.1 Mycobacterium sp.
TCAAGCGCGGCATCGAGGGCATCGAAGGCCGCGGTGATCACGTCCCGATCGATGACGGCGCCCGAACTCATACCGCGAAACTATCGGGGACCACCGACAAAAATCGCCAGTCTGGGACCACAGAAACCACAGTGACACAAGAGATTTCGATATACGATTTCAATATCCGTAACCTTGCCGCACGAGGCGCAAGGCGGGACGCAGGACTCGTGCCGCGGGACGCGCGGCGTGAGGTGTGAGGCGGGCCGCGGGACATGCGAACCTTGCCCGCTAGACCTCGTCCACCAGCCCCCAGGCCAATGCGGTTTCGGCGTCGACGGTGTGGCCGGAGAGCACGAGATAGGCGGTGCGCCAACGCCCTATCCGGCGCGTGACGCTGACGGTGCCGCCGGCGCCGGGGATCAGCCCCAGCGCCAATTCGGGTAGCCCGAACAACGCGTCGCCGCGGGCGGTGACCCACCCGCAAAAGGCCGCCATCTCCAGGCCGCTGCCCATCACCCGACCGTGCACCTCGACTCGGCACGCCCGGCCAAGCCGGGCGGTCAGCGCATCGAGCGCCAGGGCCGGGCTGTAGCGGGTGCGCGCCAGGTGGGCACTCGCCGGGTCGGCGAAGGTGCCGAATTCGGCGAGGTCCCCGCCGCTGCAGAACGAGGGGCCGTTGCCGCTCAACACGATGCCGGTCACCGAGGGGTCCAGCTGCGCGACGGCCAGCGCATCCAACAGCGCGGCGCGCGCGTCGGTGGAGAACGCGTTGTGGCGTTGCGGCCGGTTGAACACGATGCGCACGATGTCGCCGTCGCGGTGCGCCCGCACCGGGTCGGCGATGTCGGGCATGCGGACCGGGCCGCGTTCGTGGAGCCAGCGCGCGAACTCCGGGCCGGCCTGCAGAGTCGAATACCCCAACGATTCGGTCACCACCCCGGGCAGCGTCGGCCCCCCGGGATCGACGGCGCGCAACACGTCGTCACAGATGGCGCTGGCGTGCGGCCAGCGTTGGCAGCGTTCAGTCAGCTCGCCCAGCGCATCGGACACGGAATCGACGGTGACGACCCGGCGGTCGGTGCAGGCGTCCTCGGTCAGGGTGAAAGTCGCTGCATCAAGCCGGGATCCGGCCCGAACGATCTCGGTGGCCGAGCCCACGGCGACAATCACGCCGGGTGGCGACGCCGGGCCGTCCTCCAGCGCACTCGACAGGTCGACCACCCGGAGCATCGGTCACACCGAGTACTTCTCGATCAGCCCATTCTTGTAGAGCTTGCCGGTGTCGGTGCGTGGCAGCTGCGCTTCGAACGCGATCGATCGGGGACATTTGTAGTGCGCCAAGCGATCCCGCAACCAGGCCAGCAGCTCCTCGCCGAACGAGTCGGCGGCATCCGCGGGATCGACGGTCTGCACGACCGCCACGACACGCTGGCCCATCTCGTCGTCGGGAACGCCGAACACCGCCGCGTCCATCACCTTGGGGTGCGTGACCAGAAGGTTCTCGGCTTCTTGCGGGTAGATGTTCACGCCGCCGGAAATGATCATGTGGTGGCGCCGGTCGGTCAAGTACAGGTAGCCCTCGTCATCGACATAGCCGATGTCGCCAACGGTGGCCCAGCCGTGCTTGGAGCGGGATGACGCGGTTTTCGTTGGGTCGTTGAGGTATTCGAACGAATACCCGCCCTCGAAGTAGATCTCGCCGGCCTGGCCGGGCGGCAGCTCGTTACCTTCTTCGTCGAGGATGTGCACCGCGCCGCCCATGGGTTTGCCGACCGAACCCGGATGCGCCAGCCAATCCTCGGCGGTGATCAGCGTCGACCCGTGTGCCTCCGAGGAGGCGTAATACTCGTCGATGATCGGCCCCCACCAGTCGATCATCTGCTTCTTGATCTCCACCGGGCACGGCGCCGCCGCGTGCATCACCCGCTGCAGGCTGCCCAGGTCGTATGAATGACGAACCTGCTCAGGCAGTTTCAGCATGCGGGTGAACATCGCCGGCACGAACTGACCGTGGGTGACCCGGTGGCGCGCGATGGCATCCAGGCAGCCTTCCGCGTCGAACTTCTCCATCACCACAGTGGTGATGCCGCCGGCCTGCGCGCTCATCGACCACACCGACGGTGCCGTGTGGTACAGCGGGGCCGGGCTGAGATAGACCGAGTCGGGCGTCATCCAGAAACCGACCAGCGCCGACATCATCCCGGGCGCCTCGGCCGGGGGAACGTGCGGCAGTTCGCGTTTGATGCCCTTGGGCCGGCCGGTGGTTCCCGACGAGTACTGCAGCAGATCGCCCTCGATTTCGTCATCGATCGGGGTGTCCGGTTGGCCGGCAACGCATTCGGGGTAACGCTCCCAGCCCGGCAGGTCGGCGTCTCCCTGCCCGCAGGCGATCAGTAACAGCTCCGGTAGCCCGCGCGGCAGATGCTCGGCCAGGCCGGCGCAGGTCTCGCGCAGCGCGGCCGAGCCGACGATCGCCTTCGCGGCGCTGTTATCGACGATGTAGGCGGCCTCCGCCGCAGTCAGGTGGGTGTTGATCGGCACGTAGTACAAACCGCTGCGCCGAGCCGCCCACATCACCGCGTGGATGTGCTCGTTGTTCTCCATCAGAATGGCGACCGTGTCACCCTCGCGCAGACCCGCCTGGCGGAACCGGTGCGCCAGTCGGTTGGCGCGGGCCTCGAGGTCGTCGAAGGTGACGACGGTCCCGGACGGGTACAGGATGACAGCAGGTTTGTCGGCGCCGATATACGGGCGGATCTGCATGCGCAGACTGTACCGCCACCAAAGTTGACGGGTGTCGAGTGGTCGCGGCCGCGGTGGGCGGGCCCCGCGACTTCTGCTCAATCCCGGCGCGGGTGCACGTCGCCAGCCATAATGCAGTCAGGTAGATCGCCTTCGACCCGGGGCCCGACCTTGGTCAGCAACTGCGGCGGGATACGCCACTCTCGCACGGAGGTGCGCATGACCGCCGAGCAAGAGTCTGAGCCTGCGGCGTACCCTTCACCCGCGTCACACCCCTTCGCCGTCTCCGACTACCTCGACGGCATGGAGCGCCTGGTGCACGCCATTCAGGAGCTGTCGCTCGCCCGCAGCCTGCCCGACATCCAGCGCATCGTCCGCTCGTCGGCCCGTGAGCTCACCGGCTGTGACGGCGCGACATTCGTGCTCCGCGACAACGACAGCTGCTATTACGCCGATGAGGACGCGATCGCCCCGCTGTGGAAGGGCAGCCGCTTCCCCATCGGGTCCTGCATCAGCGGCTGGGCGATGCTCAACCGCGACGCGGCGGTGATCCCCGACATCTACCGCGACCCGCGCATCCCGCACGCCCTGTACCGCGCCACCTTCGTCAAGAGCCTGGTCATGGTGCCGATCCGCAAGCTCGAACCGATCGGCGCGATCGGCAATTACTGGGCCAGCCCGCATCATCCGTCCGACCAAGAAGTTCACCTGCTGCAGGCCCTGGCCGATTCGACGTCGATCGCCATGGAGAACGTCCAGGTCTACTCCGAGCTGGAACGGCGGGTCCGCGACCGCACCGCCGCGCTACAGGACGCGAACGAGGAGATCCGCCGGCTGTCCGTCACCGACGAACTCACCGGGCTGAACAACCGTCGCGGCTTCTACCTGCTGGCCGAGCAGAAACTTCGCGGGTCACACCACCTCGGCCACAATTGCGTGCTCGCGTTCCTCGACGTCGACGGGCTCAAAAAGGTCAACGACGAGCAAGGGCACGATGTGGGCGACACCCTGATCAGAGATGTCGCCCGGGTACTCCGCACCATCCGTCGCGAATCCGACGTCCTCGCCCGCATCGGTGGCGACGAATTCTGCGTGATGGTCACCGAAAGCGATGGGGACACCCCGTCGCTCGAAGAGCGGCTCGCGCTCGCGTTCGAGAATTTCAACCAGACCAGCGACCGGCCCTACCGCCTGTCGGCCAGCATCGGCTTCGTGCGGGCGCCGGTTTCCGAGACCGTCACCGTGGACGAACTGCTGGCCCGCGCCGACGAGCTGATGTACGCGGAGAAGAAGGCCGGCCCTCATTCGGGGCTGGCAGGCTGATCAACCGGCCCGCACGTCGCGGGCTCAGCCCGCTTCGGACAGCCGCTGCTTGAGCGCCTCGAACTCGTCGCGCACGCCGGTCGGCAGCTTCTCGCCGACGAACTCGAACCACTCCTCGATCAGGGGCAGCTCCTCGCGCCACTCGGCGGCATCGACCGCCAGCGCCCGGGCCACCTCGGCGCTGGTGGCGTCGAGCCCGTCCAGGTCGAGGTCCTCGGCCTTCGGCACGATCCCGATCGGGGTGTCCTGGCCGCCGGCCCGGTGCTCGATGCGGTCGACGATCCACTTGAGCACCCGGCTGTTCTCGCCGAAACCGGGCCACAGGAACTCGCCTTTGTCGCCGCGACGGAACCAGTTGACGAAGAAAACCTTCGGCAACTTCGACTCGTCGGAGTTCTTGCCGAGGTCCAACCAGTGCTGGAAGTAGTCGGCCACGTGGTAGCCCAGGAATGGCAGCATGGCCATCGGGTCGCGGCGCACGGTGCCGACCTTGCCCTCGGCGGCGGCGGTCTGCTCGCTGCCCATCGTGGCCCCCATGAACACGCCGTGCTGCCAGTCGCGAGCCTCGGTCACCAAGGGCACCGTCGTCTTGCGGCGGGCGCCGAACAGGATGCCCGAGATCGGCACGCCCTGCGGGTCGTCCCACTCCGGGGCCAGGATCGGGCACTGCGACATCGGAGTGCAGTACCGCGAATTCGGGTGGGCTGCTTTGGTATCCGTCTCGCGCAGGATCCAGTCGTTGCCCTTCCAATCAATCAGGTGGTCGGGCTCGCCCTCCAGGCCCTCCCACCACACGTCGTTGTCGTCGGTCAGCGCGACGTTGGTGAAGACGGTGTTGCCGGCCTCCATGGTGCGCATCGCGTTCGGGTTGGACTTCCAGTTGGTGCCCGGCGCGACGCCGAAGAAACCGAACTCGGGGTTGACCGCGTACAGCCGGCCGTCCTTGCCGAACCGCATCCACGCGATGTCATCGCCGAGCGTCTCTGCGCGCCAACCCGGGATGGTCGGCTGCAGCATGGCCAGGTTGGTCTTGCCGCACGCCGAGGGGAACGCCGCGGCGAAGTAGTACGCCTTGTTCTCCGGGGAGATCAGCTTGAGGATCAACATGTGCTCGGCCAGCCAGCCCTCGTCGTGGGCCATCGCCGAGGCGATCCGCAGCGAGTAGCACTTCTTGCCCAGCAGCGCGTTACCGCCGTAGCCCGAGCCGTAGCTCATGATCTCGCGGGTCTCGGGGAAGTGCGAGATGTACTTCGTCGGGTTGCACGGCCAGGGGACGTCGGCCTCGCCCTCCTGGAGCGGCGCGCCGAGGGTGTGCACGGCCTTCACGAAGGACCCGTCGGAGCCGA
>NZ_JAICZA010000201.1 GCF_025933915.1 Mycobacterium sp.
CTCACCCGGGCCCGCGCCCTCCTCGATCAACAAGTGCGCCAACCGGTTTGCGGCCTCGTCGAGCTCCCGGTAGGTCATCGAGCGGCCCTCGAAACTCAGCGCCGCCACGTCCGGGGTGCGGGCCACCTGTGCGGCGAACATCCCCGGGATCGACTTCCCGGTCGCCGGGTGGCTCAACACCGACCGGTTGCCCCACGCGTCGAGCCGCTCATGCTCGGCCTCGTCGACCACGTCCAGGGCCATCAGCCGTCGGGTGGAATCGGCGGTCATCTCCGACAGCACCCGCTGGAACCTCTCGGTCAGCTTCTCGATGCCGACCGCGTCGAACACCTCGGTGTCGTATTCGACGCGCAGGCCAAGTTCGCGGCCCGGCAGCGCCATCACCGACAGCGGGTAGTGGTTGTACTCGCGGTTGGTGACATCGGTGATGGCCAACTCGTGGAAGCCCAACGGCACGCTGGTGTCGATCGGGTAGTTCTCGTACAGGAACAGGGTGTCGAACAGCGCGTCGTGACCGGTCACGCGGTGGATCTCGCTCAGCGCCAGATGCTCGTGTTCGAGCGTGTCGTTGTGGTGCCGTTGCAGCTGGTCCAACACGTCGGCGACGGTGGTCTCCGCGTTGATGTTGGCCCGCACCGGCACGGTGTTGATCAGCAGGCCCACCATCGATTCGGCGCCGGCCAAATCGGCCGGCCGGCCCGACACCGCGGTGCCGAACGCCACGTCATGGTGGCCGGTCAGCCGCATCAGCAGTTGCGCCCACCCGGCCTGCAGCACGGTGTTGACGGTGGTGTGGCACGAGCGGGCCAGCTCGCCCAGGGCGCGTGTGGTCTCCGCGGACAGCCGGTAGGACTCCACGGCCCGCCGGCCGAGCCGCATGCGGCCCGCCGGGCCCACCAGGGTGGGGGCCTCGAACCCGTCGAGCACCTCGCGCCACGCCGCCTGCGCGGTCGCGCGATCCTGGCTGGCCAGCCAGGTCAGGTAGCTGCGGTAGGTCGCGGGCGCGGGTAGCTGGTCGCCGTAGTAGTTGGCCAGGATCTCGCGCAGCAGGATGGGCAGCGACCAGCCGTCCATCACGATGTGGTGGTTGGTGAGCACGAACCGGTACCGGTTGTCCGCGGTGCGGATCAGCGCGGCCCGGAACGCCGGCCGGTTGGCCAGATCGCTCACCGCGGCGCGTTCGGCGGCGCACAGCTCCTCGACCCGTTGCTCCGGGTCGAGGTCTTCGGGGCCCAGCTGGATGTAGCGCCACGCCATGACGGGGTCGGCCGGGATCACCTGCACGGGCTCGCCGAACTGCGGGCAGAACCGGGCCGCCAGGTTGGGGTGGCGGTTGACGACGGTGTGCACGGCCTCGTGCAGCCGGTGCGAATCCAGGGCGCCGGTCACGGTGATGCCGAGTTGCACCGCGTAGACGTCGTCGCCCGGGTCCTGCGCGAAGCTGGCGTGGAAGAGCAGACCCTGCTGCAGCGGGGTCAGCGGCAGGATGTCCGCGATCTGGTGCTGCTTGCTCAGCTCGTCGATCTGCCGCTGGTTCAGGCGCGCCGGCGCGACGTCGGACGGGGTCAACCCGCCGCCGCCACCTTGCACGTGGGCGCAGATACCGGCCAGGGCCTCGAACCACAGCTGGCTCAGCTGGCTGATCTGTTCGCGGTCCATCGCCGAGGCCGCCCACGTCCAGTTGGCGTGCAGGTGCGGGCCGTCCGCGGTGTCCATGGTGCCGGCGTTCAGGTCGACCGTGTGCATGAGCGGCATCGCCACCGCCGCGGCCGCGCCGCTCAGCGACAGACTGTCGGGGCTGAGCCGCCACAGCTCGCCGGGCAGGTCCGCGGCCGCGCCGAGTCGCCCGAGGTAGTTGAAGCCGATCACGGGGTCGGATCCACCCAGATCGATGTCGGGGTTCAGGTAGCGCAGCAAGCCGTAGGTCAGCCCGTCGGGCAGGGCGCGCAGCTGCTCCTTCGTGGCCTTGACGGCCGCGCCCAGCGCGTCGTCACCGGCCACCACGCTCGCCCAGTCCAGTCCGTCGACGGTCAGAGCCACCGGGTATTTGGTGGTGAACCAACCCACGGTGCGCGACAGGTCGACGCGCGGCCCCAGCTCCTCCTGGCGCCCGTGGCCCTCGACGTCGATGCCGATCGGCGTGCCGCTGCCGACAAACTTCGTCCAGGCCATCCCGAACGCGATCAGCAGGATGTCCTGCACCCCGGCGTGGAACGCCGCGGGCACCTCCCCCAGCAGCAGGCGGGTCGTCGCGACATCCAGCGACACCGACAACTGCTCGGCCGTCTGGTAGGTGTCGACGTCGGGTTGCACCGCCGGCAGCACGGCCGGGGTGGACACCACCTCGCGCCAGGCGTCGGCCTGCTCGAGAACGGCCGGGCTCTGCGCGTGCTCGGCGAGCAGCGACGACCACCGGGCGAACGAGGTGCCGCCCACTGGCAGGGCCACCGGCTGGCCGCTGTGGTGCTGCGCCCAGGCGATGTTGAGGTCCTCGATCAGGGTCCGCCACGACACACCGTCGACGGCCACGTGGTGGATGATCAACGCCAATTGGCTTGTCTCGCTTGCCCATACGGCGCTCACCATCACCCCGGCGCCCGGGTTGAGCCGGGAGCGCGCCGCGACCAGCGTGGCGTCGGTCAGCGCGTCGACGGACTGCAGGCAGTCGCCGGCCTGCACCGAGCCCGGATCGGGCGCCTGCAAGTTCCAGCCACCGGCGCCGTCGTCTTCGACGCGCAGCCGCAACATGGGATGGCGGTCCAACAGGGCCTGCAGCACCACCACCACGTCGTCGGCGGTGACGCCCGCGGGGGCCGCCAGCACCATGGTCTGGTTGAAGTCGTCGATCGGGCCCTGCACGGTTTGCAGCCAGCGCATGATCGGGGTGGCCATCACCGGCCCGATCCCCTCGTCGACCACGTCGTCCTCATCGGCGCCGTCGGTGGCCACGCGGGCCAGCTTGGCAACCGTCTGCTCGACGAAAACGTCGCGCGGGCGGCACATCACGCCGGCGGCCCGGGCGCGGGCAACCACCTGCATCGACAGGATGCTGTCGCCGCCCAGGTCGAAGAAGGAGTCGTCCACACCGACCCGCTCCACACCCAGCACCTGGGCGTAGATGCCGGCCAGGATCTCCTCGGTGTGGTCGGACGGGGCGCGATACTCACCGGCGCGCTTGTGGTACTCCGGGGCGGGCAGCGCGCGCTTGTCGAGCTTGCCGTTGACCGTCAGCGGCAGCGCCTCGAGCACCACGACCGCGGCCGGGACCATGTAGGCCGGCAGGCGCTGGCCCAACTGGGTGCGCAGCTCGGCCGGGTCGGCGGTGCCGGTGATGTAACCGACCAGCCGCTTGTCGCCGGGACGGTCCTCGCGGGCGATCACCGCGGCCTGGTCCACCCCGTCCAGCGAGGCGAGGGCCGACTGGATCTCGCCGAGTTCGATGCGGTAGCCGCGGATCTTGACCTGCTCGTCGGCGCGGCCCAGGTACTGCAGCTGCCCGTCTGCACCCCAGCGGACCAGGTCGCCGGTGCGATACATCCGCGCCCCCGGGCCCCCGAAGGGGCAGGCCACGAACCGCGACGCCGTCAAACCGGCCCGGCGCGCGTACCCGGTGGCGATGCCGCGACCGGCCACATACAACTCACCGACCACGCCCTCGGGCGCGGGCCGCAACCACTTGTCCAGGACGAACAGGGCCGCGCCGGGAACCGGCGATCCGATCGGCGGCGCGCCCGAATCCCCCGCCAGCGGCGCACTCATCGCGGCGTACACGGTGGCCTCGGTCGGGCCGTAGGCGTTGATCATCACGCGTCCCGGTGCCCAGCGGTCGACGACCTCGGCGGGGCAGGCCTCACCGGCCACCACCAGCGCCGTCGACTCCAGGCCCTCCGGCGAGAGCATCCCCACCGCGGACGGGGTCTGGCTCAAGACGTCGACGTTCTCGGCGACCAGCAGGGCGTGCAGCTCATCGGGCGAGCCCGCGACAGATTCGGGCACCACCACCAGGCGCCCGCCGTGCAGCAGCGCACCCCAGATCTCCCACACCGAGACGTCGAACACCAGCGAGTGCCACTGCGACCACACCTGCCCCGGACCCGCCGGCAGCTTGGCGTGCAAGTTCTTGAGGAATTCGGTCACGTTGCGGTGCGTGACGGCCACTCCCTTGGGGACGCCCGTCGTCCCCGAGGTGTAGATCATGTAGGCGATGTCGTCGGGCGCCGGCCCCGGCAGCGCGCTGCTGGGGCGGCTATCGGCAGCGGCCTCGTCGACGTCGATGACGGGCAGGTCGAACCCGTCCAGCCGGGTGCGCAGGCTGGAGGTGGTGACCGCGGCGATCGGCGTGGCGTCGCCGAGCATGAACTCGATACGCGCCGCCGGCAGGGCCGGGTCGATCGGCAGGTATGCCGCGCCGGTCTTGAGCACCGCGAGGATCGACATGATGGCCTCGGCCGAGCGGGAGAACAGCAGCGCGACGCACTCACCCGGGCCCGCGCCCTGCTCGGCCAGCAGGTTTGCCAGCCGGTTTGCGGCGTCATCGAGCTCCAGGTAGGTCAGCGAGCGGTCCTCGAAACTGAGCGCCACCGCTTGGGGTGCGCGCGCCACCTGGGCGGCGAACATTCCGGGGATGGACGCCGGGGCCTTCACCGGCTTGGTCAATATCGCCCGGTTACCCCACTCGTCGAGTCGGTCGTGCTCGCCGCCATCCAGTAGATCGATCGACAACAATCGCCGTCCCGCACCGACGGTCATGACTGCTCCTCCAAGTCCACGGTCATGGCTTCCAGCACCCGCTTGAAACGCTCGACCAGCTTCTCGATTCTCGCCTCGCCGAATACGTCGGTGTCGAACTCGACGCGAAGGCCAATTTCATGGCCCGGCACGGCTTGCACCGAAAGCGGGTAATGGTTGTATTCCCGATTCGTGAATCCACTAATAGTTAACTCGTCCACGGCCGATAGCGCGGCAGTATCGAGGGGATAGTTCTCGTACACGAACATTGTGTCGAAAATTTGATCATGTCCCGTTACACGATGGATTTCATTCAGCGCCAGGTGCTGGTGGTCGAGGGTGCTGGTGTAGGCGCGTTGTAGCTGGTCAAGCAGGTCGGCGATGGTGGTTTCGGCGCCGATGGTCGCGCGCACGGGCACGGTGTTGATCAGCAGGCCCACCATGGACTCGGATCCGGCCAAATCGGTCGGCCGACCCGAAACCGCGGTGCCGAACACGACGTCGTGCTGGCCGGTCAGCCACATCAGCAACTGCGCCCAGGCAGCCTGCAGCACCGTGCTGACGGTCGTGCGGCACGAGCGGGCCAGTTCGCCCAGCAGGCGGCTGGTCTCCGCGGACACTCCGAATTCGGCCACGCCGCGCGGACCAAGCCCCATCCGGCCCGACGGGCCCACCAGCGTGGGGGTGTCGAAACCGGCGAGCACATCGCGCCACGCCGCCTCGGCGGCGGCGCGGTCCTGCTCGGACAGCCAGGTGATGAAGCTGCGGTACCGGACCGGCGCGGGCAGCCGCACCCCGAAATAGCTGGCGAAGATCTCTTGCATCAGGACCGGCTTGGACCAGCCGTCGAGCACGATGTGGTGGTTGGTGAGCACGAACCGGTAGGTGTTGTCCCCGGTGCGGATCAGTGCGCCCCGGAAGGGCGGATTGCTCGCCAGGTCGCAGACGGCCGCGCGTTCGCCGGCCGACAGCCGCTCGATCTGCTCGGCTTGTCGGTCCACGCCGCCGCCGGCGTCCAGCTCGACGTACTGCCAGGCCAGTTCCGGATCGGCCGGCAGCACCTGCACCGGCTCGCCGAAGTCCTCGCTGAACCGGGCCACCACGTTGGGGTGGCGGGCGATGACGGTCTGGACCGCCTCGCGCAGCCGCTCCGGGTCGATGGCGCCGGCGACGGAGATGTCGAGCTGCACGGCGTAGAGGTCTTCGAAGTCTTGGCCGCCCTGTGCGGTGCCGGTGTGGAACATCAGTCCCTGCTGCAGAGGGGTCAGCGGCAGCACATCGGCGACGCGGTGTTGCTGCTGCAGTTCGTCGATGTCCCGCTGGCTCAGTCGGGCGGGGGCGATGTCGGACGGGGTCAACCCGCCCCCACCGTCCTGCACGTGCGCGCAGATGCCGGCCAGGGCGTCGAACCACAGCTCGCTGAGCTTGCCGATTTGCTTTTCGTCCAGCGCCGAGCGCGCCCACGTCCAGTTGGCCTGCAGGTGCGGGCCGTCCGCGGTGTCCATGGTGCCGGCGTTGAGCTCGACCGTGTGCGGCAACGGCAGCGCCACCGCCCCGGCCCCGCCGGCCAACGCGAAGCTGTCCTCGCTCAGCTGCCACAGGTCGGGCGAGAGGTCGGCGGCCCCGCCCCCGAGCCGGCCCAGATAGTTGAAGCCGATGACCGGATCCGAATCACCCAGGTCCACTTCGGGATTCAGGTAGCGCAGCAGCCCGTAGGTGAGGCCGTCGGGCAGACCGCGCAGTTGCTCCTTGGCGTCCTTGATCACCGCACCCAGCGCCGCGTCACCGCCGATCACCTGGCCCCACGACAGGCCACCGACGCGCCCCCCGACCTCCAGGGACACCGGGTACTTGGCGGTGAACCACCCCACGGTGCGCGACAGGTCCACCTGCCGGCCCAGCTCCTCGCTGCGCCCGTGGCCCTCCACATCGATGGCGATCGGCGCGCCGGTGCCGACGAACTGCGTCCAGGCCAACCCGAAGGCGATCAGCAGAATGTCTTGCACCCCGGCGTGAAACGCCGCGGGCACCTCCCCCAGCAGCAGGCGGGTCGTCTCGACGTCCAGCGACGCCGACAGCTGCCCGGCCGTCGCATAGGTGTCC
>NZ_JAICZA010000299.1 GCF_025933915.1 Mycobacterium sp.
GGGGTATCCGCTGCGCGCCAGGGGTCGGTAGGCGTTGAGCGTGGACGCCGCGGTCACCGCGGTGACCGCCAGCGACCCTATTTGGCGGGCGAGGTGAATGATTCGAGCTGTCCGCATTGCCTCACCTTACGAAACGTGTGGGCGACGCTCGGATCCGATAGCGGCCGCGCTAGCGGATTCGGGGTGGGTCATACGGGTGGCAAGGTGGTCTTTGGGTAGCAATAGGTGACTCTCAGATTTGATAGCGCCGGCGCTAGCGGATTCCGGCGGGGGTTAATGGTCTGGAGAGGTGGCGCGCCCGAGGCCGGCGGGGCCGGGGTGCCCGGACCCGCCGGACCCGTCGCCCGCGCCAGCGCGGCCTCGTCGCCCGCGCCCGCCGGACCCGTCGCCCGCGCCAGCGCGGCCTCGTGGTGGGGATAAGTGACTCGCGAAACCGCTAGCGCCCGTGCTACCAACCCGGCGTGAACCATTACACCTATCGCGTCGCCTGGGCACGGCACTACGACCGGTACGCCAGCACTTGCCTCGAGTTGCCGTTCATGCGGCGCGAGGGGCGGACAGCGCAAGAGGCGATCATCGAGATCGAGGAGGCCGTAGACCGGCACATTCAGGCCATGCTGGCGACGGGCGAAACGCCGCCGATCCCGATGGCGGATCGCAACTACAGCGGCACGATCGTCGTCAGAACGTCCCCTGAGCTACACAGCCGCCTCGCCGTGGAGGCCGTCGAGCAGGGAGTATCGATGAACCAATGGGTCGTTCAGAAACTCGCCGGACGGCGACTCAGCGACACGTTCGGCCTGTCCGGGTTCGACTAGCTATGACGCCTCTGCCTTGCTCTCCAGGTTCTTCACCACATCGGGGTCGTTTTCGGTCATCCCGACCTTCGCCGCTCCGCCGGGTGAGCCGAGGTCGGTGAAGAAGTCGGCGTTGATCTGCAAGTATCCGGTGTGCTCGGCGGGCAGGTCGTCTTCGTAGTAGATGGATTCGACCGGGCACACCGGCTCGCAGGCGCCGCAGTCGACGCATTCGTCGGGATGGATGTAGAGCATCCGGGCGCCCTCGTAGATGCAGTCGACGGGGCATTCCTCGATGCACGCCTTGTCTTTGACGTCGACGCAGGGTTCGGCGATCACATAGGCCATGAAGTCCATGTTTCCGATCCGGAGGGGGCGTGAGTAGAGGTTTGGCGTTGTGGTGTCACAAGCTATAGTTGTGTCACACGATTTGATTGTGAGCTGTCGCCCATGCCACTCAGCCCCCGGCTGCCCGAACTCGCCTCGTTCGAGGCGTTTTTGGCGATCGCCGAGACGGGCAGCCTCGGTCGCGCCGCGCGCGAGCTCGGGCTGACCCAGCAGGCGATATCCCGGCGCCTGGCCACCATGGAGGCCCAGATCGGCGTCACCCTGGCCGTCCGGACGACGCGCGGCTCCCAACTGACGCCCGCGGGGCTGATCGTCGCGGATTGGGCGACCCGCCTGCTCGAAGTCGCCAATGAGGTCGACGCCGGTCTGGGCTCGCTGCGCAAAGAGGGCCGCGAACGCATCAGGGTGTCGGCCAGTCAGACGATCTCCGAACAGCTGATGCCGCACTGGCTGCTTTCCCTGCAGGCCGATGCCGCGCGGCGCGGCGACACCGCGCCGCAGGTGATGTTGACCGCCACCAACAGCGACCACGCCATCGCGTCGGTCCGCGACGGCACCGCCGATCTCGGGTTCGTCGAAAACCCCGGTACACCAAAGGGTTTAGGCACCTGTGTGGTGGGGGAGGACGAGCTGGTGATCGTCGTCCCGCCGGATCACAAGTGGGCGCGACGCTCGCGGATCGTGACCGCGCGCGAGCTCGCGCAGACACCCCTGGTCGCCCGCGAACTCCACTCGGGCATCCGCGATTCGCTGGCCGCTGCCCTGCGCCGGGTGCTCGGGGAGGACATGCAACAAGCCGCGCCCGTACTGGAATTGACGTCCGCGGCGGCGATGCGCGCGGCCGTTCTCGCGGGCGCGGGGCCGGCGGCCATGAGCCGGCTGGCGGTGGCCGACGACCTGGCGACCGGGCGGCTGCACGCGGCCAACATCCCCAAATTGGATCTGCGGCGTAAGTTTCGGGCCATCTGGGTCGGCGGGCGCACCCCGCCGGCCGGAGCGATCCGCGACCTGTTGAGCCACATCATCAGCCGCACAACGGCCTAGGATCCCGACGAACGTCGAGTTGTTGCGGCGTCGCCGGTGGCGGATTCAGGCGGTGTTTGCAACAGCGGGCGGTTTTGATGGGTTGGAGAGTAGTTCGTCGAGAGCTTCGGCGGGTGTTTTCCAGCCCAGGGTTTGGCGGGGCCGGTTGTTGAGTTTTGCGGCGACGTAGTCGAGGTA
>NZ_JAICZA010000207.1 GCF_025933915.1 Mycobacterium sp.
TACACCCGGCCCGCCGCCCTGCTGCTGCCACGCGGACGCGGCCGCGGGCACGGGCCCAATGACTTCGAGGTCAACCGGACCGCGGCGGCCGCCGGTATCTCTCCCGAAGGCACCGCCGGCCGGTGGCGACTAAGCGTGAGCGGCGGCCCCCAACCGCTCACCGTGGACCGCGCCGCGCTGCTGGCGATGCCGCAGCACACGGCCGTGTTGCCGATCGCCTGCGTGGAGGGCTGGTCGACCATCCAGACCTGGAGCGGGGTGCGGCTGGCGGATCTGGCCCGCCTGGCGGGCGTGCCCGCACCGGAGTCGGCGCGGGTGTCGTCGCTGGAACGCTCCGGCGCCTTCGCCCGCGCCACCCTGCAGGGCAGCCAGGTGCTGCACCCGGATGCGCTGCTGGCACTTCGGGTCAACGGCACCGACCTGTCCCCGGACCACGGCTTTCCCGCGCGCATCATCGTGCCCGCGTTGCCCGGCGTGCACAACACCAAGTGGGTGGCCGCCATCGCCTTTGTGGGGAGCGCACATGCGTAGTGCGATAGCCGCTTTCGCGAGGCTCTACGGATCCCACCCGCTGCACCTGCTGACGATGCTCACCGGGTTCGCGGTGCTGGGCTACGTGCTGGCCATCGTCAAACCCGTCACCCTCTGGAACGCCGGCGTGTGGTGGCAGTCGATCATCGTCTGGTTCGCCGCGGCCGTCGTGGCCCACGACCTGGTGTTGTTCCCCGTCTACGCGTGCCTCGACCGATTGCTGTCAGGCAGTCGAAAGGCAATGCCGGTGCGCACCCGCCCCCGCGTGCCCGTGCTCAACTACGTCCGGGTGCCGACGCTGGGTGCGGGGCTGACGCTGCTGGTGTTCCTTCCCGGCATCATCGAACAGGGCGCCACCACCTACCGGGCCGCGACCGGTCAGACCCAGGACCCCTTTCTGGGTCGGTGGCTGCTGTTGACGGGCGCGATGTTCGCGGTCAGCGCCGGAATCTATGCCGCCCGTGCGGCCATGGCGCGGCGTCGGGCGCGGGTGGATCACCCCGCGTTTCGGCAATGATGTCGACGTGCGGGCCCGCCATGCCGAATCCCTGACGCCGGAGTCCGCGGTTGGCTTTCCTATCATTTCGGGATGGGCGCCGGTGGGCTGGATACCGGATCCTCCCCGGCATTCTCCGAGGAGGATCCGGCCCGGTTTCGCGCCGCGGGCTGGTGGTGCGATTCGACGCTGTCGGACGCGGTGCGTCGCAACGCCGAACAAGCACCGGACCGTCCCGCCTATATCGACCATGCCAAGACATCGGTGACATGGCGTGAATTCGACCGCGCCGCAACTCGTTTGGCTGAGACGCTGGCCGGTTACGGCGTCGTGCGCCGGGAACGGGTGGCCGTATGGCACGGTGACTGCGCGGCCATCCACGTGCTGTTCGTCGCCATCGAACGGTGCGGGGCGGTGGTCGTCGGTGTCGGCGCGCGGGCCGGCACCCGCGAGGCCGCGGCGATCCTGCGCGGCGCGGGCCCGAAGGTCCTGATCAGCGATGAATCCCGCCGCGGCGCCGCCGCGCAGGTGGCCGACGAACTTGGGCTGCCCGCGCTGCTCCTGAGCCCGACGCTGCACCTGGATGTCGACGCCGAACCCAAGGCGCTCGCAAGCGACGCCCAACTCGGCCCCGACGACGTCTTCCTGATCAACTCCACCTCCGGCACCACCGGGCTACCCAAGTGTGTCGTGCACACCCAGAACCGCTGGCACTACTTCCACCAGAAGGCGGTCGCCAACGGCCTGCTGACGCCCGACGACGTCTTCCTGCCGGTGATACCCACGCCGTTCGGGTTCGGGCTGTGGACCAGCCACACCACGCCGATCTACCTCGGCGCCACCGCGGTGATCCTGGACCGGTTCACCACCAAAGCCACCTGTGAGGCGATCGCCCGGCACAAGGTCAGCGTATTATGCTGTGTCAGCACACAATTGACCATGTTGATGGCAGACCCCGCCAGCCGCGAACACGACCTGAGTTCACTGCGTGTGGTCTACACCGGTGGGGAGGCGCTGCCGTACCGGCCGGCGGCGGAGTTCGAGGAGCTCACCGGCGCCAAGATCCTGCAGTTCTTCGGGTCGAACGAAACGGGGATGCTCAGCGCGACCACCGTCGACGACTCGCGTGAGCGCCGGCTGCGCACCGGGGGTCGCATCATCCCCGAAATGGCGGTCCGGCTGTTCGACGGGGACCGCGACGTCACCGAAACGGGGCGAGGCCAGCCCGCATGCCGAGGTCCGGCGACCAGCCTCGGTTACCTCGGCGGCACCGGCCACGACAAGTTGTTCACCCGCGACGGGTGGATGCGCATGGGCGACATCTGTGACATCGACGCGGACGGCTATCTGCGGGTCACCGGGCGCACCTCCGATTTCATCGTGCGCGGCGGCAAGAACATCAGCGCAAGCCAGGTCGAAGACGCCGTCACCACCCATCCCGCCATCGCGGTGGCGGCCGCGGTCGCCATGCCCGATCCGGTGTTCGGCGAAAAGGTCTGCCTCTACGCCGAACTCACCGACTCCGCCACCATCGACCTTCCCGAGCTCGTCGAACACCTGCTGGGGCTGGGAGTTTCCAAGGAACTGCTGCCCGAGCGACTCATCATTCTCGACGAACTGCCCCGATCGTCGGGCGGAAAGATAGCCAAAGGCCGACTTCGCGAGGATATTGGAGCCAGGATGGAGGCTGGTCATGAACGCTCCTAACGCACGCCGTGGCGGATTGGAAGTCTGGGCGCCGTCGGTGATTCCGCCGATCGGCGTCGAACTCTCCCGTCAGCAGGCGCTTGCCATCGCTTTCCGTCACCTCGCCGGAATCGGGTTCGCCGAGAACATGGCCGGACATATCACCTGGCAGCTCGACGGCCAGACCGACATGCTCGTCAACCCGTGGGGTCTGTGGTGGCAGGAGCTCACGGCCTCCGACATCTGCGTGGTTGACGGTGACGCGCACGTGGTCAGCGGTCGCTGGGACGTCACTCCGGCCATCCACATCCACACCGAACTGCACCGCGTCCGCGACGACGCCCGAGTGGTCATCCACAACCACCCGTACTACGTGTGTGTGCTCGCCGCGCTGGGCAGACTGCCCCAGTTGGTGCACCAAACCGGTTCGCTGTTCCTCGACGACCTGTGCCTGGTCGAGACGTACGACGGCGAAATCGACAGCCCCGGCCGCGCCGCGGATCTCGCGGCCCGCATCGGCGGGGCCAACCTGACCATCCTGGCCAACCACGGCGTCATCGCGACCGGCCGCAACCTCCCCGAAGCCGTCTACCGCGCGGCCTCGATCGAACGGGTATGCAAGCTGGCCTACGACGTCATGCTCACCGGCAAGGAGCCGGTGGCCATGCAGTGGTCGGACATGGCCGGCATGCAGCGCTCGCTGATCGAACGGGCCGCCGACGTGTACTGGGCCGGGGCGGCGCGCATGACCATCAAGGCCGATCCCGATGTGCTGACTTGAGCCACAAGGAGATTGACGCGTGAAATCGATCGACGAGCTGGCCACCGACCTGAGCTTCACCACGGCGAAAACCGGCGCCGAGCGTTCGGTCACCTTGCTGCCGGATCCACCCCGGGCGCCGCGCCGCTACACGGTGATCTCGGTGGACGATCACATCGTCGAACCCCCGGACACCTTCACCGGTCGCCTGCCCCGAAAGTTCGCCGACCGGGCGCCCAAAGTCGTGGACACCGACACCGGGGGACAGACCTGGGTGTATGACGGCCGAGAACTGCCCAACGTCGGCTTCAACGCGGTGGTGGGCCGGCCGGTGGCGGAGTACGGGTTCGAGCCCGTCCGATTCGACGAAATGCGCAGGGGTGCTTGGGATATCCATGAGCGCGTCAAGGATATGGATCTCAACGGGATCTATGCCTCGCTCAACTTCCCCTCGTTCCTCCCGGGCTTCGCCGGGCAACGGCTGCAGCAAGTGACCAGCGACCGCGACCTGGCGCTGGCCTCCGTACGGGCCTGGAACGACTGGCATTTCGATGTCTGGGCGGGCACGTATCCCGACCGCATCATCGGATGCCAATTGCCGTGGCTGCTCGACCCCGAACTCGGCGCCAAGATGATCTACGAGAACGCCGAACGTGGCTTTCACGCGGTGACGTTCAGCGAGAACCCGGCGATGCTGGGGCTGCCGAGCATTCACACCGACCACTGGGATCCGATGATGGCCGCATGCGCCGAGACCGGCACCGTGGTGAACCTGCACATCGGATCGTCGGGGTCGTCGCCGTCCACCACCGCGGACGCGCCACCGGACGTGCAGGGGGTGCTCTTTTTCGCCTATGCCATCTCCGCGGCGGTCGACTGGTTGTATTCGGGACTGCCCAGCAGGTTCCCCGACCTGAAGATCTGCCTGTCCGAAGGCGGTATCGGCTGGGTCGCAGGGCTGCTCGACCGCCTCGACCATATGCTCAGCTATCACGCCATGTACGGCACCTGGCAGGCGCTCGGTGAGCGATTGACCCCCGCGGAGGTGCTGATCCGCAACTTTTGGTTCTGCGCGGTCGAAGACAAGTCGTCGTTCGTGCAGCGGGACCGGATAGGTGTCGACAACATCATGCTCGAAGCCGACTACCCGCATTGCGATTCGACGTGGCCGCACACCCAACAAACCATCCACGAACAAATCGGTGACCTGCCGCCCGACGTCGTCCGTAAATTCAGCTGGGAGAACGCATCCCGCCTGTATCGGCACCCGGTGCCGGTCGAGGTGCAGCGGGACCCCGAGGCGTTCTGACACCGCAATCCGCGAACGGGCGCCGGTCCGCACGGTGAGCGCAGTGCGCACACGCCCCCACGTCGGGCCGTGATCACCCTTCCTCGAACCGCGCCCGCTCCATGTAAGTTACGTTTAGTATGTACTGAACGAACTAGTGGGGGTTTATGTCGCCGGAAGAGGCCGAGTTCGTCGACCGCCTGGGGCTGTTCTTCGAGCTGCTCGGCGCCACCCGCACCATGGGCCGGGTGTACGGGTGGCTGCTGATCTGCGATCCGCCGCAGCAGTCGCTGACCGAGCTGGCCGCCGCGTTATCGGTGAGCAAGGCGTCAATCAGCACTGTCGCCCGGCAGCTGCTGGAGGGTGGCATGGTGGAGCGGTTGCCGAGCCCGAACCGTCAACACCTCTACCGGGTCACGCCGGGCGGGTTCACCAGCGTGCTGGAAACGCAGCTGTCGCTGATGCGGCGGGGGATCGAGCCCGCCGAGTTCGCGCTGTCCGTGTTGGGTGAGGACCGCGCCGAACAGCGGCAGCGCGTCGAGGACTTCCGCGACTTCTGCGAGTTCTGCACGCAGGCCTACCGCGATCAGCTGATGGAAATGTGGACCGAATACCGGGCGAAGAGGAGACAGCCATGACTGCGACGGACAAGGTCGACTTCACCTCGGTTGCCTGGGGCTCGGTGGAATGGACGAACCTCGTCACGCTGTATCTGCGGGCGTGCGAAAGCCGTTCGGAACGGCCGATTCTGGGGGACAGTGCGGCCGCGGAAGCGGTGGACCGGATCGACTATGACTTCAAGCGAATGCACCGGAGTACGATGCCCGCCTCGAACCAATACCTGGTTGCCTTGCGCGCCAAGAAGTTCGACGACTGGTGCGCTGATTTCCTTGCCCGTCATCCCGATACCGTCGTGCTGCATCTGGGTTGCGGCCTCGACGGCAGAGCGTTCCGGCTTGCCGTACCGCCGTCGGTTTCGTGGTTCGATGTCGATCAGCCCAGGGTCATCGGGCTACGGCGACGCCTCTACGACGACACCGAGCGCTACCGGATGATCGGCTCGTCGGTGACCGAGCCGCAGTGGCTGGACGACGTCCCCACCGGGCGTCCCACCCTGGTCGTTGCCGAGGGCCTGCTGATGTACCTGCGTGAGGAGGAGGTTCGGCGGCTGCTGCAGCGTGTGATCGACCGATTCCCCGGCGGCGAAATGCATTTCGATACGCTCTCGGCCCTGGCGCCCCTGCTGTCCAAGGTCTTCACGAGAGGCATCATCGCCTGGGGCATCCGGGATGCGCGCCAGGTTGCGGCCTGGCATCCCCGGCTGCGGTTTCTCGAGCAGACGCCCGCGCTGGCCGGTTACGGGCAGATCCCGTCGGCCGCGGTGCGCTTGATCTACAGGGTGACGTGGGCGATGGGCGGGCGCAATTACGACGTGCTCAACCGCTTCGAATACTGAACTGTCACAGGTCGGACGCCAGCCGACGCAGAATGTCGGTCGCGGGCTCGGCGGTGGCGTGGCGAAAACCGGTGCCCGCCCACAGGTGTACGTAGTCCGGCTTTCCCGCCGCCGCTGCCGCCTTGCGCAGCGGGCTGGTCAGGTGGTGGATGGCGGGATA
>NZ_JAICZA010000240.1 GCF_025933915.1 Mycobacterium sp.
CCACGCGCCCGGGCCGCCGCCGACAGCCGGGCCAGGCCGTCACGGCCGCCGAGCTCAGGGGACACCGTCGTGGGGTCGGTGACGTCGTAGCCGTGGCTCGACCCGGTGGTCGCGGTCATGATCGGGGACAGGTACAGGTGCGTCACCCCGAGGTCGTTCAGGTAGTCCAGCAGGTTTTCCGCGTCGGCGAAGGTGAACGCGGAGCCACTCGATTCACCACGCAACTGCAGCCGGTAGGTGGACAGGATGGGTAAATCCATGCGTCACAAAGTCTTACGCAAGACGAGCAGCGAGCGCGACGGCAGCGACACCTTCTCCTCGGCGGTCACCACCTGATCGGCTCCCTCCTTGAGGCCCGCCGCTTCGTTGGTGTCCAGCTCCACCGTCCACTCCTGGGCATAGTCGTCGGGCGGCATCGAGAACTCCACCGGTTCGTCGCCGGCGTTGAAACACAACAGGAATGAGTCGTCGACCACTCGCTCCCCGCGGGCATTGGGCGCGCTGATGGCGTCACCGTTGAGAAAAACGGCCACGCACTTGTGAAAACTTTCGCCCCAATCCTCGTGCGTCATCTCCCGGCTACTGGGGTTCAGCCAGGCGATATCGCGGACTTCGTCGCCCGTCCTGATCGGCCCGCCCTCGAAAAAACGCCGCCGGCGAAACACCGGATGTTTCTTGCGCAGTGTGGTCACCTTGCGCGCGAACGCCAACAGATCCGAGTTCTTGTCCACCAAAGACCAGTCCATCCAAGATAATTCGGAGTCCTGGCAGTAGACGTTGTTGTTGCCGTTCTGGGTGCGACCCAGCTCGTCACCGTGGGCGATCATCGGCGTGCCCTGGCTGAGCATCAGGGTCGCCCAGAAGTTGCGCATCTGGCGGCGGCGCAGCTCGGTGATGTCGGGGTCGTCGGTCGGGCCTTCGACGCCGCAGTTCCACGATCGGTTGTGGCTTTCCCCGTCCCGGTTGTCCTCCCCGTTGGCCATGTTGTGCTTTTCGTTGTAGGACACCAGGTCGGCCAGTGTGAATCCGTCGTGCGCGGTGACGAAGTTGATGCTGGCGCTGGGGCGCCGGCCGGTCGCCTCGTACAGGTCCGACGACCCGGTCAGCCGGGAGGCGAACTCACCCAGGGTTGCGGGCTCGCCCCGCCAGTAATCGCGCACAGTATCGCGATACTTCCCGTTCCATTCGGTCCACAAACCCGGGAAATTTCCGACTTGATAACCGCCCTCGCCGACATCCCACGGTTCGGCGATCAATTTGACCTGGCTGACGATCGGATCCTGCTGCACCAGATCGAAGAACGCGCTCAATCGGTCGACGTCGTGCAGTTCGCGGGCCAGCGTCGCGGCCAGGTCGAAGCGGAATCCGTCTACGTGCATCTCGGAGACCCAGTAGCGCAGCGAGTCCATGATCAGCTGCAGCACGTGCGGGTGGCGTGGGTTGAGGCTGTTGCCGGTGCCCGTGTAGTCCTTGTACAACCGCAGGTCGGTGTCGACGAGGCGGTAGTACGCGGCGTTGTCGATGCCGCGGAAGTTGATGGTCGGGCCGAGGTGGTTGCCCTCGGCGGTGTGGTTGTACACCACGTCGAGGATCACCTCGATGCCCGCCTCGTGGAAGCTGCGCACCATGGACTTGAATTCGGCGACGCTCGAGTTACGGTTGGCCGCGTATTGGTTGTGCGGGGCGAAGAACCCGAACGTGTTGTAGCCCCAGTAATTTCGCAACCCCAGGTCCAGTAGACGCGAGTCGTGCATGAACTGGTGGACCGGCATCAGCTCGATGGCGGTGACGCTGAGTGACTGGAGATGGTCGATGACCGCCGGGTGGCCGAGGCCGGCATAGGTCCCCCGGAGCTCCTCGGGGACGCTGGGATGGTTCTGGGTCATGCCCTTGACATGCGCCTCGTAGATGACCGTTTCGTGGTACGGGGTCAGCGGCGCCCGGTCGGATCCCCAGTCGAAAAACGGATTGCTCACCGCGCTGGTCATGGTGTGGCCCAGCGAGTCGATCATGGGCGGGGTTCCGGGGTCGGTCCCGTCGGCGTTGGGGCCCTCCGGCTCGACAGCCTTCAGGTCGTAGGAGAACAGCGCCTGGCCGAACGTGAAATCGCCGTGAAAAGCCTTCCCGTACGGGTCGAGCAACAGCTTGCTGGGATCACAGCGGTGACCGGCAGCCGGGTCGAAGGGGCCGTAGACGCGAAACCCGTAGCGCTGGCCCGGGTTGATGTTCGGTAGATACGCGTGCCAGACATATCCGTCCACCTCCTCCAAGGGAATCCGTGACTCGTCGCCTCGGTGGTCGATCAGACACAGCTCGACCTTTTCGGCGATTTCGGAGAACAGAGAGAAGTTGGTGCCTGCGCCGTCGTAGGACGCTCCGAGCGGATAGGGGTTTCCCGGCCAGACGGTCGCGAGTTTGGGTTGTTGATTACCGCCTGATTCTGAAGCGGGATTGTTGGTTGGCACCTTTCGACCTTATCCGCGCCGCAGGGCGCTCACGAACGTGACGGCCGTCCGCGAAGGCGCTCACCACCAGCCGGTGTTCTCGGCGATCTGGCGGCCCAGCTCAGCTGCCATGGTCCGCACGTACGTGGGGGACAGGTGGTGGGCACCGTGATAGACCAGGATGTTCCCCTCGACCGGTCGGCAGACGTCGGTGCGGCAGATCGCGTCCGACATGTCGAGCACCTTGAGCTGGGGGAACTGGGTGACGAAGTCGAGTGTCTGGTTGTGGTCGGAGAGCAGGTCGGACCGCTTGATCGCGCATGACTGCGTGGTGGCGCCCCGTTTGGCCAGGCAATCCGCCGGGTCGAACGGCTGGCCGTTCTTCACCAGCCACGGGGTGTCTCGCATCCCGAGGATGGGAATGTTGTTGTCGGACAACGTTTGCCAGATCCCGATATAGGTGGCGGGCATCACGTCGCCGGTCTTGATGTTCCACGGCCGGGTGGTGGTGGTGAAGACATAGTCGGGCCGGTCGGTGACCAGTTTGGTCATCGTCTCCTGCACCCACTCGCGGCACTGCGGGTAGGCGGCGTTGTTGCCCATGATCAGCGGGACCTGCTCGGTCGACAGCGGGCAGCCCATCTTGAGATATGTCACGACCTTGAAGTGATGCAGGTTGCCCAGAATGTCCAGCGCGGGCAGCCAATGCTCGGCATGCGACCCGCCCGCCAGCGCGATCGTCCGCTCGGCGGCCGCATCGCCGTAGGTGCAGTTGACCACCGCCGGGTTGACGAAGTCGCTGATGCAACCGTCCTTGGTCGAGGCCGGCAGGTCTTTCTTGACCTCCAAGACGGTGGGCCGCATCGGCAACGCCGGCACCCGCACGTGTTCGGTCAGGGCGCGCGCGCCGGGGTAGTCCTGCGGGTTGAGGACGCTGAGCTCCGTGCCGGCCGCCCGCAACACCGTGACGTGCTGACGCCACGTGAACGACGTTGCGGCCAGGGTCACGCCGAGCAGCACGACCGCCGATCCCAGCACCAGCGTCGGCTTCGGCAGGCGGGTCAGCCACGCGGTCGTCGGCGCCGTCGGCCGGGGGGCCGGTTTCGAGGATGCGCGGTAGCGCAGCGGGTCCTCGACGAGCCGGTTGGTCAGATACGCCAGCGCACCGGAAACCAGCAGCAGCACCGCGCCTTCGATGAAGGTGGCGTGCTTATGGCCGCTGTAGGACAGCCAGAAGATCAGCAGGGGCCAGTGCCAGAGGTAAAGCGAATACGCCATGGCGCCCAGCTCGACGAGCGGGCGCGTCGCCAGCAGCCGATTAGGCAGTGGCAATCGGCCGTCGGCGCCACGATCGCCCGTCAGGCCGGCTCCGACGAGGATCAGCAGCATGGCGGCGCCGACCGGCACCAGGGCCCACGGGCCGGGGAACTCCCGCACGCCGTCGATCAGCGCCCCGCAGGACAGCACGGCGCCCAGCGCGACCGTCGCCAACACCGTGCGCAACCACATGGGCCAGCGGATGCGGGGGACCAGCGCGCCGACCAGCGCTCCCAGCAACAACTCCCATCCCCGAGCGAAGCTGTCGTAATAGGCGGCCGTCTGATTCTCCTGATGCGCGACGATCGCGTAGACGAACGATGCCACCGTCAATGCGCTCAGCGCCACCACGAACACGGTCCGCGGCCGGGTGCCCGGCGCACGCCCGAACAGGTAGGCCAGGCCGGCGATCAATATCAGGAAGCTGACGTAAAACTGGCCCTGCACCGACATCGACCAGATGTGCTGCAGCGGGCTGACGGCCTCGCCCGCCCGCAGGTAGTCGGAGGCGGTGTTGGCCAACTCCCAGTTCTGGTAGTAGCCGAGGCTGGCCAGGCTTTGGTCGGCGAAGGTCTCCCAGCGGGTCTCCGGCTGAACCAGGATGGTGAGCGCCGCGCAACCCGCCAGCACGACGACCAAGGCCGGAACGAGGCGACGGACGAGCCGGGTCACCTCCGCCACCGGCGACAGGGTAACCGCCGGGTTCAACGCGGCCCGAATGATCTTGCCGCCGAAGAAGAATCCGGACAGCGCCAAGAACACGTCGACGCCGCCGGAGACCCGGCCGAACCAGACGTGGAACACGGCGACCAAGGCGATCGCGATGCCCCGCAGGCCGTCGAGGTCGTAGCGATAGAACCCCCGCGTCGCCTTGGTACGCGCCCCCGCAGTGCCCGGATCGGCGGGGGCGACCGGTGAAGGAGAGCGTGTCAGGGTCTGCATGATCGACCGCTAATTTACCCAAAACCCGCCACTCGCTCCTGACCGCGCGCCGCGGGAAGGCCGTTCAGCGGGTCACTGAACGTTTCCGCACGTTTCCGCGCCGGGCGGCGGGGGAGCAAGCGGCGGGTGTCGGACGACCGGGAACGGCCGGGAAATTACCGCGTGAGACCGGCGCCGGCCGGCTGCAACGGCGCCTGCTGGGCGGGCAGCTGCTGCAACGGGGCCTGTTGCGTCGGGACTTGCTGCAGGGGCGCCTGCTGTGTCGGCACCTGCTGTAGCGGCGCCTGCTGGGTCGGGGCCTGTTGCAGCGGTGCCTGCTGGG
>NZ_JAICZA010000154.1 GCF_025933915.1 Mycobacterium sp.
ACCGCCTCGCGGAGCACCGCGCGGCTCACCCGGTAGCGCTCCAGCAGGGCCGTCTCGGTGCCGAAAACCGACCCCACGTGCCAGCCGCTGGCGGCGATGTCGTCACCGATGGTGACGGCCAGCAGTTCGGCGAGCTTGCCCCGCGGCGCCTCGACATCGAGCCGGCGCCGCCGCTTGCGTCCCCGGCTCTTGTCGCCGGGGTGATGCTGCTGCAGCCAGGCGGTGACCGCCTCGACGTGCCGCTCGGACAGCGTCTTGGCACGCGCCGAATCACCGGCCGTGACGGCCGCGACGATCTTGGAGTGGTGGGCGTGCAGGTGATCGACCGCCTCGATGGCCTCGGTCGCCGAGTCCGTTCGCGACGCCAACGCGTAGCGCGTGGTGAGTCTCATCAGGACGTTGATAAACAGTTGCAGCACCGGGTTTTTGGATTGCTCGGCCAGCGCCATGTGGAACTCGTCGCGCGGAGCCGGTAGACCGGGCTTCCACTGTTCCTCGGCGTCCAACACCGCTCGCAGCCGCGCGATCCCGGCTTCGTCGATGCGCTCGGCGGCGAGCGAAGCCGCCAACGGCTCGAGCACGAGACGCGCGTTGAGCAGGTCGCCCAGTGTGGTGCCCAGGTATTCGAGATAGATGACGACGGCGCGGGTGGCGGGCCCGGCGTCCGGCTCACAGATGTACAAGCCCCCGTTGGGGCCGCGGCGCATCCGGGCGACCTGGTGGTGTTCGACCAGGCGAACGGCCTCGCGCAGCACCGACCGGCTCACACCGAAGCGCTGTTGCAGAGCGAGTTCGGATCCCAGCGACTCGCCGACGGCCCAACCGCGGCGGACGATATCCGCTTCGATGTCCCGCGCGAGGATCGAAGCCAGCTTGTCCGCGTGGCCGGTTTTCGGCTCCCCACTCATTTGAGCTCAACCACGCTCTGGCTCAACAGGTGAGCAGCATGCACCCCGCGACGGGCCCCCCGCCGACGGACACCACACCGACTTCCGGGCGGCGCGACACCTGCCGCTCCCCCGCGTCACCGCGCAATTGCAGGCATCCTTCGTGCAACGCCCAGTAGCCATGCATGCGCCCCGCCGACAGTTGACCGCCGTAGGTGTTCAGCGGCAGCACGCCGTCTCGGGCGATCCGCGCCCCGCCGTCGACGAACGGTCCGGCCTCGCCGTCGCCGCACACCCCGAGAGCTTCCAGCCATGCCAGCGTGAGAAACGTGAATCCGTCGTACAACTGGGCGACGTCGAGGTCGGCCGGCTTCAGCTCCGTCCGCGACCACATCTGCGCCGCGGCATCCGACATCGCCATCTTCGGATAGTCGTCGCGGTGAAACCAGCCACCGGCGCCGTCGGATCCGCCGATCGCCTCCACTTTCACTGCGCGGTGCGGACAGTCGGCGGCGTACTCCGCACGGGACACCACCACCGCGATCGAGCCATCGATCGGCACATCGCAGTCCAGCAGCCCCAGCGGGGTGGATACCAGTCGCGCGCCCAGGTAGTCGGCCATCGTCATCGGGTCGCGGTACACCGCACGGGAATTCAGCGCGGCGTTGCGCCTGCCGTTGAGCGCCACCCACCCGAGCTGCTCTTTGGTGGTCCCGTACAGCTCCATGTGGCGACGGCAATTGAGCGCCAGCCAGTTGGCGGCGGAGTAGGCGTGGGCCGCCACCAGATCGTTGACGTCATCCATCGCGCCGACGGCGGGCTTCGGCTCACCTTCGGGTGTCTCGAACATCCGCGCCAGCGGCGGGGCGGGGGCGTTCTCGTCCTGCTTGACCGGGACGGTGCCGCCGAGCATTTGGATCGTCCGGTACACCACCACGTGCCGGGCGCGGCGTTCGGCGACCGCGCGACATGCCGACATCACCGGGGAAAGCAGGCCGCCGGTGCCGAACCCAGACCCGCAGTCCGCGGCCTCGATGCCCAGCTGGGCGTTGACGTCTTCGGCGGGTGTGTCGCCCAGCGTCGCGATGCCGTCGATGTCGGTCGAGGTCAATCCCGCGTCTTCGATGGCGGCACGCACCGCCTCCATCGTCAGCTCCACGCCCGGAATGCCGGTGCGACGGCCGATCCGGGAGATCCCGATGCCGGACAAGATCGCGTCTTTTTCGAAATGCGTCATGCACACCGCCCGTCAGACCACACCGTCGCCGCGTCGAATCAATAGAGTGTACTGTATTCGTCGTGTCAGACGGGCCGCTGCTCATCGAGTACTGCGACGACTGTGCGCGCTGGGTGCATCCGGCGAGCGGCGAATGCCGCGAGTGCGGGGGATCGCTGGTCGCACGGGAGGTCTCCGGGCGCGGCACGGTGTTCACCTACACGGTCAACCACCACCCGTACAACCCGGAGATCCCCACCCCTTACGTCATCGCCATCGTCGAACTCGCCGAACAGAGCGGTCTCCGGGTGGCGGCCAATATCGTTGACTGCGAACCGGATTCGGTGACCTGCGGGATGCCGGTCGCGCTCCGCCCGGAGCGGGGTAGCGCCGGCGCACCGCAGTTCGCGCCGGCTTGATTGGCGCGAGCAGACGCAGAGGTTAGTTGATCAGCGGGTCGCGCGGCATGCCGAGAATCCGCTCGGCGATCTGATTGCGGGTCACCTCCGAGGTGCCGCCGGCGATCGCCATGCCGCGGGCTCCCATCATCAGCCGGCCGGCCAGGGCGCCCGGCCCGTCGAGCAGTGCGACCTCGGGGCCCAGCAGCGCCGCCATGATCGCGGCGCCTTCCACCATGTGATCGGCCAGCTTCAGCTTGGTGACGTTGCCCTCCGGGCCCGGGCCCGCGCCCTCGACGCTGCGCGCGACGCGCCGCAGGTTCAGTAGCCGCAGTGCGGTTTCCCCGGCGAGGTATGTCCCCACCCGAATTTGCCCGCCCGCCAACCGATCCGGTCGTTCCTGGGTCAGCTGCACCAGTTGCGCGGCCAGCCCTTCGTAGAACGACCCGCTGCCGCCGATGCTGACCCGCTCGTTGCCCAGCGTCGCGCGTGCGACCGTCCAACCGGAGTTGGGCGTTCCGACGACATCTTCGTCGGGCACGAACAGGTCGTTGAAGAACACCTCGTTGAAGTCCGAACCGCCGGTGATCTGTCGCAGCGGGCGTACCTCGACCTCGGGCGCCTTCATGTCGACGATCACCGTGGTGATGCCGGCATGCTTGGGGGCGTCGGGATCGGTGCGCACCGTGGCCAGGCCGCGCGCGCAGTAGTGCGCACCGCTGGTCCACACCTTCTGGCCGTTGATCTTCCAGCCACCCTCCACCCGGGTGGCGCGCGTTTTGATGGAGGCAGCGTCGGAGCCGGCGTCGGGCTCGGAGAACAGCTGGCACCAGATCTCGTCCTTGCGCAGCGCCTTCTCCACGAATCGTTCGATCTGCCAAGGCGTTCCGTGCTGGATGAGGGTCAGGATTACCCAGCCGGTGATCCCGTAGTCGGGCCGCTTGATTCCGGCCGCGCGGAACTCCTCCTCGATCACCAGTTGCTCGACCGCGTCGGCCGCGCGCCCCCACGGCTTGGGCCAGTGCGGCATCACGTAGCCGGTCTCGATCAGCTTGTCGCGCTGGGCCTCCTTGTCCAGGGCGGCGATCGCGGTGGCGTCGGCGCGGACGCTGGTGCGCAGTTCCTCGGCCTCGGGCGGCAGGTCGAGGCTGTTTTCGCGGACGGCGCCGGCGGCGGTCCGCTCGAAGACGTCGGCGGCCGGTGCGTCGCCGCCGAACAGTGCCGTGGTCACCACCGCGCGACGCAGGTGCAGATGCGCGTCGTGTTCCCAGGTGAATCCGATGCCCCCGTGCACCTGGATGTTGAGTTCGGCGTTGCGGACGTAGGCGGGGAACGCCAGCGCCGCGGCCACCGCGGCGATGAGACGGAATTGCGCCTCGTCCGCCGAGGTGTCCTCGCCCGCCGCGCGTGCGGCGTCCCAGACGGCGGCGATCCCGGACTCGGCGCCAACGAGCATGTTCGCGCAGTGATGCTTGACCGCTTGGAATGTGGCGATGGTGCGCCCGAATTGCTGCCGCACCTTCGCGTAGTCGACGGCGGCGTCGACGCAGTCCGACGCACCGCCCACCGCCTCGGCGGCCAGCAAGGTTCGCGCCAGGGCCAGTGCCGATTGCCGCGCCCCTGCCAGGATGTCGGCGTCGGACACCCGCACGTTCTGCAGACGAACCCGCCCGGATCGCCGTGTCGGATCGAAGTTTTCCGGCACCTCGACCGAGACACCCTCGCGGTCGCGCTCGAGCACCAGCACGTCGTCGCCCGCGGCGATCAGCAGCAGCTCGGCAAGCCCGGCACCCAGCACGATTCCGGCCTCACCATCGGCGACGCCGTCGGCGATCCGTACCTGGCCGTCCAGGCCGGTGCCCGCGGTGACGGTTCCGTCGACCAGGCCGGGCAGCAGCCGCGACTTCTGTTCGGCCGTACCGATTTTGGCGATCACCGCGGAGGCGATCACGGTGGGCACGAACGGTCCCGGCGCCACCGCGCGACCGAGTTCTTCGATCACGACCACGAGTTCGGGGAGCCCGAACCCTGAGCCGCCGTACTCCTCATCGACGTGCAGGCCGAGCCACCCCAACTCGACCAGGTTCTGCCAGAATCCGGGGCGCGGTTCGTCGGAGGCGTCGAGCAGCGAGCGCGCGGCCCAGCGCGCCTTTTGCGCGGTCAAGAACCCGCGAGCCACGTCGGCGAGTTCACGATGGTCGTCGGTTAGTGCGATACCCATGAGGGCCCTCCTCGCGCCGCATGCCAGCCGGGTGTGATCGCCCCGCTCCCCCTCTGACCGCTGCGCGGTCCGCGGAGCCGAAGCTGGGTGCCTGCCCCGCTTCGAGGGGAAGCGGGGCGGCTGCCTAAAGAGTGTACTTAATACGGGGAGGGCCCCAACCGGGGGGCGTCTACTTGGGCGCGAACCGCTGCCCGGCGTCCAGCCGCAGGCATTGGCCGTTGAGCATCGGGTTGTCCACGATGGCGGCCACCAGCTTGGCGTACTCCTCGGGACGGCCCAGGCGCTTCGGGAAGGCCGCGTCCTTGGTCAGCGCCGCCGCGAATTCGTCCGGAATGCCCTGGGTCAGACCCGTCGCGAAGAGGCTCGGGGCGATCCCCAGCACCCTGATGCCCACCGAGCCCAGGTCACGGGCCATGGTCAGGCACATGCCGGCGATCCCCGCCTTGGCGGCGGTGTAGGCGACCTGCCCGATTTGACCTTCGAAGGCCGCGATCGAAGCGGTGTTGATGATGACGCCGCGCTCCCCGGTGTCGGGGTCCTCGGGCTCGTTCTTGGCCATGTGTGCGGCGGCCAGCCGGCTGATGTTGAAGGTGGCGATCAGGTTGAGGTCGATCACCGACTGGAAGGATTCGAGGTCGTGCGGGCCGGACTTGGTCAGCGTCCGCTTGGCGATACCGCCACCCGCGGTGGTGATCACGACATGCAGGCCGCCGAGCTTGTCGACCGCGGCCTGCAGCGTCTCCTCGGTGCCGGTGAAGTCGGTGACGTCGACGGGGTAGAAGGTACCGCCGATGCCTTCGGCAACCGTCTTACCGTCGGAGCCCTCGCGGTCGAGCACCGCGACGTCCGCGCCGCGTTCGTGCAGCAGTTCGGCGCTGGCACGACCCATTCCCGACGCGCCGCCGATGACGACGACCTTCTTCCCGTTGATCTCCATCCGGACCTCCCATTTTTAGGCTTGTCAGATTCCATGCAATCTGTAACGTTACGTAGGCACGCTAGCGTGTCCGCTCCGGGCGGTTGTCACCGAGCCATGCCAAGCTGGCAAACGTGCTCCTTCTCGACGTGGCAACGACGTCAATCGACGTCGGGAGCACGTCGTCGCGGCTGAAAAAGGTCGCCCATATCGCCGACCTGCTGGGGCGGGCCGCACCCGACGCCACCCTGGTCACGATCGTCGTGTCCTGGCTTTCCGGCGAGTTGCGGCAACGTCAAATCGGCGTCGGTTGGGCGGCGTTGCGCTCGCGCCCGCCGCCGGCCCGCGACGCCACGCTGACCGTCGGCGGCGTCGACGCCACCTTCTCCGAGATCGGCGCCGTGGCCGGCAAAGGCGCACAGGCTCGCCGCGCCGCACTCCTGGCCGCCTTGTTCGCCGCCGCCACCGAAACCGAGCAGACGTTTCTGGTCCGGCTGCTGGGCGGCGAACTGCGCCAGGGCGCGCTGGCCGGGATCATGGCCGACGCCGTGGCCAGCGCCGCCGGCATCCCCGCCGCCGTGGTGCAGCGGGCCGCGATGCTGGGCGGGGATCTGCCGGCGGTGGCCGCGGCGGCGCTGTCCGGCCCCTTGTCCGGCTCCGCGGCCGCCCTGGACGCCTTCACCCTGCGGGTCGGCCGGCCGGTCGGCCCGATGCTGGCCCAGACCGCGACGAGTGTGGCCGACGCGATCGAACGCCACGGCGGGCAGGCGATTTTCGAAGCCAAGCTGGACGGGGCGCGAGTACAGATTCACCGCGCCGGTGACGAGGTCACCGTCTACACCAGAACCCTCGACGACGTCACCGCCCGGCTGCCCGAAGTGGTGCAGGCGACGCTGGCACTGCCGGTCGACGACCTCATCGCCGACGGCGAGGCGATCGCGCTGCGGCCGGACAACCGGCCACAGCGCTTCCAGGTCACCGCGTCGCGATTCGGCCGCTCGGTCGATGTCGCCGCAGCCGTTGCCGCGCAGCCACTTTCGGTGTTCTTCTTCGACATCCTGCACCGCGACGGCGTTGACCTGCTCGACGCGCCGACCACCGACCGGCTGGCCGCCCTGGACGCGTTGGTCCCGCCCGCGCAGCGCGTCGATCGGCTGCTCACCTCCGACCCGGTCGAAGCGCGCGGGTTCCTGGACGCGACGCTGGCCGCCGGTCACGAGGGCGTGCTGGCGAAGGCGCCGGGCGCGCCGTATCAGGCGGGTCGCCGCGGCGCGGGCTGGCTGAAGGTCAAGCCGGTGCACACGCTGGACCTGGTGGTGCTCGCGGTGGAGTGGGGATCGGGGCGTCGCCACGGCAAACTCTCGAATATCCATCTGGGCGCGCGCGACCCGATCACCGGCGAATTCACCATGGTGGGAAAGACTTTCAAGGGCATGACCGACGCCATGCTGGACTGGCAGACTGCCCGGTTCGGCGAACTGGCCATCGGCGGCACAGACGGTTACGTCGTGCACGTGCGACCCGAGCAGGTGGTCGAGGTGGCCCTGGACGGCGTGCAGAAATCGTCGCGCTACCCCGGCGGGCTGGCGCTGCGGTTCGCTCGCGTCGTGCGGTATCGCGACGACAAGGGCCCCGCCGAAGCCGACACCATCGATGCCGTGCGCGCGCTGTACTAAACGAAGCCTTCCGAACAGGTGCTGGACGCGCCGAGCGAAAAGGTCGTGCCCAAGCCCGCGACCCGGTCCTAAGCTTGCGCGATGAGAGTCGGCATCGACTTCGGCACCACCCACACCGTCGTCGCGGCCGTCGACCGAGGCAACTATCCGGTCGTCTCCTTCGACGGCGTGGACACGTGGCCGTCGATCGTCGCGGCCAACGGCGCCGGGGAGTTGCGCTTCGGCGCCGACGCCGCCGCCGTCCGGCACGATCCGGGATGGTCGGTGCTGCGCTCGTTCAAACGCCTGCTCAACGACGCCGGGCCGCAGACCGAGGTGCGGCTGGCCGGCCGTGACCACCGCCTGGCCGAGCTTCTGACCGGCTTCCTGGCGCAGCTGAGAACCGACCTGCAGCGGCACTCGAACGCCACCCTGGCCGCAGGCGAACCGATCGAAGCCGCGATCAGCGTGCCGGCCAACGCGTCGAGCGCGCAGCGCCTCCTGACACTGGACGCCTACGTGGCCGCGGGTTTTAGCGTCGTGGCCCTGCTCAACGAGCCGTCCGCGGCCAGCCTGGAATACGCCCACCGATACCGCTCCACCATCACCACCAAACGCGAATACATCCTCATCTACGACCTGGGCGGGGGCACGTTCGACGCCTCGCTGCTGAAGATGACCGGGCACGCGAACGAGGTCGTCATCAGTGAGGGCATCCAACGCCTCGGCGGTGACGACTTCGACGAGGCGATCGTCGAGCTGGTGCTGGCCGGCGCGGACCTGCCCGGCATCGACGCCGCCACACGCGACCTGTTGGCCGAAGAATGCGCCGCGCGCAAGGATGCCGTCGGGCCGCAGACGCGCCGCTTTCTGGTGGACCTCTCCCCCCTCGACCGGCCCCCGTTCTCCTGTGCCATCGACGACGTCTACGAGGCGTGCGCGCCGCTCGTCGACCAGACGATGACGCTGCTCGACCGGGTTCTGCGCGACCCGGCGCACGGCCGCAAGGACGTGGACCTCTCGGAGGTGGCGGGCATTTACGTCGTCGGCGGGGCCGGCGGGTTCCCGCTGGTGTCCCGGATGCTGCGCAGCACCTTCGGCGAGAAGCGGGTCAAACGCTCGCCGCACCCCTTCGCCGCCACGGCCATCGGTCTTGCCGTATTTCTCGACAACGAGTCGGGTTTCGCTGTGTCCGAACGCTTCTCGAGAAATTTCGGGGTCTTCCGGGAGGCCGAGGCCGGTGCGGGGGTCGTCTTCGACCCGATTGTGTGCAAGGACGTCTCGCTCCCCGACGACGGGCGAACCCCGCTCGTGGTGAAGCGGAAATATCGAGCGGCGCACAACATCGGACACTTCCGGTTCGTGGAGTGCAGCCGCCTGGTCAACGGGCGCCCCGACGGTGACGTCACGCCGTATGACCCCGTGCTGTTTCCGTTCGACCCGGCTCTCTACGACCGGGAGGACCTCGGGTGTCAGCCGGTCGGCCGCTGGGAAGAGGGGCGGGACGGACCCGATGTCGAGGAGCGCTACGTCATCGCCCCCAGCGGTGCGGTGGAAGTGACCTTGACGACGCAGCCGGCCGGGTTCGAGCGTACGTTCCGCCTTCAGCGGTGCGCGACGGCCAGTTGATGAGCCACCCCGCCATGCAGCTGTACGACGTGATGCGAACGACGTTCGCCGCAAGGGAATTCACCGACGACCCCCTGCCCGACGAGGTGCTGGCGCGCATCTTCGACAACGCCCGGTTCGCTCCCAGCGGGGGCAACAGGCAGGGGGCCCACGTCACCGTGGTCCGCGACGAAGCGGTCCGGCACGCGCTGGCCGAGTTCGGTGTGCCCGCCGCGCGCCGCTACTTCGCGCAGCTGCAGGCGGGTGAAAACCCCTGGAATTCAATCTATCCCAGCGGGGTGCCGCAAGAGGTCATCGATGAGACGGAGATCCCCGACACGTTTGTGGCCCCGATCGCGAAAGCGCCTGTGGTCCTTGTCGTCTCGGTCGACCTGACCGTCGTCGCCGCCATCGATCAGCATCTGGACCGCGTCGGCGTCGCCGGTGGCGCGTCGGTGTATCCGCTGATTTGGAACATCTTGCTCGCCGCGCGAAGCGAGGGCTACGGCGGCACCATCACGACGATGGCCATCGCGGCCGAAGAACGCGTCCGCCGGCTGCTGGGCATCCCCGAGTTGAACGCGGTCGCCGCCGTCGTGCCGCTCGGCAAACCGGTGCGGCAGCTGACCAGGTTGCGCCGCCGGCCGGTCGCAGAATTCATCACTCGTGATCGATTCGACGGCCCTCGATTTGGAGAGTGAGGCGGGAATTCTCATGTCCACATGGCTCATCACCGGGTGTTCGACCGGACTCGGTCGCGCACTCGCCGAGGCCGTCATCGGGGCCGGCCACAACGCCGTCGTCACCGCACGTGACGCCGCCACGGTCGCCGGCCTGGCCGAGTCGGCACCCGAGCGGGTGCTCGCGGTCGCCCTCGATGTCACCAAACCCGCCCAGGTCGCGTCGGCCGTGCAGCAGGCACGAGAACGGTTCGCCCACATCGACGTGCTGGTCAACAACGCCGGCTACGGTTATCGCGCCGCGGTCGAGGAGGGCGGCGACGCCGACGTCCGCGCGTTGTTCGAGACGCACTTTTTCGGCACCGTCGCCATGATCAAGGCCGTGCTGCCCGACATGCGGGCCCGCCGCCGCGGCGCGATAGTGAACATCTCCTCGATCGGTGCCCAGCTGACCCCGGTGGGATCCGGCTACTACTCGGCGGCCAAGGCGGCGATCGAGGGCATGAGCGGGTCCCTTCGGGGTGAGCTTGCGCCGCTGGGTATTTCGGTGACCATCGTCGAGCCCGGTGCCTTCCGCACCGACTTCGCCGGGCGGTCGCTGATCCAGTCGGCCACAGTCATCGACGACTACGCCGCGACCGCCGGGCAGCGTCGCAAGGAGAACGACACCATGCACGGCAACCAGCCCGGCGACCCCGCGAAGGCGGGCGACGCGATCATCGCGGCCGTCGAATCGCCTGAACCCCCGGCATTTCTGCTGCTTGGTCCCGACGCGCTGGCCGCCTATCGCTACGTCGCGGACGCGCGGGCCGGCGAGATCCGCAACTGGGAAGGGCTCACCAGCAGCACCGACTTCGGCTGAGCCCTAGCCGCGCCCCCATAAAACACGAGAACAGCTTTGCGAATTTGGAGAAGATAGTTCTCCATAGCCGAGAGACGAATTACGATCGGTGGTGACCTGAGCCGCTCCACGACGATCGGAGTCCGCCATCGACGCCTGGATTCTCGACGCGGTACGCACGCCCCGCGGGCGAGGCCGCCCCGACGGCGGGCTGCACGCGGTTCACCCACAGGCCCTGCTCGCCCGCTGCCTCGCCGCGCTGGGCGAGCGGACCGACTTCGATCCGGTCGACGTCGATGACGTGATCGCCGGCAACGGCATCCTCAGCGGGGATCATGGCGACGACATCGCCCGGCTGGCGGTGCTGTTGGCCGGCTGGCCGGAGACGGTTCCCGGGATGACGTTGAGCCGCTTCTGCGGCTCGGGCCAGCAGGCCGTCACCGTTGCCGCGGCGGGCATCGCCGCGGGCAGCGAGGATTTGGTGATCGCCGGCGGCGTCGAGTCGATGTCGCGGTGGGGCGTCACGGCCGGAGTCCCGACGATCGACGGCAACAACCCCGAGCTTCGTGCGATGTACCCTACTGTCCCACAAGGTATTTCGGCTGACCTGATCGCCACCCTGGAGGGATTCGGCCGCGAGGTCGTCGATGCCTACGCCACGCAGAGCCAAAGCCGCGCCGCCGCGGCCATCGAGGAGCGCCGCTTCGATCGATCCCTGATCGACGTGCCGACGCCCGACGGCCGGGTGGAACGCGACGAGCATCCCCGCCCGGGCACC
>NZ_JAICZA010000236.1 GCF_025933915.1 Mycobacterium sp.
GGCGTTTCCGCGGCACCGCGCATGCCAGTATTCCAGATCGATGGACCGAAGCAGGTTAACCCCGGCGAGCCGATCTCCCTGACTCTGTCGATTCGAGGCGCGAGCGACGTCGCCGCCTTTGAGACCAGTATCCTGTTTGACCCTTCGGCGGCGGAGTTCGACGGTCTAGAAACGTCGACCAATTCCGTGCATTCGCTCGGTCGCGACGTGGGGCAACTCGCCGCTGTCGAAACGCCGTATGGCGCGGCGGTCGGGATTTATTCGTGCACGGTCTCCAACTGTCTTGACAACAAAAGCCCGCGTCATAGCCGCGGTGCCGGCGGGAGCGTTCGCCTCGGCACGGTCACACTTATCGGCAATAAGACCGGCACGCTCGCGATCACGTTTGACGCGGTCAAGGTTGTCGACGCCGCCGGCAATCCGATCCCTGTTGGCGTGCCGAGCTCAGCTATCACAGTGCAGGTCGGATCGGGCGGTTCAATCTCGCAGACTCCCAGTTCAGCTGTCAGTGGTCCGTTCTTTGCCTCACCGCCCGGTCGGTGGAAGCTGCCGAGCACCGGCAAGGGGAAGGCTGGTCCGTTCTCGACGACCGGTTCCGGTACAGTCACCCATGCTGATGTGATGGAAGTCGCGATGGCTTGGGAAAACCTCCGCGCGCGCGGAAACCCATGTGGTCCCGGCATCGATCCCCGTTTGGACGTCAACCATGACGGCTGCATCGATGTGGCCGATGTACAGATGGTCGCCGCGAACTACGGCCCGACCAACAGCAGCATTAATTCGTCGGCGACGGGCGTGAACTCGGCAGCCACTACTCAAGCCACCTCGTCGACCTTTGTTGTCAACTCGACCGGCGACGAGGATGATATCAATAAGGGCAACAACGTATGCATGACGTCGGTCGGCACATGCACGCTCCGAGCGGCGATCGCGGAGGCCAACAATACACCGGGGCCGAACACGATCAACTTCAACATCCCTGGTGGCGGCGTGCAGACTATCCACCTGAACTCGCAGTTGCCCACACTCTGGGATACGACCGGGCCCACAACCATCGATGGCTATACCCAGCCTGGTGCGTCACCCAATACCGATCCGTTGGCCGACAATGCCGCGATCATGGTACAGGTCGAAGGCGGAGGCTACGATCAATATGATGCCTCCGCGATCACCTCGGCCGGCAACGTGATTCGGGGACTCGCATTCTACGCGTTTCACCGCACTCTTTGGATCTATGGCAAGGGCGCCAGTGGCAACGTCATCGTTGGAGACTTCATCGGCACCGACGCTACCGGGACGGCCCACGCGACTGCTATCGGCGATGCGGAAGCCCACGGGATCAAGATCGAACAGGGTGCGTCACGCACCATCGTGGGCCGACCGAATTTGGCTGACCGCAATGTCATTTCTGGCAACGCCCGCAGCGGTATCGGGATCTGGCATAACAGCAGCAACAGCGAGGTAGTTCAGAACAACATCATTGGTCTCAGCCCGGACGGCACTCGACGTCTCGCCAACTGGCTACACGGGGTCGACATGAACTACGGTACCGAAGGTGACCTCATCGGCGGCACCGGGCAATACCAGCACAACGTCGCATCTGGAAACAACTTCAACGGTATCGACGTTTCGCATGGCGCAACCACAGAGCTCAATAAGATCGTGGGCAACTTCATTGGTACCAACCTGAGTGGTACGAGTTCGCCCGACTACACCTATAACCTGCGTTACGGCATTCGGGTGAAGGACGGCGTATCCTACAACACCATCACCGACAATGTCATAGGCGGCATGAACAACCACGTCACCGATGGTGGCGGCAACGTTGGCATCGTGGTGCTCGACAGCACCACCAGTCACAATACGTTCCAACGCAATCGGATCGGCGTGTCACTCGACGGCACTGCGATGCCGAACGGCACGGGCATGCAGGTCTACGGCACGAATAACACGTTTGGGCCGGACAACGTCATCGCCAACAACGCCGGCCCGGGCATCGAAATAGAGACTGGAGCCTCCGGCAATACGATCACCCAGAACTCGATCTTCGGCAATGCCGGACCAGGTATCAAGCTGGACAGCGGCGCCAACAACGGCATCAGTGTCCCGACGATCTCGAGCGCGACGCTCTCCTCGGTCTCCGGCTCGGCCTGCGCAAGCTGCACGATCGAAGTATTCATCGCCGACGGCGGAATCGGAGCGGCTGGTGAAGGCAAAACGCTTGTCGGCAGCGGGTCGGCGAACGCGAGCGGTGCGTTCGCGATCGTGGTCACTGGAGTTAACTCCGGCGATGAGATCACCGCAACCGCCACTGACGGGAGCGGCAATACTTCGCAGTTCGCGGCCAACGTTTCTGCGGGAGGCGGTACACCGCCACCGGCGATAGCGCTACCAGGACGGCTCGAGGCGGAGAACTACCGCGACGGCGGCGAGGGTGTCGGTTACCACGACACGACCCTCGGAAACACCGGGGGCGCTTACCGTCAGGACGATGTTGACATTCAAACATGCACCGACTCGACCACAACCTCCGGCTCGACTTGCTACAACGTTGGCTGGACCGCGGCCGGTGAATGGCTTGCCTATGACGTGAATGTTAGCAACGACGGAAGCTACACCTTCGCCATCCGCGTTGCCTCACCCAACATCGGCAAGAGCTTGCACTTGGAACTGGACGGAACCAATATTAGCGGCTCGATCGCCGTGCCGAATACCGGTGGCTGGCAGGCGTGGCAAACGATAACCACTGCCCCGATCAGCCTGCCAGCGGGAAATCATACCTTCGAGATCGTGGACAACACCAACGGCTTCAATCTGAACTATGTCGAGGTGGCGGCCGCACCGTAGATGCCGCTGACCTGCCTCATGGCGACGCATGCAGCCGAAGACGCGCATCCAGGTGCGAAGAGGAGTGCGGTCGCGTCTGGGGACGGATCCTCGTACACCGAACGAACGCCGATGGACTGAACTCCAACGTCAGATCAACGGATCTGATCGCCTCACCGGCGGTCAAGTTCGAGCCCCTACTCTAGAGAGCGAACTGAACGCGGCGACAGTCGGGAGGTGGATGTGAGTCTATCCAACGATAGCTGGCGACTCGCGTTTGAGTTCGATATCGCAAATCCTCACGGAAACCATGCCGGGGTACTACCGGTCTAGCCAGCGACGTTCACAGAGTGTCGGATAGCGGCGGAAGCACCGGCTTACCGGGCCGGGCAGGATGGAGATGACGGAGATGACCAGGCTGTATGTCACCGGCGGACAGCAGCGCAACGCACGATCCCTGCTTGAAGGGGAAGCATTCTGGTACAAGTACCAAAAGGGCTTGGTCGTAGAGGTCGACACCGTTGGCGGGCAGGTCGAGCGACGCGTCGACTACGTCTCGCCTCCAAATGTCTGTGCCGATGAGGATCCAGCCATCCTGTTCAAATGCGGTACGCTAGACGGCGACAGGCTATACGTGAGCACCCAGACCGAGGCGATGGTCTACACGCTGCCCGATTTCACGCTCGCGACCTACGTGTCCCTCCCGTGTTTCAATGATGTTCACCACGTCCGACCATCGCGCGACGGTCATCTGTTGGTCGCGAACTCAGGGCTCGATATGGTTCTCGAGTTGACATTGGATGGTGAGATTCTGCGTATCTGGAACACGCTCTGTGAGGATTCCTGGGAGCGCTTCGACAGGCAGATCGACTACCGTCGCGTGACGAGCCTGAAGCCTCACCGGTCTCACCCAAACCACGTCTTCTACGTCGGCGACGATCTCTGGGTGACGCGCTTTGAGCAGCGCGATGCGCTCTGCCTCACCGATCCGAGCAAGCGCATCGATATCGGCCTCGAGCGGGTACATGACGGACATCTCTACAACGGTTACATCTACTTCACGACAGTCAACGGTTACATCGCGATCGCGAACGCGGAGACCTTGCGGGTCGAAGAGTTGATCGACCTGAATGCGATCGCGCCACCCGATGCACTCCTTGGATGGTGTCGCGGTCTCTTCGTCGAAAACGGAAGCGTGTGGCTCGGATTCTCCCGACTGCGGCTCACCAAAGTTCGCCAGAACGTATCGTGGGTGCGTAAGGGGTTCCGGCGAGATCTGCCAACGCGCGTGGCCCGCTACGATCTCGCTCGCCGAATCTTCGTGGCGGAGATCGATCTGCAAGCGCACGGTCTGGATGCCATTTTCAGCATTTTGCCGGTGCCGGATCCCATCAGAACGGCGGCGCCGCAGTTGATAATGGCATCGAAAGATCCCAGGAAATGAAGCGGTCAGTACCATATACGGTGCGAACGACTGATCAGCGACGATAATGCCGTTGCTTCGACAGGTCGGTACGGAACTTGAGGAGTCGAATACGGCGCCCCGTAACACGACTCTTCACGTACTCAGTCCTCCCCATGCTCTCACAACACGCTCGGACTACGATAGATAGCGGCCTTTCCAAAGTTTGTCTTTCACAACCCATCGCACTGGCGCCGAGAGGCGCTGCAAGCCTTGGCCAAGGAACCTGCCTTCAAAGCGGTCGGTCAGTGTCCAGGCAAGCCGGTCGAGCTGATAGACGACGTACGTTGGCTGTCGAATCCCGCCGTATCGCCGGGCGACCTCCGCAACTTCCGCTCGCCGCGCCCGGCCACCTGATCGCGTCTTGATTTCCGGTCCAATGCGCCAGCGCGCCAGTTCGACCGGAAGGTAGTACGGCTCGGCTGATTCGGTCGCCCGGATCAGCCATTCCCAGTCCATCGCGTAGTGGTAACGGGCGTCGAGTGGGCCGGTGCTTTCCCACAGTGATCGACGCCAAAACGCCGCCGGTTGCAGGATGGAGTTGAACGTCAAGTAACGTTGGCGGTCAAATGGCTCTATCCAGACGCATCGGCCAGTCTTTTGCCCATCCAGGTCGATGTACCATCCATCTCCGTATACCAATTTACATGCTGGATTCCGCGCGAAGTGCGCAGCGATCCGCTGCAGGGCGCCTGGCTCATAGACGTCATCCGAGTTAAGCCAGGCGAAGATTTGACCTGTGGCATACGCGAATCCCTTGTTGATCGCATGCGACTGGCCCCGGTCCGGCTCGCTGACCCAGTATTCCAGCCAGGGTTCGTACCGGCGGAGGACCTCAACACTCTGGTCGCTACTCCCACCATCGATGACGACATACTCGAGATTCGGATAGCCCTGGAGCAGGACCGACCGGATCGTCTCTTCGAGAAACGATGCCTGATTGTAGGAGGGGGTCACGATGCTGACCAGCGGCCA
>NZ_JAICZA010000044.1 GCF_025933915.1 Mycobacterium sp.
CGGGCCATTTCGCGCAACAAATCGATGTTCGCGGGCTTCACAGTTTTGCCCTGCAAACCGCAGAAATGCGGTTCACTAGAGCGCGTGTCAAAGCCGCCGCGGATCGTCGACGTCGTCGTGGTCGGAGCGGGCTTCGCCGGGCTTGCCGCGGCGCGCGAGCTGACCCAACAGGGCCATGACGTGGTGGTCTTCGAGGGCCGCGACCGGGTCGGCGGGCGGTCCCTGACCGGCAGCGTCGCCGGATTGCCGGCCGATCTGGGCGGCACTTTCGTCGGGCCGACCCAGGACGCCGTGTTGGCGATGGCGGCCGAACTGAACGTCGGAACCACTCCGACGCACCACGACGGCAAAAACCTGATCCACTGGCGCGGTTGGACGCACGCGTATCGCGGCACCATTCCCAAGCTTTCCCTGACCGGCCTGCTGGACATCGGCCGGCTGCGCTGGCAATTCGACAGGATCGCCCGCGGCGTCCCGCTGGCGGCCCCGTGGGATGCCCGCCGGGCGCGCGAACTCGACGGCCTGTCGCTCGGCGACTGGCTGCGCTCGGTGCGTGCGACCGCCTCGTCGCATGACCTGCTGGCGATCGTGGCACGGGTGACCTGGGGGTGTGAACCCGACGACGTGTCGATGCTGCACGCCGCGCGCTACGCGCACGCCGCCGGCGGCCTGGACCGGCTGCTCGACGTCGAGGACGGCGCCCAACAGGACCGCTTTCCCGGCGGCACGCAACAGATCGCCGAGGCGGCGGCCGCCGAACTGGACACGCGGGTGGTGCTGGGCGCGCCGGTGCGGCGCATCGAGCGCCACGGGGCGGGCGTCACCGTCACGACCGACATCGGCGAAACCGAGGCCGGATTCGTCATCGTCGCGATCCCGCCGGCCCATCGCGCCTCGATCGAGTTCGCTCCCCCGCTGCCTGCCGAGTACGAGCAACTCGCCCGGCATTGGCCGCAGGGCCGGCTCAGTAAGGCGTATGCGGCCTATGCCACGCCGTTCTGGCGGGCCAACGGATTCTCCGGGCAGGCGCTGTCCGACGAGGGGCCCGTTTTCATCACGTTCGACGTCAGCCCGCACCCGGACGGTCCGGGCATCCTGATGGGTTTCGTCGATGCCCGCGCGTTCGACTCGCTGCCCGGCGATCAGCGCCGCCGCGACACCTTACGTTGTTTTGCAACGCTTTTCGGCGACGACGCGCTCAAGCCCCTCGACTATGTCGACCATCGTTGGGGCGCGGAGGAATTCGCGCCCGGCGGCCCGACCGCAGCGGTACCGCCGGGGTCGTGGACTCGGTTCGGCCGGTGGTTACGCGAGCCGGTCGGGCCGATTCACTGGGCCGGCACCGAAACCGCCGACGAGTGGACCGGGTTCCTCGACGGGGCGATCAGGTCCGGCCAGCGCGCGGCCGCCGAGATCACCGCGCTGCTATGAGCTGATCCGGCCGGCCGCCATGTTGTGGGTCGCCGCTTCGGCCAGCGCGCGCAGTTGGCGGTTCACCTCGCGGGGGTGTTCCAGCATCGAGCAGTGCCCCCCGGGCAGCTCCACAAGCCCGATCAGATTGGGCGCGTCACGGGCGATCCGGCGGGACTGGCTGATCGGTGTCAGCCGGTCGCGTTCGCTGCCGATGACCAGCGTCGGCACCGTCAACCCGCCCAGGTCGAGATACCGAGACCCCACCGCCGCGACCAGCGCCCTGGCACATCCGGCCCGTCCCAGCGGCGACGTCTTCTCGAAGAGCTCGTAGACGAGCCGGGCGATGCTCGGGTCGGCGTCGCGCCCGGTCGCCAGCATCGCGACCACGTGGCGGCTCGGGATGCGGGCCGCACCCGGGACGGGGAACCCACCGAACGCACCGATCAAGGCCCGCCCGGCGAGAACTCGAGCCGGCCCCAACCCGCGCGGCATCGCGAGCAGTTGCACGTTGCGGATCAGGTCACCGGTCGTGGTGTTGATCAGCGCGACGGCGTCGGCGCGCCGGGCAACCTTGTGACGGTAGCGCTGCGACCATGCGGCAATGGTGATGCCGCCCATCGAGTGGCCGGCCACCACCGCCCGCTCATGCGGCGCCAGCGTCGCATCCAGCACCGAATCCAGGTCGGACGCAAGGTGTTTGAGGCTGTAATCCTTGGCCCGCGGCACGCCACTTCGGCCGTGCCCGCGATGATCGAAAGCGATCACCCGGTACTCGCCGGCCAGGTCGGCGATCTGGTGTGCCCACGCGCGGATCGCGCAGGTGATGCCGTGCGTCAAGACGATCGGATAACCGTCGGGCGGCCCGAACACCTCCGCGTGCAGCCGGGTGCCGTCGGCCGCGCGTACCGCCACGGTCGTGCTCGGCGGCAGCTGTGCGGGGAAGGGGTCAATGGCGCGTACCGCTCGTCGAGCACTCATCGACCGCTCCCCCCTCCAATGCGGCCCCGTCGCCGCAGCTAAGGATGAGCAGATCTTATCCCGACATTGGGTTGGGTTTTGGGAAATCCGGCAAACGATTCTTATGAGACGCTTAGACCCGTGTCTTGGTTGTCGCGGCGGGCGTTCCTCGCGGCCACGACGGGCGTGGTCGGCGCCGGGCTGACGGCCGCGTGCGCGCCGGAGCACCCGCCGGCCGCCACCGGCCGCACGCCGGACGAACCGCCGGCCACCGACACCACGGCGGTCCTCGTCGTCGGCGCCGGGCTGGCGGGATTGTCCGCCGCACGCAGCCTTACCGACGCGGGCCGGCCGGTGCGCGTCATCGAAGCCCGCGACCGCATCGGCGGCAGGGTGTGGACCGACCGCGGCTGGGGCGCGCCGCTGGAGCTGGGCGCGTCGTGGATCCACGGCGCGACGGACAATCCGCTGACCGAACTGGCGCGACGGGCGGGGGCCCGGCTGGTCGCCACCGACTATTCCGGGTGGGCCGAACTCGTGGCCGATCCCGCACTGCGCCCGACGGACTACAGCAGCGCCGCCTGGCGCACGTTTGTGCAACGAGCTCGCGGCCAGGGCGACGCAGGCAGTCTGGGCGCCGCCGTCGAGGCCGCCGCCACCGCCGCGAAGCTTTCCGCATCCGATCGGGCCCAACTGGCTTTCTACCTCACCACCGAGGTCGAGGACGAGTACGCCGCCGACGCGAATCAGCTGTCGGCCGGCACCTTTGACACGGGCGACTACGCAGGCGGGGACCAGGACGTGATCACCAACGGCTATGACGCCCTGCCGAAGTTACTCGCCGACGGGCTTGCGATCGAGCTCAATACACCGGTCACCGCTATCGTGCAACGCGACGACGCTGTCATCGTGCGGACCAGGGACGGGTCGTTCCAGGGGCCGGCCGCGATCGTCACGGTTCCCCTCGGCGTGCTGAAATCCGGGGCGATCACGTTTGATCCACCGCTGCCCGACGGGCATGCGCGGGCAATCAACGCGCTGGGTTTCGGCGTCCTGTCCAAGAGCTTCTTCCGTTTCGATCAACGAAACTGGAAGGTGGACAACGCCTTCTACCAATACCTTGGCGCCGACAACGGGCTGTGGTCACAATGGTTCACCCTGGGAAGCGACGCGGGCCCGATCGCGGTCGCGCTCAACGGCGGTACCCGCGGCCGATTCGTGGAGTCGCGCCGGCGCGAGGATCTGTTGGCCGGCGCGCTGCCGATCGCTCGCCGGCTCTTCGGTGACGACATCTCGCTGACCGACGTCCGGACATCGAGCTGGAGCGTCGATCCGTATGCACTCGGCGCCTATTCGTTTCACCCGCCCGGCTCGGGGCCCGACGACCGGCGCCGGCTACAGCAGCCGATCGGCGACCGGCTCTACCTGGCGGGCGAGGCTGTCGGCGTGGACAATCCGGCCACGGCCACCGGCGCGGTCCTCAGCGGCCGCGATGCCGCAAACCGCCTGTTGCACCGCTCGAGCGGTTGACCCGCGGCCGTCGCGCCGCTGTCACGCCGGGGTCTGTTGCCGCAGCGTGTTGTGGGGGCTTTGGCCGTAGGTCTGCCGGTACAGCACGGCGAACCGCCCGGTGTGCGCGAATCCCCACCGCTGGGCGATTTCGGTGACGGTCGAGGTGCCCGTTGTCGCCGCGATCAGCTCTTGATGAGCGCGGCGGAGCCGGACACGGCGCATGTACTCGGTCGGTGTGGTGTCGAGCTGGCGGCGGAACAGGTACTGGACCGCCCGGGGCGTCAAATGCACCGCGGCTGCGACATCGTTGATGCCGATGTCCTCGGTGGTGTGGCGGTGAATGAAAGACACTGCCTCCTTGAGTGTTTCGGGCAGCGCGAGGTCGCTGGCCGGATCCTGCTCGGTCAGATTGGACGGGTAGCATTCGAGCAATGCGCCGGCCAGCAGGCTGGCCATGCCCGCGGCGATCATCGGCTGCCGGGCGGTGTCGGCAGAGGCCAACGTCGTCAACACATAATCGAGCGCTCGATGCCAGGCCCGCACGGCGGCACGCGAACGCGGGCGCCGCTTGAGGAACTGGGTCCGTTGCGACAACGCCGTGTGCCATTCGGCGGCGACCGTGTGCAGCACTTCCGCCGCGAGGACAACCACGTCGAAACGTGCGCCGTTGCAGTGCAGTACACAGGACATGCCGTGCGCGACGAGAATCGGGAAGTCCGCGGTCGCCGGGGGGCCGCCGGCGACGCTCAACGACCCCGCGCGCGGCTGTATCACGACGATGGCGTCGGCCGCCGGAATCTCGAGCGTCAATCGCCCCTGGATCGCCACCTCGTCCACCGTCATCGATCCGGTGTTCCTGCGCCGATGTGACACCGCACAGTGGCCGGTGAGCTCAGAGATCCGCCAGCCCGGCCGATAAGCGCCGGCGAAAAGCCGGCGCGCCGCTTGCGCGTCGGTACCACGAAACCGCTTGCATTCCACCGCGACCGGGTGGAGCTCCTGCTCGGGTTCAGTTCGGGGCACTGGACGGGCGAGACGGCATTCGGTCCATGTCGCCACGGCCGGTTCGCGGGCAGAGGCGACGACCACCCCGGGGGGCTTTCTGTCGGTGCCGCTCGTCGCGGTAGTCATGGCCGGCTCAGCGGAAAGACCGTGGGCACCCTCGTCATTGCATCACCGTGCCGCCGTCGATGACAGAGCCGTCGATGCCCGCTCTTGTGCCCCCAGGCTTTGGTAAACATTCAGCGCGTCGAGCGCAATCCGCTGCCATGCGAAGCGTGACTGTGCGCGGCTGCGACCGGCCGCGCCCATGCTTTCGCACTGAAAGCTCTGGGCGAGAAGCCTTCTCAAAGCGGCCGCCAGACCGACGGGGTTTTCCGGCGGCAGCACGACGCCGGTGATGTCGTCGAGCACGACGTCGGCCAGGGCACCGACGGTCGCGGCGACCACCACCACACCGCTGGCCATGGCCTGTAACGCGGTCGAGGGACGCGGCGGTCGGCGAGGCGTGCACACCATGACGTCGGCGGACCGGATCCACATCGGCAAATCGTTGCCGGCGACCGTGCCCGCGAAGCGGACTCGGTCGGCCACCCCGAATTCCTTGGCGAGATACTGCAACTGGGCTCGCGCGTCGTCGTGCACGGTGTTGGTCGCGTCCGTTTCGGCAATGACCAACTCGGCGCCGGGAACCCGGTACAGCGCGCTGATCGCGATATCGAAACCGTTATGCTGCAGCGGATTCGCTGCCACACACAGAACGCGCTGAAGCCCGTTGCGGGCAATTTCCGGACCGCTTGGGGTGTAGCGCTCGGCGTCCACGCCGCACGTCAAGGCGGACACTCGCGCCCTGCTGTGGCGCAGCCGGGCCAGCATGTCGACCTCGGCGCTGCTCTCCCCCGTCGCCCAGGTCGCGCTCCGCGCCAGCAGCCGCTCGATGCGCTCACATTCGCTCGTTGGCTCCGAGACCACCGCGGGGGGACGCGACGTCGCGGCCAGGCCCAAGAACGTCTGCACGACCGGGACACGGCGACGTCGTGCGGCCAGTTGCGCGGCCAAGCCGCCCAGCCATCCGTACGCATGCACGACGTCGGGCCGCTCCTTCGACCAGGCGCGCTCGAGTTTTGCGGCCCAGTCCCCGACGTAGGGCAACACGTCGACGGCGGAGGCCACCGAACGCGGGCCGACGGGAACCGACATGCAGCGAAAGCCGCCGGCGGCCGCCTTGGCACGCCGTCGCCCGGTTTGTCGCAGGCAGACCGTCGCGTCATGCCCCTGGGCGCCCAGCGCCGCACCCAGCTGCTCGGGGTCCTCCCCGACCACGTCATCGCCGCTGACAATGGTGATCTTCAACCGCGATTCCCTCCGCGCTCGTCATCCATCCGCCCCAACATCGGTTGGCATACCACCTGCGGGCGTCCGCGAAACGAACAAGATCACCGCAACGTTTTCGTGGCGGGGATTTTGTCCGGTGGATTCGGTTGCTGGTTGAACGCGCGTGCGCGGCACGCCGCCGCCCCGCGACGGATCAGAGCTGGTTTTCCCGACCGACCAATGCCCACACGGTTTTGCCCGACGACGTCGGCGTCGCACCCCACGCCCGGCTCACCGCGGCGACGATGGCCAGTCCGGAGACGATGTCGGCACCGCGGTCGGCATCTTCGCGGCGGCCGGGCAGACGAGGACTATCGTCCTGGACCGCGACGGTGACGGTGTCTCGATAGCTCTCGACAATCAACACCGGCGCACTGTCGGTGTGGTCGAGCGCGTTCTCGACGAAAACGGTCGCCACCGTGGCCGCGGGCGCGACCACCTCGCGGATGTCCCATTTGGTCAGCCGGTCGGTGACCACACCTCGCGCAAGGTCGATGCTGCCGGACGATCGCGCAAGCGCGGTGCGCGCCCGTCGCCGGACCTTGAAGGATTGATCGCGCACGGCGTCCAGCGCGAGCTTGCGGGTGGAATGTATCGACGCATATCGGCTGACGCCGGCCGCAGCGATCGCCCGACGCACCGCGCGTTGTCCGCACACCAGCAGTATCGGGACGTCCGGCCACACACTGACATGCCAACGAGCGCTTTTGAACACCGCCCAGGCTGAACCGGATGAAGCGTGCAAACGGTCGATATCGACGACCACCGCACGCGGCTCGTCGATCGCGGCCGTGATCACGGCGTCGCGGACCGTGAGATAGGTAGCACTGTCGAGCGCGCCCTCTATCGTCAGGATCGGTATGGCCTGGCGGGTTTCCCGCTCGATCCAGATAGCCGGGGGATGGACATTCATCGGACTTCACTCCAAGGCGGGTCCGTGCTCGAGAACCGGTAGCCCAGTACGGGGAGTAGACCGGGTCCGGCTCTGTCCGCCATGCCCCGGGCTACCCGATTTCTGCCGTCTTCGTTGGCCACCGCCATCACCTGCCGACTACCCCGATCGGCGCGAGGCAACCCTCGCAGCGACGGACGCGGGCCGCATTCAAGCGGTTTCACGCCGGTTTGGCGGTGGTACTCCACACCGTTGAGCGGCCCATCACAGCAAATCAGTCCCCATCACAGCAAATCAGTCAGAGAGGCAGCCATGGCCACCGACCAGAATCCCAAGCAGCGCGACCTGGAGTCCGCACGGTTCCGTCGGGACACCGGATACCTGACGACTCAGCAGGGCGTACGCGTCGACCACACCGACGATTCGCTGACCGTCGGTGAGCGCGGACCGACGCTGCTGGAGGACTTTCACGCCCGCGAGAAGATCACCCATTTCGACCACGAGCGCATCCCGGAGCGCGTAGTTCACGCGCGCGGCGCCGGCGCCTACGGGTACTTCGAACCGTACGACGACTCGTTGGCGCAATACACCGCGGCGAAATTCTTGACGTCGCCGGGACTTCAAACCCCGGTGTTCGTGCGGTTCTCCACGGTGGCCGGGTCGCGCGGTTCGGCCGACACGGTGCGCGACGTGCGGGGCTTCGCGACGAAGTTCTACACCGAGCAAGGCAATTACGACCTGGTGGGCAACAACTTCCCGGTGTTCTTCATCCAGGACGGCATCAAATTCCCCGATTTCGTGCACGCGGTGAAACCCGAGCCGCACAACGAGATTCCACAGGCGCAGTCGGCCCATGACACCCTGTGGGACTTCGTGTCGCTGCAACCCGAGACGCTGCACACCATCATGTGGCTGATGTCGGATCGATCGTTGCCGCGCAGCTACCGCATGATGCAGGGCTTCGGCGTGCACACGTTCCGGCTGGTAAACGACCGCGGTGAAGGAACATTCGTGAAATTCCACTGGAAGCCGCGGCTCGGCGTGCATTCGCTGGTCTGGGACGAATGCCAGAAGATCGCCGGCAAAGACCCCGATTACAACCGCCGCGACCTGTGGGATGCCATCGAGTCGGGCCAGTACCCGGAGTGGGAGCTCGGCGTCCAGCTCGTGGCCGAACAGGACGAGTTCAACTTCGACTTTGATCTTCTCGATGCGACGAAACTCATTCCCGAGGAACAGGTTCCGGTTCGTCCGGTGGGGAAGATGGTGTTGAACCGCAACCCGGACAACTTCTTCGCCGAAACCGAACAGGTCGCGTTCCACACCGCGAACGTGGTGCCGGGCATCGACTTCACGAACGACCCGCTGCTGCAGTTCCGCAACTTCTCCTACCTGGACACCCAGCTGATCCGGCTGGGCGGCCCCAACTTCGCCCAGCTGCCGATCAACCGTCCGGTGGCGGAGGTGAGAACCAACCAGCACGACGGCTACGGACAGCACGCGATACCGCAGGGCCGGTCCAGCTATTACAAGAACACCATCGGCGGCGGCTGTCCCGCGCTGGCCGACGAGAACGTGTTCCGGCACTACACCCAGCGCCTAGACGGGCAGACGATGCGTAAGCGCGCCGAGTCCTTCGAGAATCACTACAGTCAGGCGCGAATGTTCTGGACGAGCATGACGCGCGTGGAAGCCGAACACATCGTCGCCGCGTTCGCCTTCGAACTCGGCAAGGTGGAAGTGCCCGAGATCCGTTCGGCGGTCGTGGCACAACTCGCGCGGGTCGACGGCGAGCTGGCCGCCCAGGTGGCCGCGAAGCTGGGACTTCCCGCGCCGCCCGAGGAGCAGGTCGACACGGTGCCCCCCTCGCCGGCGCTGTCGCAAGTCACCGATGCGGGCGACACCATCGAATCGCGCAAGGTCGCCGTGCTCGCCGCCAATGGCGTCGATGTGGTGGGGACACAGCGCTTTATCGAGCTGATGGAACAGCGCGGCGCCGTGGTCGAGGTGTTGGCCCCGGTGGCCGGCGGCACGTTGGAGGGCGGATCCGGCGGCGAGCTCCCCGTCGACCGATCCATCACCACGATGGCGTCGGTGCTCTACGACGCGGTCGTGGTGGCGTGCGGGCCGCGCTCCATCGCGACGCTGTCCAACGACGGTTATGCGGTGCACTTCGTGACCGAGGCCTACAAGCATCTCAAGCCCATCGGCGCCTATGGCGCCGGCGTCGACCTGCTACGCACCGCCGGTATCACCAACCGTCTCGCCGAGGACACCGACGTGCTCAACGATCAATCCGTCATCACCACCACGGCCGCCGCCGACGAGTTACCCGATCGCTTCGTCGAGGAATTTGCCGGCGCTCTCGCCAAACACCGTTGCTGGCAGCGGCGCACCGACCCCGTGCCGGCCTAGGGAAGCTGTTTTCCCTTCGGCCGGGGCGGGCATAACTGAAAAGGCGTCTCATCGTGGACAGGAGGATGGATCATGCCGCGTTCGTCGATCAAGAACGAAAAGCTGTACCAGGATCTGCGTAAGAAGGGCGACTCCAAGGAGAAGGCCGCGCGGATTTCGAATGCGGCCGCCGGCCGGGGCAAGTCTTCGGTAGGCCGCAAGGGTGGCAAGTCCGGGTCCTATCAGGACTGGACCGTTCCCGAACTGAAGAAGCGCGCCAAAGAGCTTGGCATGTCAGGCTATTCGAGCCTGACGAAAGACAAGCTGGTGGCCAAGCTGCGTAATCACTGACGCGTCAGGCCGAGCCGGTCGGCTAGCACCAAGAAGGCGACCGCATAATCGTTTTGGGCGGTCTGCACCTCGATGTGCTGCCAGTCCAGGCGTTCGCGCACCGCGCGCACCGCCGGCAACAATCTGGCGAAGTCGCAGTGATGCTCCCCCAAAGAGCGCAGCTGCTGGACGAGCACCATGGTGGGCGGCAACACCGGCATGCCGATCGCCAGGACTTCCTGCTGTTCGGCGCGGTCCAACGCGTCGGCATTGACGGGTATGCCATTGATCCGGTGCAGGACGTCGACGAGCGTATCGCCGGTGCGCGCCTTGAACAGCCAATCCTCCGGGGGCCGTTCGATGACGAACCCGGCATTGGTGAGGGTGGCGACCGCGGTCTCCACATCGGCTTCGGCCACCACCAGGTCCACATCGTGGCTGGGTTCCGGTGCGCCGTAGACCCATAACGCGTAGCTGCCGGCCAGCGCGAAGCGCGGCCCATGTTCCTTGAGCGCCGAGGCGGCGCCCTTCAGCGCCTCTCGCAGCGGCGAGTCGCAGCTGGTCGCGTCGGCATGCGCGTCGAGGGGTGCCATCGTGCATTAGGTGATACCCCGCCGGCGGCACGGGCAACCTGCCAGTGCACGATCGTAAGTTCGTTTAACTTGCGGCCAACGGGGAAATCGTCCGTTATGTCAAGCGCGGTGCCACGCTCAGATGACGCTGCGGCCGTCGTGATTCCGGCCCGGGCCCCCTATGGATTCGCCCACCGTCTCAGGCCATCGGAGAGATCCGCGGCGGGTGATCCGGCGTGACGGCGGGGCTGGTCGAACACTGGCTCGAGTCCGGACGGCTCGAGTTACCTCTGCCGGCGTCGGGACGCTCCGCCGAACGCTGGCAGCGGCTGGCCGGGCTGGCCGAGGACAACATCGTCGCCGCCAGGATCGCCGAGTCCCACGTCGATGCCGTGGCGATACTTCATGAGTTGGGCGCCAAACCTCCCGACCCGGGTCAGCTATGGGGTGTGTGGGCGGCCGAAGCCCCGGACGCGACGCTGCGTGCCGTCGGCACCGACGGCGCGTTCACCCTGAACGGCACCAAGGTGTGGTGCTCGGGCGCCGGTTTCTGCAGCCACGCACTGGTCACCGCTCGATTCGACGACGGGACGCCGGGCCTGTTCGCGGTGACGGTGACCGACCCCGCCGTCAAGGCGTTGCCCAGCACCTGGTGGAACGCGGGGATGGCCGGCAGCGACACCAGGCCGGTCCAGTTCAGCAACGCCCAGGCCGTCGCCGTGGGCGACCCCGGCGACTACCTGGATCGACCGGGTTACTGGCACGGCGCAATCGGTGTCGCCGCGTGTTGGCTCGGCGGTGCGCGCAGGGTCGCTGACCCGCTATACCGTTGCGCCGCAAGCCAATCGGCCGATGCGTACTCGCTAGCACACTTGGGCGCGGTGGATGCCGCGCTGGCCGCCAGCGACGCGATGCTGGCCCAAGCGGCGATCCAGGTCGACGCCGATCCGTTCGACCGTTCCGGTACCGCGCAACTGCTGGCCCGCCGCGTCCGCACGGTCGTGGAACACGCTGTCGACGAAGCCATTACGCGCACCGGGCGCGCCCTGGGCCCCGGCCCGCTCTGCCAGGATGGACGGCACGCTCAACGGGTCGCCGATCTGAGCATCTACATCCGGCAGAGCCATGCCGAACGCGACCTGGCCGAGCTTGGCCGGCTGGCGGGCAAGCAGGCGATGAGGGCGCCGTGATCACCGCGCCGGCGGGCAACTGCGCCAGGTTCGCGGCCAACCCGCTGCCCCGCGGCGGTACCCCGGTGCCGTTGTGGCTGGCCGCTTTCGAGGAGAGGCCCCTACCTGCACTGGACCTGACCCAGTGTCGACGGCTGGTCGTCGTGGCCCCGCACCCCGACGACGAAACCCTGGGTTTGGGTGCGATGACCACCCAACTGACCGCGGCGGGCGTTGACGTTCAGGTGGTCTCGGTCAGCGATGGGGGCGCGGCCCAACCCGGTGTGTCGGCTTCGGACCGATGTCGGATGGAGACCATCCGCAGATACGAATTAGGCAGGGCGGCCGGCATTTTGAATATCCCAAGCCCGATCTCGCTGGGTTTTCCCGACGGTGAGCTGACAGATCACGAGGACACGCTGGCCGAAACGCTGGCGGAGATCCTCGAGGGTGACGGTCCACAGACCTGGTGTGCGGCGACGTGGCGTGGCGACGGGCACCCCGATCACGAAGCCGTGGGACGTGCGGCCTCGGCCGCGTGTGCCCGCACCGGTGCGACGCTGCTCGAATATCCGGTGCTGATGTGGCGTTGGGCGCATCTGGCCGATCCGGCGGTGCCGTGGGGCCGGGCCTATTCGGTGCCCTCACCCGGCTGGGCAATGGACCGCAAACGCCGTGCGGCGCAATGCTATCGAAGCCAGCTCGAGCCCGCCGGCGGGGAATCCTCGCCGATATTGCCGAGGTTTGTGCTTCAGCGCATCCTCGCGGTGGGCTCCGCAATGGGAGAAGTGGTATTTCGGTGACCCGCGCACCGACCCGCCGCGGGAATGCCGCGGTGAGTGCCCGAGCGGGAAAGTGGGTAGGCGAAAGCCTATGCGCGTGGCGACCTTCAACATCTTGCACGGCCGCACGGTCGGTGATGGCGTCGACGTTCGGCGCCTGCGCGACTGCGTGCGACGCCTCGATCCGGACGTGCTCAGCTTGCAGGAGGTCGACTGTGATCAACCACGCTCCGAGCGCGCGGACCTGACCGCTGCGGCGGCCGAAGCCATGGGCGCGACCGAGCACCGGTTCGTCGCGGCGATTTCCGGAACCCCGGGGGCGACCTGGATGGCCGCCACCGGCCGCGAACAGCCCGGGACCGCGGCGTACGGAATTGCCCTGCTGTCCCGATACCCGGTGACCAGTTGGCAGGTGTTGCGACTACCCCGCATCCCGATGCGGTTTCCGATGTATCTGCCCGGCCCCAACCGGGTGATGATCGTCGACGAGGAGCCGCGCGCGGCGGTCATTGCGCAGCTGCACACCCCGATGGGCGGCCTGACGGTGGCCAACACGCACCTGTCCTTCGTTCCGGGCTGGAACCGGCGCCAGCTGCGCCGAGTGATTCATGACCTGCGCGGCTTCCCCGGCCCGCGGCTGTTGACCGGCGACTTGAACATGACGCCGGAAGCCGTTGGTCGCTGGTCGGGCATGCGCGCATTGGCTCTGGCGCAAACCTTTCCCGCCGATAATCCCCACCGTCAGCTCGACCACATCTTGACCGACGATCCAGGGCTGCGCGGCGGTGCGGTCGACGCCAGCCCCATGCCGATTTCCGATCACCGCCCGCTGGTGGTGGACCTGCAGCGGGCGTGAGCGGTCATGTCGGGGTAGCCGGGCGCGGCGGCGTCAAACAGTGCGCGCGAAAAAGGGGCCCGGCCCAACAATCGGGCCGGGCCCCCAGGAAGCGGCTTACTGATTTTTCTTTTGGCGCTCTTCGGCGGCGTCCGCGCCGGCTCGTGCGGATTCGGCTTCGGCTTCCTTCTTGCCCGCATCGCGTTGGGCGTCGGCCTTGTCTTGCTGAGCCTTGCCCTCGTCGACAAGGTCGTCGCGGCCGAGCACGGTCCCCCCGACCTCCTTGGCCTTGCCCTTGACGCCCTCGACGGCGCCCTGCACCGCTTCCTGCGGCCCGCTCTTGTGATCCCCCATGGGTCAACCTCCCTCTCGGTGCTGAGCTTGCGCTCGATGGCACTTAGGGCGTTCCCGCCGCAGCTCCCACCAAACGCCCCGCCCCGCGTCGCGCCTGGACAGCGCCGGAAATGTGCGGGTGATCACGTGACTGGTTTCGCCGCCCCATGCTCACGTATCTGACCGCCGATCAGGCGGTTTGAACGGGGATTTGCCGGGTAGTACTAGCCGGCGGCTCGAAGGGGGTGAGGGCGGTGACCACGATCGCCGTGATAGGGGCGACCGGCACGGCCGGATCCCGCGTTGTTGCCCGACTGAGATCGCGGGACGTCGCGGTGGTCGAGATCTCACGCGAACACGGGATCGATCTGTTCAACGGGCGGGACCTCGCCGAGGCGCTCACGGGGGTCGACGTCGCGATCGACGTATCCGATCCGGTGCCGCCCGAGCCGTCCGACATCAGCCAGACCCTGGCCACCGCTTCCCGCAACATCGTGGGCGCGTGCGCCACACAAGAAGTGCAGCGTCTGGTGGTGCCGACGATCGCGGGCATCGAGGACCCGGAATTCGACGGCATCCCCTACTACCAGGCCAAACGGGCGGCGAAGAACATCCTGCTCGACGGCCCGGTACCGACTACGGTGGTGAAGTCGACGCAGTGGTATGAATGCGCCACCCATTGCGATGCCGTGAGCTGTGACGCCGAGCAGGTGATCGTCGAGGACTGGCTGATTCAGCCGGTCGCGGCCGACACCGTCGCCGACGTACTCGTCGAAGCGGCCCTGGGACAGTCGCACACACCGCGCACCATCACCGGTCCACACCCCATCCGGTTACCCGAGCTGACCTCGAAATTGCTTGTCCAGCAGGGTGATAGCCGACCGGTGCGCGCCGTACAACCCGCGGTCGCCGCGCTCGCGAACGGAGCGCTGTTGGCTTCCAGTCATGCGATGGTCGTCGGTCCCGACGTCGACACGTGGTTACGGACTTTGGCGCCGCCCAGCACCAATGCGTACCACGCGGTGAATGCTGACGAGCGCGGCCAGAGCTGAAGCGCCGCGGCCATCACAGCGGCAACCCACAGCTGACGTCCGTCGCACGGGCTCATCAACCGAGCGGACGGCTTCGGCCCGGGGGAACGGTCCGCTGAGTCCCCCGATAAGTCCGCAAAGGTCGCGGCGCGGATAACGATTGCGTCACAATCGAGATCACGATTCGTTAAGAACGGACGCGTTCTCTTAGAAATTTGCGGACCGTTTCACCGTTCACTTAGCAAAGACCGCCCCGAACGGCCATGGCGGCCCGAGTGTGCCTCAACTTTCGTTGTCAGCGAACATCGCCACTGTTCGCCTCCGCTACTTTGGATTTCGAGGATCGGGAGCCTCTGTCGAGAGAAAACCATTTCGTTTCGAAGGACAACAAACATCATGAAAATCAGCAGTATTGTCGCGCGCCGGCGAGTGGCCGGCATCAGCGCCGGCTGCCTGCTCGGGGGAATGGCCATGGGCGTCGTCGGTGCGCCGTCGGCGGCCGCAGCACCCGACTGCAGCCCGGCCGGTGTGAACTCCACCGTCTCCTCGGTGCAGGGGTCCGCCCAGGACTATCTGGCGGCACACCCGGGGGCCAACCAGGTGGTGATGGCCGCCTACGGTCAGCCGCGGCCCGAGGCCGCAGCCAGCCTGCGCAGCTACTTCACCGGCCATCCGCAGGAGTACCACGACCTGCGCGGCATCCTGTCGCCGATCGGCGACACCGAACGGCAGTGCGGCGTCACGGGCCTGCCGCCGTACCTGGAGTCGGCTTACCACGAGTTCATGGCCGGCTGATCCTGCCAGAGAGGCGACCCGCCACGATCCTGTTTGCGGCCGTGGCGGGTCGTTTCCTCGTTTCGGTGCCGGCCCGGTGTGATCGCGCCGTGTGAACGGCTTTCCCGGCGGGTACTTTCTGGCCAATATTTGTGCGGTCGGCGAACGGAACCGGAGGGCCGAAGATGCGACTGCGTCGCAGCGTGCTCAGCGAGCCGGGAATCGCGCGCAAGCGTCGCGGGAAGGGTTTCGCCTACTACGAACCGGATGGCGAGGCGCTTTCGGATCCAGAAACCGTGGCGCGCATCAAGGATCTGGTCATCCCGCCGGCCTGGAAGAAGGTGTGGATCTCGCCGTATCCCAACGGCCACATCCAGGCCGTCGGCGTCGACGCGGCCGGCCGCCGACAGTATCTCTACCACCCCGCCTGGCAGCAGGAACGCGCCGAGGAGAAGTTCGATCGGGTGCTGGAGCTGTCGACGCAGCTCCCCGCGTGGCGGGCGGAGATCGCCAAAGACCTGGCGCGCAAGGGTTTAACCCGCAAGCGGGTGCTGGCCCTCGCGCTGCGGCTGCTCGATCGCGGCTACTTCCGCTCCGGCGGCGAACAATACGCCGAGGAACACGAGTCCTACGGCCTGTCCACCCTGTTGTGTGAACATGTGGTGGTTCGGCGTGACGCCGTCGAATTCGACTTTCCGGCCAAGAGCGGGGTCCGGCGGACCGTGGAAATCGAGGACGCCGATGTGGTCCGGGCGGTACGCGCGCTGGTGCGCCGGCCCAACCGCACCGAGCGATTGCTGGTGTGCCGCAATGCTTCCGGGTGGCTAGAAGTGCGCGCAGATGACCTCAATGCCCGATTCAAGGAGCTGGCCGGCGACGGCTACACGGTCAAGGATCTGCGAACGTGGCATGGCACCGTGCTGGCGGCGGCGGCCTTCGCCGACGCCGACCCGGCGGTCTCGCGCCGGGTCGCCAAGCGCGTCGAAGCCGCCGTGATGAAAGAGGTGGCCGAGGAGTTGGGCAATACGCCGGCGGTGGCGCGCGGCTCCTACGTCGACCCCCGCGTCGTCACCGGCTATGAGCAGGGGCTGACCATCGCCGCCGCGGCGCGGCGCGCCGAACGCGCTCGCCGGCCCGACGCGGCCCAGGAGATTCTGGACAAGGCCACCCGTGCGCTGATCCGGCGCGTGGCCAAGGGTGAGCGCGCCAACGCACCGGCCGCCCTGGGCAAGACGGCGTGACCAACTCCGCTATCACCAGCTGATAACTGGCTGTGAATCGCCTGGGCGCGCCTCGTGAAAGCGAATAACAAAGGCGATTCCGGGTAATCGGGCCCGTGTGGGAAGTGCCAGAGCCGCCCATCCGCGGCAGCCCGCGGTAGCCACGCCCGTCCGGGCCGCTGCACGCAGGTGGTTCAAACAACAGCCACACACGCCCATCCGCCAGCACTGAAGAACCGTCTGCCCAGGAGGGAAATCATGTCCAAACAAGAGGTCTCCGACTACCTGCTGGAGCGGTTGCGGGCGTGGGGCGTCGAGCAGGTGTTCGGTTATCCCGGCGACGGCATCAACGGGCTGCTCGCCGCGTGGGGCCGGGCGGACAACAAGCCCAAGTTCATCCAATCGCGCCATGAGGAGATGAGCGCCTTCGAGGCGGTCGGCTACGCGAAATTCACCGGCCGGGTCGGAGTGTGCGCGGCCACATCGGGTCCCGGCGCGGTGCACCTGCTCAACGGCCTCTACGACGCCAAACTCGACCATGTTCCGGTGGTGGCGATCGTCGGTCAAACCAACCGCAGCGCCATGGGCGGGAGCTACCAGCAGGAGATCGACCTGCTGAGCCTGTTCAAGGACGTCGCGAGCGACTACGTCCAAATGGTCACCGTCCCCGAACAATTGCCCAACGTCCTGGACCGCGCGATCCGCATCGCGATGACCCAGCGCGCACCGACGGCGTTGATCATCCCCAGCGACGTCCAAGAGCTGCCCTACTCACCGCCCGGACATGCGTTCAAGATGGTGCCCTCCAGCCTGGGCATCGAGTACCCGGACATCGCGCCCGAGGACGCCGCCGTCGCGCGGGTGGCCGACATCCTCAACGCCGGCAAAAAGGTCGCGATGCTGGTGGGTACCGGTGCGCGCGGGGCTCACCAAGAGCTGGCCGAAGTCGCCGACCTCCTCGGTGCCGGTGCGGCCAAGGCACTGTTGGGCAAGGACGTCCTGTCGGACGAATTGCCTTGGGTCACAGGCTCTATCGGGCTGTTGGGGACGCGGCCGAGCTATGAGCTGATGATGGGCTGCGACACGCTGCTCACGGTGGGATCCAGCTTCCCCTACACGCAGTTCCTGCCCAAGTTCGACCAGTGCCGGGCGGTGCAGATCGACGTCGACGGCCGACTCATCGGGATGCGCTATCCGTACGAGGTCAACCTGGTCGCCGACGCGAAAACCGCACTGCGAGCTCTGATTCCGCACCTGCGCCGCAAGGAAGACCGGTCGTGGCGGGACGGCATCGAGAAAAATGTGGCGCGCTGGTGGGAGACCATGGACAAGGAAGCGATGGTCAGCGCCGACCCGATCAACCCGATGCGGTTGTTCTCCGAGCTGTCCCCGCAGCTGCCCGACAACGCTATCGTCACAGCCGATTCCGGCTCGTCGGCCAACTGGTATGCGCGCAACCTGCGCTTCCGCGGCGACATGCGCGGCTCGCTGTCGGGCACGCTGGCGACGATGGGCCCCGGCGTTCCCTACGGCATCGGCGCGAAATTCGGCCACCCGGACCGGCCCGTCATCGTGTTCGCCGGCGACGGCGCCATGCAGATGAATGGGATGGCCGAGCTGATCACGATCAAGCGTTACTGGAGCGAGTGGAAGGACCCGCGCCTGATCATCGCGATCCTGCACAACAACGACCTCAACCAGGTCACCTGGGAAATGCGTGCCATGGCCGGTGCACCGAAATTCGCGGAGTCCCAGAACCTTCCGGACGTCGACTTCGCCGCGTTCGCGGCCAGCCTGGGCCTGAACGCCATGGCCATCAAGGATCCGGACGAATTGTCGGACGCGTGGCGCACTGCCTTGTCCGCCGACCGTCCCACCGTGCTCGATGTCTTCACCGATCCCGACATGCCGCCGATCCCGCCGCACGCCACCTGGGAGCAGTTCAAGTCGGCCACCGCGGCGGTGCTCTCCGGTGACGAGGACCGCGTGGGCTTCGTCAAGGTTGGCCTGAAAACCAAAGCGCAGGAGTTCATGCCGCACAAGAAGAGCTGACCCGGGCGGTTCGGCTGCCGTTACGCCAACCCGGAGCGCGCGCTGCGCAGGTCGTGGACGAACGACTGGTAGACCTCGTCGTGTCGGTCGCTGCGGTCGCGCAACACCGACGAGGGATGAACGGTGGCCACCACGATCGGCTCGGGCGTCATCCGTATGTCGATGGATGACGGGAGCTTCAGCTCCTGACCCCGCTGCGCGGAGACCCGAAAAGCGGCTCCCAGCAATGATTGTGCGGCGGTCGCACCTAGGCACACGATGACCTCGGGCTGCACGGCCTCGATCTCGGCGATCAGCCAGGGCCGGCAGGCGAGGACCTCGGTGCGGTTGGGCTTTTGGTGGATGCGACGTTTGCCGCCCTTGCGCGTGAACTTGAAATGCTTGACGGCATTGGTCTGATAGGTCAGCACCGGATCGATGCCGGCGTCGTCGAGCGCCCGGGCAAGCAGTCGCCCCGCCGGGCCGACGAACGGCTCGCCCGCGCGGTCCTCTTGGTCGCCGGGCTGCTCTCCCACCAGCATGATCGGCGCCCCGGAATGCCCGTTGCCGAACACCGTTTGGGTGGCGTCTTCGAAAAGCGTACAGCCCCGACATGTTTCGGCCGCGCTCCGCAGCGCGTCGATACCCCGCTGCTCGGGGAGATAGCGGGCGGCGCCGGGAATCTTCGATGAGCCGGTCATGTCCTTGCGAGCCGGCGGGTGCAGGGCCGAGCGGCTCGTCAGCCCTTACCGATGATGGCGTCGCGGGCTCGGTCGAGCATCGCGGCGAACGGACCCGCGGCCAGATTGGCCACCTGGGATTCCACGCCGGCGTGGGGCCGGGTGGGTGCGACGGCTTCGGCGAGCTGCGCGGCACGGCCCATGCGATTCAGTTCGTCCGCGCTCAATTCCTCACCCAGCTTGGCGAATTCGTCCCGCTCCTCGTGCTCGGCGTGGTCGATCACCGCATCACGCAGCCTGGTCAATTCGCGGGTGAACTCCTCGCTGTCGACGTCGAGCGATTCCAGCTGCTGCAGGGCGGCCTTGGCCTCGTGCTCTTCGTGGAGCCGCTCGTCGACTACGGCGGTGCCGTCGGCAATCTTGCGCTTGGCGCGCGGATGAACGATTTCTTCTTCCGCGGTTTCGTGCACGGCAAGCAGTCGCCGAAGCTCGACGAAGGCCTTTTCGCGCGCTTCTCCGGATGCCGCCAGGGTTTCGGCGAACATCGCCTTGATCTGCTGATGCTGACTGACGAGAAAGTCGACCACGTCGGTGGGCGACTTGATGGCGGTGTGTGCCATGGTGTCCTTCCCATTTGCGTTGGTTCGGCGCGCAGGGCTGTTGCGCGCTCACCGAAGCGGCTACCCGACGAATTCGGCCGTCAAACGGGTGGGCCGCGCCCAGGCGGGGTATGTGGTCGGCATCGCCAAGCCGCGCCCGAGAGGGCCTCGGTTCAGGCCCGGGGGCCAGTGATCGGCTACATTTCGGGCAGGTTCGGCGGCGAAGGAGGCACCGGCGTGACCAACCCGCAGGACCCGTACTGGCAGAACCCGCTGAGTTACGACCCGCTGGGCCGGGTCCCGCCGCCCATGGAGCCGATGGAGCCGATCGCGCCGCCGGCGGAACCGCCCGGGTTCGCGCCGGCGCCGTACCGCCCGACCGTCAACACCTTGGCGACGCTGTCACTGGTCTTCGCGTTCGTGTTCGCGCCCGCGGGAGCGATTTTGGGACACCTCGGGCTGGCGCAGATCCGGCGTAGCGGCGAACTCGGCCGGGACCGCGCCCTGGTGGGTGTGACGCTGTCGTACGTGTTCATCATGTTGGCGGTCGTCGCGCTGGCCGGGTGGGCGACGCTGGGCGGTTCCCCCTCTTCCCAGCGGACCGCACACGACTCGACCACGTCCGCCGGGCCCCCGCCCCCCACGGTCCCGCCGGACACGATCACCACGCTGTTGCCGGGGCTGGACGCGCTGAAGAACATCACCGCCGATGCGAACCTCGAGGTCGGGCCGACGTGGAACAGCCCGGGCCGCTCGGCCCAGGACGGCAGCATCGACCGCCCGGAATGCTGGGGAAGCATCGCCGCCGGGAGCCCCGACGCCTACGTCCCCGGCTCCTTTACCGGCTATCACGCGGGCGAATTCACCGACACGCGCAGCATGCTGAAGTCGATCCAGGTCATCCAGGGCGTGGCGGCGTTCCGCGATCCAGCCGGGGCGCAGTCACAGCTGGACGCGTTGCTGTCGGGATGGCGCCAGTGTGGTGGCTCGACCGTCACCGTGACAGCTCCCGGCGGGCAACCGATCGCGATGTCGGTGAGCGCTCCCGCCGAAGCCGGCAACGGCATCACCACATTGGACTTGACGCCCAAGGGAATACAGGTGCGCTCGGCGCGGGCGGTCGCGGCCAAGGCCAACGTCGTCATCGACCTGAACGTGTCCGCCAGCGGCACCACGGACAGCGAGCGGCCCCGGCTGGCCGCGGTCAGCATCGCCAACTACATCCTCGGCAAGATCCCCGGCTGAGCGGCCCACGCGCTTGCGATCGCCACTAGGCTGAGCGGATGAAATATGTCGACGTCGACGGGGTCGGACGGGTCAGCCGGATCGGCTTGGGCACCTGGCAGTTCGGCTCACGCGAATGGGGCTACGGGGACAGCTATGCCGCCGGCGCAGCGGGTGACATCGTGCGGCGGGCCCGCGCCCTGGGGGTGACGCTGTTCGACACCGCCGAGGTCTACGGGCTGGGCAAGAGCGAGCGGATCCTCGGCGAGGCGCTCGGCGACGAACGCGCCGAGGTCGCGGTGGCCAGCAAGATCATGCCGGTCGCTCCCTTCCCCGTCGTGGTCAAGCAGCGCGCGCGTGCCAGCGCCCGGCGGCTGGGGCTGGACCGCATCCCGCTCTATCAGATCCACCAGCCCAACCCGGTGGTGCCGGACTCGGTGATCATGCCCGGGATGCGGGACCTGCTCGAGGACGGCAAGATCGGCGCGGCCGGCGTCTCGAACTATTCGCTGCAGCGGTGGCAGAAGGCCGACGCCGCGCTGGGCCGGCCGGTGATCAGCAATCAGGTGCATTTCTCGCTCGCCTATCCGAAAGCGCTCAAGAACCTGGTGCCGTTCGCCGAGCGGGAGAAACGCATCGTGATCGCCTACAGCCCGCTCGAACAGGGGCTGCTGGGCGGCAAGTACGGCGTCGACAACCGTCCCGGCGGCGTGCGCGCGGTGAACGCGCTGTTCGGCACCGAGAACCTGCGCCGCGTCGAGCCGCTGCTGCAGTTGTTGCGCGACGTCGCGACGCAAGTCGACGCCAAGCCGGCACAGGTGGCGCTGGCCTGGTTGATCAGCTATCCGAGCGTGGTGGCCATTCCCGGCGCGTCCAGCGTCGAGCAACTCGAGTTCAACGTCGCTGCCGCCGACATCGAGCTGCCCACCGAATCGCGCGATGCGCTCACCGAGGCGGCGCTGGCGTTCCGGCCGACATCGGCGGCGCGCTTCCTCACCGACCTGGCGCGCGAGAAGCTGGGCCTGAGACAGTCCGGCTGACCGGCGACCGCTACGACTGATTTGCTTCGGCGAACGCGGCGGGGCTGGCCGGCGCGCCGCGCGCAACCACGAGCGGCATCGACGTCGTGGCGTTGGTGCGCAGGATGGTGTGCACGACGTCGATCAGGTCCTCGACGGGCATCAACTTGCCGGGCATGCAGCCGCGCGACGACCACAGCGGCACCGCCTTCATGGCGAGATCCATGTCCCAGCCCTCGTTCATTCCCGTCGCCGCGTCGCCCTCTCCACCCGCGCACTCCCCGACGATCAGGCAGGTGAAGCCGACGTCGGAATGTTCGGCCCGCCACGCCTCCACCAGCCGCTCCAGGGCCGCCTTGCTGACGCCGTACGCGCCCAGGCCGGGCCAGGGCGGCCCGAACGTTCCGGCGTCCGAGGAGAGGTACACGGCCTTGCCGGCGGAAGCGGTCAAGTGCGGCATCGCAGCGGCCGTCACCAGCGACGCGCCGATGACATTGGTGTCGAAGATGCGCCGCCACGTGTCGGCATCGGTGTCGACCATGCGGACCAGCGGGCCGACGGCGGGTGTGTAGACGATGTTGTCGATCCCGCCTAGGGCATCGGCGGCCGCACCGATCGCCGATCGGCAGGACGCCTCGTCGGTCACGTCGCATTCGACGGCGATCGCCCCGGGTCCCGCGTCCTTGGCCGCGGCTTCGATGCGCTGCAGACGCCGGGCAAGAAGCGCGACTTGGTCGCCGCGCTGCGCGAGACCGACACCTATGCAACGCCCCAGCCCGCTCGAGGCGCCGACCACCACTGTCCTTGACATATTCGCCCTCTCTTGTAACGCAAGACGCTGTCGCGAGAAACCTACCGGATGCGAAGCGTCGCGTGGCGATCACTCGCTACCTAAATCCGATCGACGGTGTCTCGGTCGCCCGATTTGGCCCGGTACATGGCCTCGTCAGCTCGCGCCGTCACGGCGTCGATGGACTCGGCGGGAAGGGCGAGCGAGGCGCCGATGCTCAGGGTCGCGCAGATCGTGGTGCCGGATACGTGGATGGGTTCGGCGACGCGACGGCGAATCTTCTCGGCGATCCGGGAGAGCTCGTCGGTGCCGCGGACGCCGGGCAACAGGATGAGCATTTCGTCGCCGCCCGTCCGCCCTACGGTGTCCCCGCGGCGAACGCTCGCCCGGATCCGCGCCGCCACGGTTGCCAGTACGACGTCCCCCATCCCGTGTCCCCATTTGTCGTTGATCGCCTTGAAATGGTCGACATCGCAGAACAGGACGCCGACGTGCGTTCCGAGGGGCTGCGGTTGCTCCAGCGCGGCCTCGAGCCGGCCGAGGGCCTCGGCCCGGTTCACCAGACCGGTGAGGGTGTCGAACCGCGCCAACCGTTCGAGTCGCCGTTCGGCCTCGACCTGATCGTCGACCACCCGCAGCGCCGCGATCAGCCCATCGGTTCTGCCCCGGGCGTCGGTGTAGGGCTTTCCGTGACCGTCGACCCAGTGGTAATCGCCGTCGACGGAACACACCCGGAACCGTTGGAGAACCTGTTCGCCGCCCGCGATCCGGCGCACGGCGGTTGCGAGTTTGTCGCGATCCTCTGGGTGGATGCGGCGGGCGAAATCCGACCCGGTCCACCGGAGTAGCGGACCGCCCAGCGCGGGTTCCACGGAAGGCGAGATCCACGCGACCTCGCCGTCGCGAAAGTGCACGATGATGTCCACCGCGTTGTCCGCGAGAAGGCGATACCTCATCTCGGCCTCGGCGCGTTGCGCGCTGGCCAGCTGCTCGGCGATCAGGAGTTGCTGCTCGCGCTGGCTGAAGTAGAAGGTCACCGCCCCGACGATTGCGGCTCCCAGCAGGATCGAGAAGGTCCACTGCGCGTTGTCGTCCGGGCCGAGCCCCAAAAAGATCGGCCTCGACACGGCCACGACGAGCGGAAAGCCGGCGAGGATGCCGAGCAGCCGAACCAGGGAACGCCGGTCGGGCCGGGCGAGCAGCCACGCCAGCGGAAACCGGTCGGGGTGCGCCAGCGAGGTGGCGGCGATCAGCAGCAGCAGGGCCACGGCGGTGAGGAACGCCTGGCCCCTGGAGGGCGAGGCGCCCACCAACGCCAAGGTGTCGAACAAGTAGGCGCCCGCTGTGACGAACGGGATGGCCGTACCGCCCACAATGCACACGGGCCAGACCACGCGGGTCCAACGATCCACCCGGATCAATCCGACGGCGGTCGCCAACGGCAGGGTCGACAACGCCGCCTGAACGCTCGGGCGTCCCGGCCAGGACCGTTCGTGCATGTCCACCGCGTTGCCGAACCAGACCCTGTCCAGCCTGACCGAGCCGGCGCTCAGGTACTCCGCGAGGACGGTGACGGCGAGGGCCCCCACGACCGCGGCCAAAGTGCGTCCGGCCCATACGCGTGCGCGCGGGGGATGCCCGCATTGCGCCAGGATCGCCGCACCCAGCGCAGCCAGCCACAGCGCGGTCCACGGCATCATCTGCGGCCAGGTCGGATAGACCCGCGTCAGCTGGTCGATGCCCGCCGTCCAGCCCCCCCAGGTCGCCGCGGCGACGGCGAGCACCACCAGCGCGGCGGCCCGCGCGCACCTGCTCATCGCCGATTCCAGGCGCGCGTCGGGCCCCGGCCTGTCCATCGGCTGTCCCCTTCGTTCCCGGCGGTCGACGCGCGACATCGACATCGTGGGAAAAGTTAGCCGATGTGGCTTGTCGGCGAGAGCAATTCGCTCGATCCGCGGAAACGCCGCCGTCTCGAGTCGACGACGATCGGCTAGTCCGGGGGAAGCCCGCGCAGGACGACCGCGGTGTGGGCTTCCACGTTGAGCCTGGCGCCACCGGGCACCTCGTCGGCGGGCGTGGTCTCTTCGGGCCCGGTGTACACCACGACCTGCCAGGCCTCACCGAATTCCTTTGGCGGAAGGGTGAATTCGATCGGCTCGTAATGGGCATTGAAACACAGCAGGAACGAATCGTCGAGCACCCGTTGACCCCGCTCATCACGGTCCGGGATGCCGTGGCCGTTGAGGAACACCGCGACCGACTTGGCGAAGCTCGCACCCCAGTCCTCGTCGGTCATCTCCGCGCCCTCGGGGGTGAACCAGGAGATATCGGGCAGGCCGTCCTGGCCGCGCCGGCCCACCGGCTTGCCGGAAAAGAAGCGACGCCTGCGGAACACCGGGTGCTCGGCGCGCAGCGCCGACACCGCCCGGGCGAACTCCAGCAGGCCCGCATCGGCGGTGCCCCAATCGATCCAGGTGAGCTCGTTGTCCTGGCAATACCCGTTGTTGTTGCCGCTTTGGGTACGTCCGAGTTCGTCGCCATGGCAGATCATCGGAACACCTTGGGACAGCAGCAGTGTGGTCAGAAAGTTGCGCTGCTGGCGGACGCGCAAAGCGTTGACGTGCTCATCGTCCGTGGGCCCCTCGGCTCCGCAGTTCCACGACCGGTTGTGGCTTTCGCCGTCGTTGTTGTCCTCGCCGTTGGCCTCGTTGTGCTTTTCGTTGTACGACACCAGGTCGCGCAGCGTGAACCCGTCGTGGGCGGTGACGAAGTTGATCGACGCCACCGGCCGCCGCGCGGTGTGCTCGTAGAGGTCTGCCGAGCCGGAGAGCCGGTAGGCGAATTCGTCGAGGGTGGCGGGCTCGCCGCGCCAGAAGTCGCGGACCGTGTCGCGGTACTTTCCGTTCCATTCCGTCCACTGCGGCGGGAAGTTGCCCACCTGATAGCCTCCCGGCCCGACGTCCCACGGTTCGGCGATCAACTTGACCTGGCTGACCGTCGGATCCTGTTGTACGAGTTCAAAAAACGTCGCCAGCCGGTCGACGTCGTAGAACTCGCGGGCCAGCGTCGAGGCCAGGTCGAAGCGGAAGCCGTCGACGTGCATCTCGGTCACCCAGTAGCGCAGGGAATCCATGATCAGCTGCAGCGCGTGCGGATGACCGACGTTGAGGCTGTTGCCGGTGCCGGTGTAGTCCATGTAGTACTGCTTGTCGTCATCGACAAGGCGGTAGTACGCGGCATTGTCGATTCCCCGCATCGACAGGGTGGGGCCCAGGTGATTGCCCTCGGCCGTGTGGTTGTAGACCACGTCGAGGATGACCTCGATGCCGGCCTCGTGCAGCGACCGCACCATGGCCTTGAACTCCTGCACCTGCCCGCCGGGCGTGGTTGCGCTGGAGTATTTGGTGTCGGGCGCGAAGAATCCGATCGTGTTGTAGCCCCAGTAGTTGGACAGGCCCTTGTCTACCAGCGTGGAATCGTTGGCGAAGTGGTGCACCGGCATCAATTCGATGGCCGTGACACCGAGACTCTTGAGGTGCTCGATGATTACCGGGTGCGCCACCGCGGCGTAGGTGCCGCGCAGCTGTTCGGGAATGTCGGGGTGGGTCTGGGTCAGGCCCTTGACGTGCGCCTCGTAGATGAGGGTATCGGCGTAGTGATGGTCCGGTGGGCGGTCGTTGCCCCAGTCGAAGTAGGGGCTGATCGCGACCGACTTGGGCATGCTGTCCGCCGAGTCGTCGTCGTTGCGGCTGTCGGGGTCGCCGAAGTTGTAGCTGAAGAGCGATTGATTCCACTCGAACGAGCCGTCGATGGCTTTGGAATACGGGTCCACCAGCAGCTTGTTCGGGTTGCATCGCAAACCCGCCGGCGGGTCGTAGGGACCATAGACGCGGTAGCCGTAGCGCTGGCCCGGTTCGATGTTGGGGATGTACGCGTGCCAGATGAAGCCGTCGACCTCGGGCAGGGCCACCCGGCTCTCGGTGCCCTCGGCGTCGAACAGGCACAACTCCACCCGCTCGGCCACCTCGCTGAACACGGCGAAATTGGTGCCCGCACCGTCATACGTCGCGCCCAGCGGGTAGGCCCTGCCCGGCCAGACCTCGCCGGTGGGCGTGGGGGCTGCGGCCTCTGAGGCCTCTGCGGCCTCTGCGGGAGTCATGGCGCTGTCAGTACCCCGCCGGCGCCGCCGTCAAACTCCCGGGCCGGCGCCTCACCTGCCGCCGGTGAGCGAAAACCCTTGCGGCAGACACGGTCACGGTTTGAGCATCACCTTCACCGCTCCGTCCTGCTTCTTCTGGAAGATCTCGTAGGCCCGCGGGGCCTCGTCGAGCGGCAGCACGTGCGTGGCGAAGGTGTCGACGCCCAGGGGGTCGTCATCGGTGAGCAGCGGCATGATGTCGTCGACCCAGCGTTTGACGTTGGCCTGACCCATCCGCAGGGTCACCTGCTTGTCGAACAAGGTGAGCATCGGTAGCGGGTCCGCCATGCCGCCGTACACGCCGATCAGCGAGATGGTTCCGCCACGGCGCACGATGTCGATGGCGGAGTACAGGGCGGACAGTCGGTCCACGCCGGCGGTTTGCATGACCCGCTTGCCCAGCGCATCGGGCAACAGCCCGGCAACCTGCTGCGCCAGTTTGGCTGCCGGTGAGCCGTGCGCCTCCATCCCCACCGCGTCGATGACCGAGTCCGATCCCCGTCCGTCGGTCAGGTCACGGATCGCATCCCCGAGCGAACAGTCGAGCCGGCCTAAATCGATGGTGTGGATACCGCGTTGCGCGGCGCGGCCCAGCCGTTCGGGCACCAGGTCGACGCCGATGACGCGGTAACCGAGGTGATCGGCGATGCGGGCGGCCATGTCCCCGATGGGGCCCAAGCCGAGCACGGTGACGGTGCCACCATCCGGGATCTGGGCGTAAGCCACCGCCTGCCACGCGGTCGGTAGCACGTCCGACAAATACACGAACCGCGAATCAGGCGGGCCCACAGGGACTTTGATGTGCGTGAATTGGGCCTGGGGGACGCGCAACAGCTCGGCTTGCCCGCCGGGGACTTCACCGTAGAGCTCCGAATAGCCGAACAGTGCCGCCCCCATGCCCTGGTCGCGCACCTGGGTGGTCTCGCATTGGGTATACAGCTGTTGGCTGCACATGTGGCAACGGCCGCAAGAGATTTGGAAGGGGATGACCACCCGGTCCCCCACCCGAAGATCGCCCGTTTCCGTGCCGACCTCACGCACGACGCCCATCGGTTCGTGGCCGAGGATGTCCCCGGGCTTCATGAATGCCCCGAGGATCTCGTAGAGGTGCAGGTCGGACCCGCAGATGTTGGTCGATGTGACTTCGATGACGGCGTCGGTGGGCCGCTCGATCTTCGGATCGGGCACCGAATCCACCCGCACATCGCGCTTGCCGTGCCACGTGACAGCCTTCACGAAAGGGCACATACCCGTCTGCCGCCCGTCGAAACGGCGGCGCCGACCGCGGCACCCGGTCATGGTCAGTGCCGTCGGTGCTGGAGCGGATGCTCGCTCTCGATCAGCGCCCGTGCGATTTCGATCAGCTTGATGTTGGATTGTTGCGACACCCGGGTGAGCAACTGGAACGCTTCGACGGCGTCGATGCCGAAGCGCTCCATGATGACTCCCTTCGCCTGCCCGATGATGTCTCGCGATGCCAGCGCGCTGCGGAATTGATCGTGGCGGCGCATCATCGACCATGCCAGCGCGGTGTGCGTGGCGAATACCGTGCCGATCTCCACCGACTCCTCACCGAACGCGTGCGGCTGGTCGGCATAGAAGTTGAGCGAGGCCATACTGCTGCCGTCGATGAACAACTCGTACGACAGGATGGAGCGGATCGGGGTCTGCTCGAGCGCCAGCCGGCGATAGCGCAACCAGCGCTGCTCGGAGTTCAGGTCCGCGATGTGCATCATGTGGTGCTCCCAAGCCGCGGTCAGGCAAGGGCCTTCGCCGGAGCTGTCCTGGATGGCGTCAAGGACCATCGGATAGCGATGCGTGGCAACCACACAGCTGACCGACGCGCTCCTCTCGGCCAGGGTGATCCCCGCATACTGCGAGCCGGTCACGTGGTGGACCCCATTGTGGAGGAGTTCGTGCAGCCCGGTCGCGGTGTCGCATTGTTCACGCTCCAGATTGGCTACCAGCTCCACCAGCTGATTGGCAATCGTGGCACTGCCATCTCGCATAGCACCACCCCCGGAGCCGTCGTGGTCCGCAGAGCCCTTCCTCATCGGCGTCGCGGTGGCAGTGCCACATCCGCGAATACCAACGCTCAACGAGAAGTCTATGAGCCAATTAACGAAACGCAAGCGAGATAGCGAAACCGGTCGGCGAACGCGGCGGCGCCGGTCTCCGAGCGAGGAAACAGCCCGGCCGACGATATCGCGGTCCGCCTCATAAGTTGTGCCTCTCAACGGTTTTCATGGCTCGCACCGAATTGTTGCCGCACAAATGCGGCGCGGCCCTGCCCGTCGCGGAGTCCGCCTACACTCGGGACGGTTTTCGCTGTTGGACCTGGCCGAGCAGGTGATGCCCGAGGTGGGCACGAAACTCTGCGAGGCCGCGCTGAAGGTGCTGCGACGGCGTGAATCGACGTCCGGCTCGGTGTCACACTCAAGTAAGCGGACGCCGATCATGTTGTGCTCAGCGATGATTCACGCATCAACACGCACACGATCGCCTGGGCGACGGGCGTGACCGGCGCCCCGTTTGATCCACGGCCTGGGGCTGCCGACCGAGAAGGGCAGGCTCACGGTGCGGCCTGATCTGCAGGTGCCCGATCACCCCGGAAGTGTTCGCGGCCGGCGACGCGTCCACGGTTCCCGACCTGACCCAGCCCAAGACGGGCTGAACACGCAGTCCGACTCAGCCTTCGGCCGCCTGCTGTGCCATCGCGTAGGCGAGTTGAAGGAAATCCGCCCCGGCCAATGCGCTGAAGACACCCGCGATCAGTCGGGTGAACCGGGGCACGAACACCAGGCCGATGGCAAACCCGGTGGCGACCCACATGTCCAGGCAGAACGGGCAGGTCAACAGCTCCCCGATGCTGTGCCGCAGCTGGCTGTGCTCCCGGACCTCTTCCTGGACTTCGGCCGGGCCTCCCGTGCCCGCATAATGCGTGAACGGAGCGCGTAAGGGGCTCGTCACCGCGTCCTTGCTCAACGTTCGCGAAAGCTTGTGGGTGCCCAGCGTGAGAATGATCAGATCCTGGATCCGCCAGCGCGCCGGCAAGCTACGGCCGCTGACCACGGCGGCCACCACCGCGGCCGTCACGACGACGCCATAGACCGCCAACACCACCAGATAGCCCCCCAGCGGCCGGGGATTGTCGCCGCGGTAAGTGTCGGCTTCCTGACGTGCGCCGTCCACCACCTGAGCGCCGGCTTCCGTCAACTCACCCATCGTCTCTCCTTCAAAGGCATAACGGGGCGAGTACCCGACACCGGTCGGCGCAATCGGCGGTCAGCTCAGGGTGGCGACGCTTCCCCATCCCGAGACCCGGCGGACTTCGCCCCGTTGGCGGCGTCTCGCAACGTGCGGTTGGTGGACCGCAGGTCGGTGTTGGCGGCCGACAGCGTCGCGTTGTCGTCTTCGAGATCGAGGATGCGCGCGATACCGGACAGGTTGACGCCGGCCTCGACCAGCCCACTGATGCGCTTGAGCCGCGTCAGGTCGTCGGCGCTGTAACGGCGGGTTCCCCCTTGACTTCTCGCCGGGGTGAGCAGGCCATGGCGTTCGTAAAGCCGCAACGATTGCACCGGAATCCCGGACAGTTCGGCGGCCACCGAGATGCCGTACA
>NZ_JAICZA010000306.1 GCF_025933915.1 Mycobacterium sp.
CGCCCGCCTCTTTTTTCTCAACTGGTTGGGAACATACCTGGACAAGCAGGGCGTCTCGGACCCTGAGCTGCAGCGAGGACTTGAGCAGGCGCTCTGGTCCTGCCGTCATCCGCGACTCGATCGTCTAGCGACGACCCGCCGTGCGGCCGCGCGATACGTGCGACCGGCGGTGCTCGAACTTGGTCGCCGAACCGTCCCCGCCCCGGCTCGCCGGTGGCTCTGGGCACGATGGACCGGTGGCGACTACTCCCCACCAGCCGGCTGGGTGCGCTTCGGTAACCTGCGGCGCCTGACGCCGGTCAGCCGGCAGTTCGGCTACGACCGTGGCCAGCCGATCGACCGACACTATATTGAGCGCTTTCTCGAGATCCACGCGTCGGATATTTGCGGCCATGTCTTAGAAATCGCGGACGATACCTATACGCGCGAGTTCGGGGGGGATCGGGTGAGTGCCAGCGATGTGCTTCACGTCGCACCAGGTCAGCCACAGGCGACCATCATTGGTGACCTTACCTGTGAAGACGTTCTCCCCGCTGGCATCTTCGATTGCGTGATTCTCACGCAAACGTTGCAGTTCATCTACGACGCTCCCGCAGCCCTCAGGACGATCAACCGCGCGCTCAAGCCGGGCGGCGTGCTCCTGGCGACATTCCCCGGCATCACCCCCATCAGTCGCTACGACATGGAACGATGGGGGCAGTTCTGGGGCTTCACGACGCTGTCCGGTCGACGGCTATTCGACGATTCGTGTTCGTGGGTCGACGTTCGAGTCGAGTCGTTCGGAAACGTCCTGGCCGCCACGGGCGTGCTTTATGGTCTCGCGGCCGAGGAGCTGCGCCCTCAGGAACTCAACCACCATGACGCCGACTACGAGGTCATCATCGCGGTTCGCGCGACAAAGGCGAGCGGTCAAGCGGATACGTTATGTCAGTGTGAGAACGATGAAACTGGCGTACATCATCTCGGCCTATAAGAACCCGGAGCAGTTGATTCGGCTTGTGCGTGCGTTGAACGAGCGTTCGACGTCGTTCTGGGTGCACGTCGACAAGCGGACCGACGATTCCATCTTCCGTCAAATGGTTTGCGGGTTGCATGACGTTGGCAACGTTCGCTTCTTGCCGCGGCACCGCTGCTCCTGGGGAGGATTTGGCCACGTCGCGGCTACGCTTGAAGGGATCGATGCGATCGTAAGCGGTGGGACCGATGTCGACTACGTGATCCTCGCGACCGGCCAGGACTACCCGATCAAGGCAAATTCCCGGATCGAAGAATTCCTGGAAGATCACGTTGGAGCGGCCTTCCTGGATCACTTTCCACTTCCGCATGATGCCTGGCAGAATGGGGGACTCGATCGAATTCGGGCCTGGCATTTCCGCATATTTCGGCGGCATGTTCGCATCCCGCCTGCGGCTGTCTCGCCGCTCGGCCGCAGGTTCCCGCGTGGCTTCACACCTTTCGGCGGCTCATCGTACTGGTGCCTGCCGCGAGAATGTGTCAACTATATCGATCGGATGACCCACAAGAACCCCGCTCTCGTTCGCTTCTTCAAGTACGTCGACGTGCCCGACGAGATCTTCTTTCAAACCGTGCTATTGAACTCACCGTATCGCGACATCATCGTGAACGACAATCTCAGACACATCGACTGGAAGGACCCAACGGCGGGTAGTCCCGCGGTCCTGACGAGATCCGACTTCCCAGCACTGGCAGAGTCACCCAAGCTTTTCGCGAGAAAGTTCGACGTGCGCGTCGACGCCGGCATCCTCGACATGATTGATGAGCGCCTCCTCGGACTCGAGTAGGGTCAGATAGGAATCGTGCCGATGACGGAGACGCCGCTGGTCTCGGTGATCATCATCTTCTGGAATGCCGAGGCCTTCCTGGCCGAAGCCATCGCCAGCGTCCTGGCTCAGACCTACCCCCACTGGGAGCTGTTGCTGGTCGACGATGGTTCGACCGATGGCAGTCCGGTGATCGCCCAGCAGGCGGTGGCCACGGCCCCCGAGCGGCTGCGCTACCTGTGCCACCCCGAGCATGCCAATCGGGGCATGAGTGCCTCGCGCAACCTCGGGATCGCGCACGCCCAGGGGACCTACCTCGCCTTCCTGGATGCCGATGATGTTTGGTTGCCGGCGAAGCTGAGCCGGCAGGTGGGGCTGCTGGTGCGGGTGCCCGAGGCGGCGCTGGTCTATGGCCCGACCGAGTGGTGGTATAGCTGGACGGGACGAGCGGCGGATCAGGGCCGCGATGCGGTGGCGC
>NZ_JAICZA010000256.1 GCF_025933915.1 Mycobacterium sp.
CACCGACATCCCCAGACCGACGCCGGTGGTGTTGTCGTGATCGCCGAGCCGTTGAAACGCGTCGAAGATCTGGTCCTCGGCCCCATGCGGTATTCCGGGCCCTTCGTCGATGACGTTGATCAGCACCCGATCGCCCACCCGTCCGGCGTTGACCCGGACCAGGCAGTCGGGTGCGTACCGCAGCGCGTTGTCGATCAGGTTGGCCAGCACGCGTTCCAGCAGCCCTGCGTCCGCCATCACCATGGCGTCGCCCACGTCCACCTTGACCCGGTCGATGGCGGACCGGAAAAAGCCGGTGGCGCCCTTGCCGATGCTGACCAGCGCGCGCTGCACGGTTTCCTCCAGGTACACCCGGCTGATATCGGGGTGGATCACCCCGGCGGCCAGCCGCGACGAATCGAGCAGGTTGCCGACCAGCGCGGTGAGTTGGTCGATCGACTCCTCGATGGTCGCCAGCAATTCCGCGGTGTCGGCGGCGGAGAAGGCCACATCTTCGGCGCGCATGCTGGACACCGCGACCTTGGCCGCCGCCAGCGGCGTGCGCAGGTCGTGGCTGACCGCGGACAACAGCGAGCGCCGCAGTTGGTCGGCCCGCACGACCGCCTCGGTCCGGCTGGCTTCCTCCGCGAGCTCCCGCTGCCTGATCAAACCGGCGGCCTGCCTGGCCACCGCGCCGAGCACCCGCCGGTCCCGCGCGGATAGCTTTCGGCCCGACAGCAGCATCCAGAACTCGTCGTCGCCGACCTCGATCGCCGTGTCCGCGGAGTCGACGGTGACGCAGGGGTCCCTGCCCACACAGGCGACGACGTCGCCCCGCGTCCCGCCGGCGCGCGCGTCCTCGCCGGGCTCCCGCAGCATGGTGACCGCGCGCTGGGCATAGGTTTCACGCACCCGTTCGAGCAGCGTTTCGAGGTCGGCGCCGCGCAGCACCGAGCCCGCGAACAGGGTGAGCAGCTCGGCCTCCTGCGACGCGCGGCGGGCTTCCCAGGTGCGTTTGGCGGCGAAATCGACCAGCACCGCGACGGCGACCGCGATCAGCAGCAGCACCAATTCGGTGATGGCGCTGTTGGGTTCGGCGATGGTGAAGCTGTGCCGCGGGGCGATCAGGAAGTAGTTCAGCAGCAGTCCGGACAGCACTGCCGAAAGTGCCGCGGGCGCAACACCTCCGAACAATCCGACCAGCAGCACCCCCACGAAGAACAAGGCGCTCTCGCCGCCGGTGTTAAGGTACGAGTCCAGCGTCGTGACGGTGATCGCGCAGATGATCGACGGCACGATGACGGCCGCCAGCCATGACGTCACCCGCCTCTCGCGGGGTGTGAGCGAGGCCGTGCGGAAGCCGCGTTTGGCTTCCTCGTGCGTGACCAGGTGCACGTCGATCTTTCCGGACAGCTCGACGATCCTCGGTCCGATTCCCTCCTCGAACAGGCGCGCCCAGCGGGACCGCCGCGAGGTGCCGATCACCAGCTGCGTGGCGTTCATCTCGCGGGCGAACTCGAGTAGGGCCGTGGGCACCTCGTCGCCGACCACGGTGTGCAGCGAAGCGTCCAGGCTGGTCGCCAGCTCCCGGATCTTGGCCATCCGGGACTCCGACAGGCCGGCCAGGCCGTCACCGCGGATGACGTGCACCACCATGAGCTCGGCGGTGGACTTCGACGCGATCCGGGACGCGCGTCGCACCAACGTCTCGGATTCGGGTCCGCCGGTTACCGCCACGACGACCCGCTCGCGGGCCTCCCACAGGTCGGTGATCTTGTTCTCGGCCCGGTATTTGGCCAGCGCCGTGTCGACCTGGTCGGCAAGCCACAGCAGCGCCAGTTCCCTTAGCGCGGTGAGGTTTCCGCGGCGGAAGTAGTTGGACAGCGCCGCATCGATACGATCGGGAGCGTAGACGTTTCCGTGGGATAACCTGCGCCGCAGCGCCTCTGGTGTGATGTCGATGAGCTCGACCTGTGCGGCCTGGCGCACGATCAGGTCCGGGACCGTCTCTTTCTGTTCGATACCGGTGATCTGGGCGACGACGTCGTTGAGGCTTTCCAGGTGCTGCACGTTCACCGTGGAGATCACGGTGATCCCGGCGTCGAGCAATTCCTCGACATCCTGCCACCGCTTGGGGTTTTTGCTGCCCGGCGTGTTGGTGTGCGCGAGTTCGTCGACGAGGACGACCTGCGGGTGGCGCGCCAGCACGGCCGGCACGTCGAGTTCGGGGAAGTGGCCGCCACGATATGCGATAGAGCGCGGCGGAATGACCTCGATGCCCTCAAGCAGCTCAGCGGTTTTCGGACGCCCGTGACTTTCCACCACGCCCGCCACCAGATCGGTGCCACGTTCCAGCCGCCGATGTGCCTCACCCAGCATCGAATACGTCTTGCCCACGCCCGGAGCCGCACCGAGGTAGATGCGTAGCTCCCCCCGCTTGGGAGGGTCGCGGTGGCCGACGTCGCTCACGTCAACCATCATCCCCCTTGGAGCTAACTCGTGACCGGATACCGGTGGTCGAGTTGCAGGTTTAGTTGCAGCACATCGACGCACGGTTCGCCGAAGAATCCCAGCGCGCGCCCGCTCCGGTTCTGCGCTACCAGCTCACGGATCTGATCTGGGCTGACCCGGCGCGCCTTGGCGACCCGCGCCACCTGGATATCGGCGTAGGCCGGCGAGATGTTCGGGTCGAGGCCGCTGCCGCCGGCGGTGACCGCGTCGGCCGGCACCGCGGGCTTGGCCGGCGCGGCCCCGCGGATGGGTACCGTCTGGCCGATCGAGTAGTCGTCACCGTACTTGGCGCATTCGACCCGCACACCCTCGTAAAGGGTGAGGAAGGGCGCCGGTGCCGATCCGCAGGGCTCGTTGACGCTGACCACCCGAGTCGGGTGGACGACGTTGCCGCGTGCGTCACGCGGACCGATCACCGACAACACCGCGCCCACACCACCGCCGGTGCAGAACGGCCGCGACCCGTCGATTCCCTCCAGTTTGCCGACGGCGGCGCTACGTGAGCACACCGTGGTCAGCAGGCTCGGCTTGAAGCCCGCGTCCGGTGCGGACGTACCGCCGGCCAGTTGCGAGGGGTCGGCGGGCGTGTCGACGATGCTTTCCGGCCCGAGGTTGCTGCCGCCCGACGAGGTCGGGTCGTAGCCGGCACCGGCCGCCGAGGGTCGGCTCTGGAAGTATTGGGGCAGCGGGTTGCCGTCCTTGCCGGTGTACGGCTGGCCGATCAGCCTGCTGCCCACCGGCTTACCGTCCGCGGTGAGGATCGATCCCTCGGCGTGGTCCCGCAATCCGGGGAGCTGCGCGACCGCCCAGACGAACAGGGGATAGGCCAGACCGGTGATCACGGTCAGCACCAGCAGCGCGCGCAATGCCGCCCAGTGCAGGCGGACGAAATTCGAGAACGTCATGTCAGGACATCCCTGGGATGAATTGGACGATCAGGTCGATCGCCTTGATTCCGATGAACGGTGCGATGATTCCGCCCAGGCCATAGACATATAGGTTGCGGCTCAACAGCTTTGACGCGCTGCTCGGTGTGTACCGCACGCCGCGCAACGAGAGCGGGATCAGCATGACGATGATGATCGCGTTGAAGATGACCGCGGACAGGATCGCCGACTGCGGGCTGTGCAGCCGCATCACGTTGATCAGGTCCAACCCGGGGAACAGGGCGACGAACATCGCCGGGATGATCGCGAAGTACTTCGCGATGTCGTTGGCGATCGAGAACGTGGTCAGCGCCCCGCGGGTGATCAGCAGCTGCTTGCCGATCTCGACGATCTCGATGAGCTTGGTGGGATCGGAGTCGAGATCGACCATGTTGCCGGCCTCTTTGGCGGCCGAGGTGCCGGTGTTCATCGCCACGCCCACGTCGGCTTGTGCCAACGCCGGCGCGTCGTTGGTGCCGTCACCGGTCATCGCGACCAGTTTGCCGCCCGCCTGCTCACGCTTGATCAACGCGAGCTTGTCCTCGGGTGTGGCCTCGGCCAAGAAGTCGTCGACTCCGGCCTCGTCGGCAATCGCCTTGGCGGTCAACGGGTTATCGCCGGTGATCATCACCGTCCGGATGCCCATCCGGCGCATCTCGTCGAACCGTTCACGCATGCCCTGCTTGACGACGTCTTTGAGGTGGATGACACCGAGCGCCCTCGCTTGTCCCTCGATCCTTTCCCCGACGACCAGCGGCGTGCCACCGCCGGCGGAGATACCGTCGACGATCTCGCCGAGCCGCGGGGGGACGTTACCCCCTTGGCTGCGTATCCATTCCGCAACCGAGCTCGCCGCACCCTTGCGCAGCAGGTGCCCATCGAGGTCGACACCCGACATCCGGGTGGTGGCGGAGAAGGCCACCCAGTGGGCTTGCGACAGCTCACCCGGTGTGCGGGCACGCAGTCCAAAGTG
>NZ_JAICZA010000252.1 GCF_025933915.1 Mycobacterium sp.
ATGCGCTCCAGCCCGGGCGCGTGGCCGTCGGCGTCGGCGGGCAACACGACCTGGGCGCCGCACTTGAGCGCGTCGGTGCTGATGTGGTCGGGGTCGCCGACGATCACCTGCGGGCGATAGCCCGCCTTGCGCAACACGTCCGCGCCGCTGCCGACACCGATCAGCGCCGGCTGGTACTCCTTGATGAACGGCTTGAGCGACTTCAGGTCGTCCTCGGCGCTGGGCTCGTCGGCGACGATCACCACGTGCCGACGACGCAGGTCGACGTCCACGTCGGGGATGCCGATGCCATCGATCAGCAGCGGGCTCTCGCTCTTGATGAACTCGATGGTGTTGCCGGCGAACGCCTCTAGATGGGCGGACAGGCCGCTCTTGGCCTCCCGCATCAGGTCGGCGATGTCGTGATCGGTGCGCTCGGTGCCGCGCACCAGCCTGCGATCGCCCGCGTACACCCCGCCCTCGTGCAGGCGGATCTTGGCGCCGTCTTTGACCTTCTTGAAGATGTCGGGTCCGGCCTCGTCGATCAGGGTCACCCCGTTGTTGACCAGCACCTCGGGCCCCAGATTGGGGTAGCGGCCCGACACCGACGGCGAGGCGTTGACGACCGCGGCGATGTCGGCCTCCACCAGGGCGTCCGCGGTGATGCGATCCAGGTCCAGGATGTCGAGCACGACGATGTCGCCGGGGCAGACCCTGCGCAGCAACCGGTCGATGTTCCGATCGACGCGGGCGGTGCCGACGAGACCCGGCCGGGCAGGGTTACGGGAAAGCAGGCCTGACATCTTCATGGGGGCGATTCTGTCGGTGATGGGTGGGCGAGGTGGGGAGGCGCGCCGTAACACCAGCCTCAGAAGTTATCTAGAGTCCCATTAGTAACAGGTGCATCACGGCTGGGTCGCGCGAGTGTGCGCAGTTGTACGCCCTGAGCGGCGTGTCGACGTACAAACACGCACACTCGCGGAGACTGGTAGGCCCTAGATCTCGTCCTTCTGCGCCGCCTCGAGCAGCTCGCGGGCGTGCGCGCGGCCGCTGTCGGATTCGCCCAGCCCGGCCAGCATCCGCGCCAGCTCGGCGACCCGCTCGTCACCGCCCAGGCGCCGCACCACGCTGGTCCCCTTGGGTCCGGCGGCATGCACCACCAGGTGCACGTCGGCGTACGCCGCCACCTGCGGCAGATGCGTGACCACGATGACCTGGTGGGTGCGCGCCAACCTCGCCAACCGACGTCCGATCTGCACCGCCGCCCGGCCCCCCACGCCCGCGTCGACCTCGTCGAACACCATGGTGGTGCCCGCCGCTTCTTTACGGGACGTGGCCAGCACCACCTCCAGCGCCAGCATCACCCGGGACAGCTCGCCGCCGGAGGCGCTCTTGGCCAGCGGCAGCTGGTCCATCCCGCGGTGCGCCGCGAACCCGAACTCGACCTGGTCGACACCGTCGGCGCCGGCCCGGACGAGCTCGCCCGACGGCAGCCGGAGCACGGCCGAGTCGTCGGCGGCCGACGCGACGTCCGGCACGGCATCCAGGCTCACGTCGATGGTGAATTGAGCGTCGGCCATCGCCAGCCCCGACAGCTCGGCGGTGACCTCCTTGGCGAGTCGCTTGGCGGCCTTGCGCCGCGTGTTGCTGAGATCGACCGCGGCCCGGGCCAATTCGCGGCCGAGCTCGTCGACCCGGGCCGCCAGCACCGTCAAGCCTTCCTCGGTGACGTCGAGTTGGTCGAGCCGTTGCCGCGACTCCTGGGCCCACCGGATCACGCCGTCGATGTCCGCCGCGTACTTGCGGGTCAGTGTGCGCAGTTCGGCTTGGCGGGCCAGCTTGGATTCCAGCGCGCTGGCATCGGCCGGCAGCTCCTCGAGGAAGCCGCCCAGTTCACCGGCCGCGTCGACGAGCACGGTCAGCACCTCGCCGATCTGGCCGGCCAACGCCACCAGCTTCGCGTCGTCGGTGGATTCCAGTGCGGCCCTTGCCTTTCCCAGGCTATCGGTGGCGCCCAGCGCGGCCCCATCGGTTTCGTCGGAGGACAACACCGCGCGGGCGGTGGCGGCGGCTTCGCGCAGGGTGTCCAGTTCGGAGAGCCGCATGATCTCGGCGACCAGGGCGTCGTCCTCACCGGGTTGCGGGCCCACGGCGTCGATTTCGTTGAGGGCGAACGTCAGCCGGTCGGCCTCCAGCGCGAGTTCGCGCATGCGGTTGCGGCGGTCGAGCAGGTCGCGTCGCGCCGACCACCAGGCGTCACGCAGTTTGCAGTAGCGCTCGAGCGCGGGGCCCGCCTTGGCGAAGCGGTCCAGCGCGCCACACTGCTCCTCGGGCCGGATGAGTCGCAGTTGGTCGTTCTGCCCGTGCAAGGTCAGCAGCCCCGCGGTGAAGTCGCCGAGCGACTTCGCGGGCACACTGCGGCCCCCCAGGGAAGCGCGCGACGGCCCGTCGCGGCTGACCGAGCGCAGCGCGATCACGCTGCCGTCCTCGTCGCGTTCCGCGCCCGACGCGTCCAGCATCTCATCGAGCTTCACAACCATGGCCTCGTCGAGATCGGTTGTGCTGAAACGACCTTCGACGACCGCCCGGTCGGCGCCCGATCGGACCCGGGTGGCGTCGGCGCGCGCACCGCCGAGCAGGTGCAGCCCGGTCACCACCATGGTCTTCCCGGTGCCGGTCTCCCCGGTCAGTACGGTCAGGCCGCGGTCGAACTCCCCCACCGCGGAACTGATCGCCCCGAGCGACTCGATGCGGATTTCAGTCAGCATTCAGTCAGAACCCCGTGCTGCGCCGTCAGTTCCCGCGCCACCCGGTCACCGGCAGCCGGAACTTGCGCACCAGCCGGTCGGTGAACGGGGCGCTGTCCAGCCGGGCCCACTTCACCGCCGTGTCACAGCGTTTCACCTCGATCCGGCTGCCCGCCGGGATCAGTATCTCCCGGCGGCCGTCGCAGAACACCAGGGCATCGTGGCCGTCGGCCTCCACCTCGATCGCGATGGTGGCGTTCGGGCTGGTGACCATAGGGCGACCGAACAGCGCGTGAGCGTTGTTGGGTACCACCAGGATTGCCTCGAGGTCTGGCCACAACACCGGACCGCCCGCGGAGAACGCGTAGGCGGTGGATCCCGTCGGCGTCGACACCAGGACGCCGTCGCAGCCGAAGGCGGACACCGGTCGCCCGTCGATCTCGACCACCACCCCCAGCACGCCGAGCCTGGGGCCCTTTTCCAGGCTGACTTCGTTGAGCGCCCAGCCGTGCGCGGAGGCGCGGCCACCCTGGCGCACGACCACGTCGAGCGTCAAGCGGTTCTCCACCCGATAGTCCTGTGCGACAACATGATCCAGTACCCGGTCGATGGCTTCGGCCTCGGCCTCGGCCAAAAAGCCGATCCGGCCCAGGTTCACGCCGAGCACCGGAATACCGGCGTTGCGCGCCAATTCGGCGGCCCGCAAGAATGTCCCGTCGCCACCGAGCACCAGCACCAGTTCGCAGCCCTCGGCGGCCTGCGCGTCGGCGTTGACCACGTCGATCTCCACGCCCATCGCCCGCATGTCATCGGGGGCCAGGTGCAACGGTCCCCGGTCGACCGCCTCGGCGGACAGGACGCGAAGGCCAACCCCGTTGTCGCCCAATGTCTTTTGTACGCGGCGGGCCGTCTCGGTCGCTTCTTCGCGACCGGTGTGGACGACCAGCAACACGGTACGTTCGGCTGGAGTCACTGCGGCCCGCTTTCCACCGCGTGCCGCACCGCCGCCACCAGCGCGTCGCCGGCGAGCGGACGATCGGTCTGGGCGCGCAGCCTAAGAAAATATTCGACGTTGCCCGACGGCCCGGGCAGCGGGCTGGCGGTGACGTCGACGGTGTGCCAACCCAGCTCGCCGGCACGACGCGCGACGGACGAAACGGCATCGGCGCGCAGGCCGGGGTCGTGAACCACACCGCCCGCGCCGACCTGGCCCTTGCCCACCTCAAACTGTGGCTTCACCATGGGAACGATATCCGCGTTCGGTGCGGCACATCCAGCCAGCGCCGGTAACACCGTCGACAGCGAGATGAACGACAGGTCCGCCACCACGAGGTCGGCCGGCCCGCCGATCGCCTCCGGCGTCAGGTCACGCACGTTGGTCCGCTCGACGACGACGACCCGCGAATCGCTGCGCAGCGACCACGCCAGCTGGCCGTATCCCACATCCACGGCAACCACTTCGGTGGCCCCGCGATCCAGCAGGACTTCGGTGAAGCCACCCGTCGACGCGCCCGCATCCAGGCAGCGCCGACCCGCGACGGAAATCTCGAAGGCGTCCAGGGCCCCGATGAGTTTGTGCGCCCCGCGCGAGACCCAGCCGCGTTCGCCGTCGGTGGCCACGGTCAGGGCGGCGGTCACGGCGACGGCGGTGCCGGCCTTGCGCGCGGGCATCCCGTCGATGCTGACCTTGCCGGCGCCGATCAACTCCGCGGCCTGCTGACGCGACCGGGCCAGCCCACGCCGCACCAGCTCGGCGTCAACGCGGGCGCGTCGAGACATGCGCGCACTCAGCCCTTCTCCGCCGACTCCAGCGCAGCCAGCAGGACGTCGTGCGCCTCGGAGAGACGGCGCGCGATC
>NZ_JAICZA010000288.1 GCF_025933915.1 Mycobacterium sp.
CAGACTCGACGCTGCCTCGCCCACCCGGTCTATGTGGGCTCCGCTTTGACCGGCGTCGGCGTCGAGCAGCTCGTGCAGGGCACGGTCGGCCTGCTGGGCCGAGCCCAACCCAGGAGCGCGTCGGACGACGGCATCTCCGGTCTGGTGTTCAAGATCGGCCGCGAGCCGTCGGGCGAGCGGGTGGCCTACGTTCGGATGTTCGGCGGCGAGTTGGGGGTGCGGCAGCGGGTGCCCGTGGGCTCGGGGCACACCGGGCACGACGGCCGGGCGACGGCGATCGCGGTCTTCGAGGACGGTCGCACCGTGAGACGGTCCAGCGTTGCAGCCGGCCGGATCGCCAAGGTCTGGGGCCTGGACCGAGCCACCGTGGGCGACAGGATCGGGACCGTCGCCGGGAGCTCCGCGGGTCGAGAGTTCGCGCCGCCAACGCTTGAGTCGGTCGTCGTACCCGCCGACCCCGCGGACGGCCACCGGCTGCGGCTGGCGCTCGGCCAGCTCGCCGACCAGGACCCGTTGATCGGCGTCCGGACCGACCCGAGTGGACGCGAGGTGGCTGTCTCTCTGTATGGCGAAGTGCAGAAGGAAGTGATTGCCGCCACGCTGGCCACCGAGTACGGCCTCGCGGTGACATTTCACCCGGCCACGCCCCTCTACGTCGAGCGGCCGACGCGGGTCGGCGAGGCTGTCGAGGAGCTGCACGCCGACTCCAACCCCTACAACGCCACGGTTGGCCTGCAGGTGGAGCCGGCGGCGGTCGGGTCCGGGATCGCATTCCGACTGGAGGTGCCCTGGAGCGCCGTGCCGCTGTACGTCTACAAGCGCGCGGAGAACTTCGCGGTGCATATGGAGGAGTACGTCCGCGAGGCGCTGGCTGTCGGCCCGCACGGCTGGCAGGTCACCGACTGCGTGGTCACGCTGAACCGCTGCATGTACAGCGTGCCCGACGGCCCGCCCTCGCGGAGCGGGCCGCTCAGCACCGCCGCGGACTTCCGCAAGCTCACGCCGCTGGTGCTGGCACAGGCGCTCGAGCGGGCGGCAACCGTGGTCTGCGAGCCGACCGAACGGCTACAGCTCGAGGTGCCCGCGAATGCCGTCGGCGGGATCCTCGCTGCCTTGGCCCGGCTCGGCGCGACCGTCGAAGTACCGCTTCTCACCGCGGAGCTCGGGACCGTCGAGGCGATCATGGCGGCTGTTCGAGTGCCTGAGCTACGCCATCAGTTGGCCGGCCTGACCGGTGGCGAAGGGCTGGTGGAGTCCTCATTCGCCGGATACCGGCCGCTGGTCGAGAAGGTGCCGACAGCAACAACGTGACGGCGGCTACTGGAAACGGTTTGCTGTGCGCTTCGCGGGGGTACACGAGGCACACCGGGCCGCGGGACGCATACGCAATCGGGAGGGACCGGGGTGAGCCAGGGTTACGAGGCATTCTGCCTGAACGACCCACTGTTCTATGACGCCCCGATGCTGGCGCGCGACGACGACGTCGACTATGAGCTGGCCAACCGTTCTGTCCCGCCGGGCTGGCGGCGCGACAGCTTGGAAGACTGGCTGGTTTACACCCCCGCAGATGCGGACGTCCCGAGTCAGGGATGGAAGATCCACGCGTCAGCTTCTTTGGACGATGCCGAGAAGATTCTCAACGTCGTATGGGACTACTGCCTCGAACAGCGCATCCCATTCAAGTTTGTGCGCAGCGCTCAACTGCTGCTGCTTGCCAACGGCAAGTATGCGGATCGGGCGTCGAGCGGCAAGTTCATCACGATCTATCCTCGCGATGAGGTCCAGTTCGGTGAGGCTTTGAACGACCTAGGGGTCGCACTGGCGGGTTTCCAGGGGCCTTATATTTTGAGCGACCTTCGTTGGTCGGATGGCCCCTTGTATGTCAGGTACGGCGCCTTCGCGGAGCGCTACTGCCTGTCGGACTCCGGTGAGGTGGTGCCCGCGATCGAAGCGCCCGACGGCTTGTTGGTGCCGGATCGTCGCGGGACGGCGTTCAGCGTCCCGCCCTGGGTCACGGTGCCAACGCTACTGGCGCCAGCCCTCGAGGCAAGAGCCGCCACGACTCTTGCGAATCTGCCGTATCGGGTCGAACGGCCGCTGCACTTCTCCAACGGCGGTGGCGTCTATCTCGCGACTGACGCGCGTACCGACGAGCCGGTGATCCTCAAGGAGGCACGCCCCCACGCCGGACTCGCCATCGACGGATCGGACGCGGTGCAGCGACTGGCCAACGAACGGGTGATCCTCGAGTCCCTCGCCGGCCTCGGCGCCGTACCGGAAGTGAAGGGCGCCTTCATCGTCGGCGGTCACCACTTCTTGGCGCTGGAGTACATCGAGGGAACGCCGCTGTCGGGCAGCCTCGTGGACCGGTACCCGCTCAGCTTGCTCGGCGAGTCAAAGGACTTCACCGGATACACGTCCTGGGCGGTAGAGGTGATGACGAAGCTTCGCCGACTAGTGGCGGCGGTGCACGAACGCGGCGTCGTCATTGGCGACCTCCATCCGGGCAATGTGCTGATCCGTGCTGACGGACGACTGGTCTTGGTCGACCTCGAGGTCGCCTCCGACGTCCGATCAGCACGCAGGCCCACTCTTGTGGACCCGGCCTTCGCCGCGCCCGACGATCGCGCGGGGTTTGAGGTGGACGAGTATGCCTTGGCGGCGATAGGCCTTTCGGTGTTCCTTCCGCTGACGGAGTTGATCGCCCTCGACACCTCCAAGGTCGACCAGTTTGCGCGGGAGATCCAGGCACTGTTCCCGCTCCCTACG
>NZ_JAICZA010000220.1 GCF_025933915.1 Mycobacterium sp.
ACTCCCTGTCGGCGTTGACCTTCTCCAACCTGCTGCGTGATATCTTCGGCGTCGATGTGCCCGTGGGGATGATCACCGGCCCGGCGACCGATCTGGGTCAGCTCGCGGAATACGTTGAGTCCGAGCGTAAATCGGTATCCCAGCGTCCCACGTTTGCGACGGTGCACGGTCGTGGCGCCGCCGAGGTCCGCGCAGCAGAGCTGACGCTGGACAAGTTCATCGACGAGAAGACCTTGGCCGACGCGCCGACATTGCCGCATGCGACCGGCACACCGCACACGGTCCTGCTCACCGGCGCCAACGGCTACCTTGGCCGCTTCCTGGCCCTCGAATGGCTCGAGCGGCTTGCCGAAACCGGCGGGAAACTCATCTCCATCATCCGCGCCACGGACACCGCGGCGGCCACCAAACGGCTGGAGGCGGTTTTCGACAGCGGGGACCCGCACTTACTCGAGCGGTTCCGCACGCTGGCCGCCGACCATATGGAAGTCATCGTCGGTGATATCGGCGAGCCGAATCTCGGCCTGGACCAAGCAACTTGGCAGCACCTCGCTCAGAGCGTGGATCTGATCGTCCACCCCGCCGCACTGGTCAACCATGTGCTGCCCTACGACCAACTCTTCGGCCCCAACGTCGTGGGTACCGGCGAGCTGATTCACCTGGCGATCACGACGCGCATCAAACCGGTCACCTACCTCTCGACCGTTGCGGTGGCCATGACCGTCGATCCGGCCGGGTTCGCCGAGGACGGCGACATCCGTACCGTCAGCGCGGTACGCCCGATCGATGACAGCTACGCGAACGGTTACGCGAACAGCAAGTGGGCCGGCGAGGTGTTGCTGCGCGAAGCACACGACCTGTGCGGGCTGCCTGTCGCCGTTTTCCGGTCTGACATGATCCTCGCGCACAGCCGGTATGCGGGCCAGCTGAACGTGCCGGACGCGTTCACCCGATTGATGTTCAGCGTGCTGACCACTGGTATCGCACCGTCCTCCTTCTACCAGACCGACGCGCAGGGAAACCGGGCGGCGGCGCACTACGACGGCCTGCCCGCCGACTTCGTTGCCGAAGCGGTCACCACGCTCGGCGAGCAGATGGCAACGGCCGCCGAGGATCACGAGTCTGCCGGGGCGTTCCGCTCCTATGACGTGATGAACCCGCACGACGACGGCATTTCCCTGGACGTGTTCGTCGACTGGTTGATCGCCGCCGGACACGACATCCGTCGCATCGAGGACTATGACGAATGGCTGGGACGCTTCACCACGGCCCTTCGCGCCCTACCCGACAAGCAGCGCCAGCATTCGGTGCTGCCGTTGCTGGACGCCTACCGGCAACCGGAGACGCCGCTGCGCGGCGCACCGGCACCCACCGACGTCTTCCGCCGCGCGGTGCGCACCGCCAAAATCGGTGCGGGCCAGGATATTCCGCATCTGACGACGGCCCTGATCGACAAGTACGTCGCGGACCTACGCTTGCTGGGCTTGGTGTAGCCCCACGCCGCCCTAACCGGGCAATCCCTTCTTGATCGCGACGTCCTGCTTGCGCGCGATGTCGAGGGCCACGGCCGGGTCGAACGGGTCGTTGGGTGCGCTGTCGAATTCCAGGGTGACGAACGCCTTGCCTTCGGTGAACAGCAGGACCGTCATCGCCTGGGAGTTGTCGGGCGACGCGCCGGACACCGTTGACCCGTTCGCGCCGACGGCGAGCGGTTGCCAGTTGCCGACCACCTTGCCGGCGTAATCGCTTTTGCTGCTGGCCAGTTCGGCCGCGGCCGCCGGCGGATCGGCGGCCACCACGATGGTGTCCCACAGGCGGCGGCTGCTGTCAGCGTTGGCGAACAGCTGCGCGACCCCCGGCGCATTGTTGGGATTGAGCATCGGCGACTGCGGCGCGGTGAGACCCCCGCCGACGTCGCTCGGCTTGACCAGCAAAAAGCCGTAGTCCGTGGGTTGCCCCGGTGGCGGCCCGGTGACCGCGCTCGAGCTGGTCGCGGAAGCGGTCGGGCTCGATTCCGTCGCCGAGGGCGACGACGGTTCGTCCGCGCCGCCGCAACCGGTGCTCGCCGCACCGACCGCGGTGATCGCGGTCAAGTGCAGCAAGGCCCAGCCGACGACGCCGGCCCGAGCGACCTCCACGCGTGTTCCTTCCCCGGCAACTGCTATGAACATAAGCCCCACGGGCCGCCGGTGGATAGGTCTCTGCGTGCCTATGCTGGCGTGGGTAAGAGCATCTTCGCGCGGTGAGGAGATCGGCATGACGGCTGCGGCGGCGCGCGCCGTGCGGTTCGACCGTTACGGAGGGCGTGAGGTGTTGTACGTGGCGGACATCGCCATGCCCACGCCCGGCCCGGGTGAGGTGGTCGTCGAAGTTCGCGCGGCAGGGATCAACCCCGGCGAGGCCGGCATTCGGGTCGGGGCGATGCACGAGATGTTCCCCGCCGCCTTTCCCTCCGGGGAGGGCAGCGACCTCGCGGGTGTCGTGACCGCGGTGGCGCCTGGGGTCACCGAGTTTTCGGTGGGCGACGAGGTTTTGGGATTCAGCTTGCGCCGGTCCAGCCACGCGACCCACACCGCTGTGCCGGTGGGTCAATTGATCCGCAAGCCCGCCCAACTCAGTTGGGAGGCAGCGGGTTCGCTGTACGTGGCCGGTGTGACGGCCTACGCGGCCGCGCGCGCGGTGGCGCCCCAGCCGGGTGAGACCGTCGCGGTGTCGGCGGCCGCGGGCGGGGTGGGCAGCCTGGTCGTCCAGCTGCTGGTGCTACGCGAGGCGCGCGTGCTCGGCATCGCGGGCGCCGGGAACGCCGACTGGCTGCGCGCGCATGGCGTCATCCCGATCGCCTACGGAGACGGGCTCGCCGAGCGGCTGCGCGACGCGGCACCGGACGGAATCGACGCGTTCATCGACCTGTTCGGCCCGGACTACGTCCAGCTCGCCGTGGACCTCGGCGTGGCGCCCGAGCGAATCGACACCATCATCGCCTTTCAGAAGGCCGGCGAGGTGGGCGCCAAGACCGAGGGCAGCATGGAAGCCTCGACACCGGAGGTGCTCACCGAAATGGCCGGCCTTATCGTTTCCGGCGCCATCGAGTTCGACGTCGCCGCAACCTACCCGTTGGACCGGGTCGCCGACGCCTTCGCCGAACTCGAGCAACGCCACACCCACGGGAAAATCGTTCTGCTGCCTACCGACTCACAGTGACACGACCGGCCCGGCGACACCGGCCTGCACGATTTTGATGATGACGAACGCAACGGCCACCACGAGATAGCCGCGCAGGGTGAACAGCCCCGCCCTGCGCATCGGCGACATCGCCGGTCGGTCGAGCAGGGCCAGGTTGGGGGTTTGCCAGCTGGCCCGATCCTGCCGCCGCACGGCCCGCCGCTCGGCGCGCGTGAGCGACGCGGCGTCATCCAGTTCGTCGACCTGCTCGGGGTCCAGACCGCCTCCTAGCGTGCGCACGATGGCTTCCGCCTCGGCCAGGCTGCGATGCCGCCGGCCGACGATGATCATCGCCGCGCCACCGACGATGCCGACCACGGCACCGGCGCCGAGCCCGGTCTCGATGGTGGCCGTGGACAGATCGGGGAAGAAGGTTGTCGCCGTCAATGCCAGCGACAACAGCACCAGACCCCAGACGATGGTCCACGCAACGATGTTCTGCCGCACCGTGTTCACCCACGGCCCCAGTACCGCGCCGTCGTTGCACAGCAAGACCAGGAACACGGTCGCCGAGGGAAGCAGCACGCCGGCGAGCGCCTGCACACCTTGTGTCACCAGGCCCAAGACGTGGTCGGGGCTGAAGGAGACCGCCGCCGAAACCGCAAGCAGCACCGCATAGCCACCGTAGAACAGCGGGGCCTCGTTGATCTTCCAATGCAATGAATGCCGCTTGCCCATGGCGTCACCGACGGCATAGGTGGTCGCCAGGCCGACGGCGTTGGCGCCGATCAGCGATGCATCCAGCAGGATGATCGCAAACAGCGGCCCCACGGCGCCGCCCAGATGCCTGGACAACCCCGCGGCGACCGCACCCGCGTCGGTGAAGTGACCGGCCTCGGCGGTGCCCGCCAATCCGAACGCCGTCACCGCCATCAGCGCGGTCGCCCCGACCATGACGACGACGATTCCGATCACCAAATCGGCTCGCCCGTAAGGGATCCAGCGCGCAGTGATGCGCTTGTCCACCACGTTGGACTGCTGGAAGAACAGCTGCCACGGCGCGACGGTGGTTCCCACGATCGCGACCACCAGCAGCAGCACGGTCGAGTTCAGCCCACCGGGGAATTGCGGGATCAGCCCGGCCGCGGTGGCTTTCGGGGCCGGATGCACCAGCAGCACCATCGGGATGATCAGCACGTTCACCGCGATCAGCAGGAACATCAACCGCTCCCAGCGGCGAAACGACCCCCCGGCCACGACGGCGAACAGCAGCACCGCGGCGGCCGGGACGGCGACGATCTTCGGGCAGCCCAAAAAGCCGAGAGCCAGTGACACACCGATGAATTCGGTGACGATCGTCAACGCGTTCAGGATCAACAGATCACCGACGCTGAAGGCGCCCCAGAATTTGCCGAACCGTTCGAAGATCAAGCGCGCGTGACCCACCCGGGCGACCGCGCCCAGCCGCAGCACCATTTCCTGGTTCACGTACAGCACCGGAATCATCAGCGCCAGCGTCCACAGCAGGCCCATCCCGTAGTCCTGGCCGGCCTGTGCGTAGGTCGCGACGCCGCCGGCGTCGTTGTCGCCGACCATGACGATCAGGCCGGGACCGCTGATGACGGCCAATGTCTTCAGCCGCCGCCAGCGGCCACTAGGGGCCCCGTCGGTGCCGTCGCGCCGGATGCGGCCGAACGCGCCGACGATGTCGCCGACGTGGGCGGTATCCAGCACCGTCGGCGCCTGCGCGCCGGCGGGCGGGCTTTCCGCGGCGGTGGCCGTGCGGCCGAAGACCGCGCTGCGACGGCCACCGCGGGTGTGGATCGAGGTCATCTGATCCTCGCTATCTCGAATGGTTCTCACCTCGCGGTGAGGAGATGCGGTTGCACTCGATGCGTGGAACAGATCACCAGTGGTTGTCGGGGCGGCCCGACGCGTGCCCGCCCAGCGAGGCCGTGACCACTGCGATCGGCATCCGCGAGACGTACAGGTTGGCCCGCTCCTGCGGGGTCAGGTTTGCCCGCAAGTGCAACTTGTGGGCCAGCAACCGGCCGGCGCGCAGCATCGACCGTCCGCGCCCCTTCGGAACAGCGGAAAAACGGTGCGTAACAACAAAAGCCATGATCTTCTCTCCTGCCAGAAGCCCGATCGGCGTCGACATGGTCCGTGCGACATGTGAGCCGCTCAGGACCAGATGCAAGGTCAGGCGGCGGGAGGAATGCCGGAGCCGGATCGGGACAAAACGAAATTCGGATACGGACTATCGCCAGGACTCATCTCGCCCTCACCTCCTCACAGCCAGGACACACGCGGGTGTCACCACATTCACCGGAACGAAAGAGGCAGGAATGACCGACGGCACCAAAACCGCCGGTCGCACCCCTCTCGTCGGAGCTTCGGCACTGCACGGCGTATCCGGACATCATCGATGGTCGCGACCCGCTGCGCCCGGCTTCGCCGCGCTTGCGATCGCTCCTCGTCCAGAAGCCACTTGGGCTCAACCCTTGGGTCCGGGAAGAGCTGTCCTGACCCGGGGCGTCTCTCGACGTTCGGGGTCAGTGGCCTATATCCATGCAGACGCCTCACCTACCGAGGTGCTTGCGGAATCCATAGTGACACCGCAGTCCGGGCTCGTCAAACTCATTGACGCCGAGCGTGGCGCGGCCACCGGTCTCCCAGCGCCCGCCGAGACCGCGCACCTAGGCTCGTCGTCAGTGTCAGGGTGAGGTGCCGCGTGTTGCGGTGGTTGGATCCTGATCACCTGGTGTCTGGCTCGTAGGCTCGGTGCCGCCCGTGGGGTTGGCGTTCATGCGTTTTGTCGGCATCAGGTGTGAAGGGCCGGCCGGCGTGACTTGATAGGAGCGTGGCATCCGCCCCCACTGAGATGTGTCCGCCGACCGGCCCAACCGTCACCTCA
>NZ_JAICZA010000277.1 GCF_025933915.1 Mycobacterium sp.
AGACGGCGGGCCTCGGCCCATGCCTCCCGCGATCGCGGGAGACCTGTACGCCCGGCCGGCGGGTGGGGTGCCGCATTTCCCGCATTCCTGAAGGGGCTTGGTGAGTCAAGGGGGTCTGGTGGCCCTTTTTTGGGGGTTCGGGGGCGGGTGTGGGCGCGCGTCGAGGAAGGGTTCGGGGTCAAGACGGAGCGCCCGCAGCGGAGCGCAGCGGAGCGAGGACGTACGGTCTGAATCGCCCTGGGTTTTCTGCCGCTCTCATACGGGTTGCGGCTCTCGGGTGAGGGTCGCGTAGTGGTTGGCCTCGTACTCGGCCGGGGTCATGTAGTCGAGGCTACTGTGCAGGCGGCGTTGGTTGTACCAGTCGACCCAGCCGGCGGTGGCGTACTCGACGTCGGCGAGGGTGCGGTAGGGGCCGTCGTGAAAGACGGTGGTGCGGATGCACTCCGTCTTGTACAGACCGTTGATCGTCTCCATCAGGGCGTTGTCGTAGGCGTCGCCGACCGATCCGATCGACGGGCGGATGCCCTCGAGGTCGAGGTGCTCGGTGAGCCGGATCGAGGTGTACTGGCTGCCGGCGTCGGAGTGATGGATCAGCTCGCCGGGCACCGTGGGGTGGCCGTCTCGGTCGCGTTGCCACAGCGCGATCCGCAGCGGTGTCATCACCAGTTCGACGTCCTTGCGGGTGGCGGCGTGCCAGCCGACGATCTTCTCGGCGAAGCAGTCGACGATGAACGCGACGTAGCAGAATCCGGCCCAGGTGCGGACGTAGGTGAAGTCGGTGACCCAGACCTGGTTCGGGGCTGCGGCGGTGAAGTCGCGGTCGAGCAGGTCGCCGGCCCGGTTGCCGTCCCTGGCCGGGATCGTGGTCCGGATGCCCTTGCCGCGGCGGATCCCTTGCAGGCCGAGGGTTCGCATCGCCCGGTCGACCGATCCCGGCGAGGCATCGGGCAGCGAGCGGCGGACCAGCGCGCCCATCTTGCGCCGCCCGTACAGTCCCTCCGGAGCGAGCTTGCGCCGGCCGTCGCGGGGGTCGATCCGCCAGGCCAGGTCGCGGACCTTGTCCTCGACGATCGCGTCGCTCACCATCCGGGCAGCCACCGTGACGTGGGTACGCCGCCAACAGCGGTAGGTCCGCACGGCGATCTGGCAGCCCTGCTCGGACAGGACCCGGCAGACCGACTCGACCGTGTAACCCTCGGCGCGCATCTCGTCGATGAACCCCATGATCAGCGGCTGCGGGGGTCGAGTTCCCCCGCGAAGAAAATCGAGGCCCGGCGGAGGATCTCGTTGTCCTCCTCCAGACGGCGGACTCTCGCCTTCAACTCCTTGATCTGGGCCAGCTCCTGGCTGGTGGCGCCTTGGCGCTGGCCGCCGTCGATCTGGGCTTGCACCACCCAGCGACGCACCGACTCCTTCCCGACACCCTCCCGGCGGGCTACCGCCTCGGCGGCCGCGGTCAGCGACGGATACTCGGACTGATGGTCGAGAACCAGGCGCACACACCGCTCCTTGACCTTCGTATCGATCTTCTTCGGCATGGACAGCATCCTTCCAACTCAATAGGATGCGGCATCACACCTGGGGCGCTTCAGTCTTGACGCCGAGCCCGCTCGGCGCATGCTGGGAGCCGCCTCGATGGCCCCCTGGGGGCATGTGGGTTATGGGGTTGTGGGCCGCTGATGTCTCCGGGCGATGGTGATCGTCGTGGCGGCGCAGGGTCTGGCTGCCGGGCATTCCTTCGCGACGCCCTGGTGGGGGGTGGCATGGAGTTCTGCGGCGGACCCGGTCGGGGTCAATCAATTGGGGAGACCCGCCTGGTGGGGGGTCATGCGGGAACGGGGACCTCGCGACCGGGCTGTCCAGACCGGTCGCACGGGCCGGTCGGCTTGCGCAGGGCGCGGACGTGGTGGTCGCGCAGTGCGTAGTAGACGTAGGTGAGGAGCTTACGGGCCGCGGCGACGGTGGATACCTGCTTGGGTCGGCGGCTGGCGACCCGGCCGCGGATCGCGGTGATCGGGTTGTCCTGACGTTGCCGCTGGACGGCCTCGCCGGCGGCGTAGCGGACCAGGGATGAGCCCTGCCTGGTGATCCGGCCGCGGTGGACGGTGATGTCGGACTCGTAGTGGCGGGGGGTCAGCCCGGCCCACGAGCACAGCTTGGCCGGGCTGGCGAACCGGGTGACGTCGCCGATCTCGGCGACGAAGATCGACGCCAGGACCGGCCCGACCCCGGGAATGGTCTGCACCGCCCGGTAGCCGGGGTCGCCGGCCAGCGTGTGGGCGATGCGCTGGTCGTACTCGCTGACCTGCCCGTCGAGGGTGTCGATCAGGCCCAGCAGCGAGGCGATCTCGCTGGCGTAGACCCTGGGCAGCGGCCGCCGGTCCAGCCACGCCCGGCCAGCGACGCCGAACAGGTCCGACGCGGCCCCGATCAGGCCGTTCTTGGCCAGCACCGCGTGCACCTGGTTCTTGCAGGCGGTCCGCTTGTGGACCAGCGTGTGGCGGTAGCGGACCATCTCGCGCAGCTCGCGGACCGCTACCGGCGCGATCCACGCCTCGGGCAGCCGCTCCAACCTCAGCAGGTCGGCCAGGTCTGCGGCGTCGACCTCGTCGTTCTTGACCCGCCGATGCTTGAACCCGACACAGCCCGACGGGTGCGCCAGCGTCACGTCGAACCCAGCCCGCCGCAACGCGTCGACCGCCCAGTACCAGCCGTAGGTCGCCTCCAGCACCACCCGCGCGCCCGGCCCGGCCGGCGCCACCGCGGCCACCAGCGCCTCCGCGCTGTTCGTGACGTGAACCGGCGGCCCGGCCGGCACCCCGGTCATCGCGTCCTTCGTCACCACCACCGAACGCCTCCGGTGCAGATCGATCCCCACCACCCGAGGCGGCGGGTCCGCATACGCTGTCGTCATGACGGCCTCCTAAACCGAGTGAGCTTGCACTGACACTCGAGTCTGAACTCGAAACCACCCGGAACGGGAGGCCGTCACCAAAACCGGCGCCCGACCCGCCGCCCCTTCATGACATCAATTCGCGGGGTCTAGCGGCGGCCGATCGCGCGGCGGGGAGTCAGGCGCGCAGGCCGTCGAGGACCAGGCGGAGCATGCGGCGCTGCTGCTCGGCGTCGGCGCCCGGCATCATCGTGCAGCCGCCGACGAGGCGGGTGACGTCGGAGACCTCGA
>NZ_JAICZA010000123.1 GCF_025933915.1 Mycobacterium sp.
CGCCTTCGCACAGAAACGACGCGAACGAGACCGCGGCCAGGATCGCCACCGTCGGCGTCATCCAGGTTCGCTCGCCCCGGGCCGGGCCCGACGCCGCGGCGCCGGCGGCCGCATCGGGGATCAGACGACGGGTGAGCGTTCCCACCACGACCAACACGACCGCCCCGAGGACCGTCAGCTGAGCGGCCAGGCCGATGCCCGCGCCGACGCACGCCGCACCGATCACGGCCCCCACCAACGTCCCGACGCTCCACATGCCGTGAAAACGCGCCATGATCGGCGCCCGGGTGGCCCGCTCGACCGTCGCCGCCTGGGTGTTCATCGCGATATCCAGCGCCCCCTGGAACGCCCCCCACAACGCCAGCGCACCGAACAGCGCGGGCCCGGACCGGGCCAGGCCCACCGTCGTCCCCGCGGCCGCGTAGCCGGCGACCATGACCGGGATCAGCCGGTGGCTGCCCCACCGGCGCAGCGCCCAGTGGCTGAGCAACGTCGCCACGACCGATCCCAGCGGCGCGCCGAACAGCGCCGCCCCCAGCGCCGCGTCGGAGAGGCCCAGCTCGGCCTTGACGCGCGGAATGTGGGCGGCCCACGACGAGAACACCAAACCGTGCGCGATGAATGCGGCGGTGACACCACGTTTCGCGTGACGCACCGGTGTCGCCCACCGATCAGCACTGTGCGGTTGCATGTCGATGGTGAACGTTCCCTCTGTGGGCGTCCACGAATCAACCGGGGGCTCCGTAAGATGGCCGCGTGGCACGACGCCCCCGCACTATCGGCCCCACCGCTTCGGACCCGGCCTTCAGCCCCCAACATGCGCTGGAGTTGGTGCGTTCCGCCATTCCGCCGGTGCACCCGGCCGGGCGGCCGTTCGTCGGCGCCGGGCTGGCGCTGGCCCTGGCCGGCCGCCGTCACCGATGGGTGCGACGGGCGGGCCTGCTGGTCGCGGGCGCCTGCGCGGGGTTCTTCCGTCACCCCCCACGGGTGCCGCCCACCCGTCCCGGCGCCATCGTCGCCCCCGCCGACGGTGAGATCTGTGTGATCGACTTCGCCACGCCGCCCGCCGAACTGAGCATGGGCGACGCGGCGCTGCCGCGTGTCAGCATCTTTCTTTCGCTGCTGGACGCCCACGTGCAGCGCGCACCGGTCAGCGGCGAGGTGATCGCCGTGCAGCACCGGCCGGGTCGCTTCGGCTCGGCCGATCTGGCCACCGCGAGCACCGAAAACGAACGCACCAGCCTGCACATCCGCACCCCAGGCGGGGCGGACGTGGTCGCGGTGCAGGTCGCCGGGCTGCTGGCCCGGCGCATCATCTGCGACGCACACGTTGGGGACCAGTTGTCGATCGGTGACACCTACGGCCTGATCCGCTTCGGCTCGCGGCTCGACACCTACTTGCCGGCGGGCTCCGAACCGCTGGTGAAAGTCGGCCAGCGCGCGATCGGCGGCGAGACCGTGTTGGCCGAGCTGCCATGATCAGCAAGCCGCGCGGACGGGCGGTCAACCTGCAGATCCTGCCGAGCGCGATGACGGTGCTCTCGGTTTGCGCGGGATTGACCTCGATCCGGTTCGCCCTCGAGCACCAGCCCAAGGCGGCGATGGCGCTGATCGCCGCGGCGGCCATCCTGGACGGACTCGACGGTCGGGTGGCGCGCATCCTGGACGCCCAGTCGCGGATGGGCGAAGAGATCGACTCGCTGGCCGACGCGGTGAACTTCGGTGTGACCCCGGCGATCGTGCTCTACGTGACGCTGCTGACGAACTCGCCGGCGGGCTGGGTGGTGATCCTGCTCTACGCGGTCTGTGTGGTGTTGCGGCTGGCGCGATTCAACGCGCTGCAGGACGACGGCAGCCAGCCCGCCTACGCCCACGAGTTCTTCGTCGGCATGCCCGCGCCGGCTGGCGCGATCTCGATGATCGGTCTCATCGGGCTCAAGCTGCAGTTCGGTGACGGCTGGTGGACGTCGCCGCTGTTCCTGTGCATCTGGATCACCGGGACCTCGATCCTGATGGTCAGCAAGATCCCGATGCGCAAGATGCACGCGGTCGCCGTGCCGCCGAGTTGGGCCGCGCCGCTGCTGGCGATCTTGGCGATCTGCGCGGCCGCGGCGGTGCTGGCGCCCTACGTCCTGATCTGGGTGATCATCATCGCCTACCTGTGCCACGTGCCGTTCGCCATCCGCAACTCCCGTTGGCTGGCCGCCCACCCCGAGGCGTGGGACGACGAACCCAAGCAGCGTCGCGCCACGCGCCGCGCGATCCGCCGGGCGCAGCCCAACCGCCGGTCGGTCGCACGGCTTGGCCTGCGCAAGCCGGGCAGGCGCTTGCCGTGAGTGCCGGCTCCGGCGACGATGCGGGCCGCTCCGGGCCGCTGAGGAGCGGAGCCATCAATCCCGCGGCCCGTCAGCTCACGTTGACGGCTCGGCTGAACACCTCGGCCGTTGACTCCCGTCGCGGCGTCGTCCGGTTGCATCCGAGTGCCGTTGCCGCACTGGGGATTCGGGAATGGGACGCGGTGTCGCTGATCGGGTCGCGGACCACCGCCGCGGTCGCGGGACTGTCCGGCCCGGACACGCCGGTCGGCACCGTGCTGCTCGACGACGTGACACTGTCCAACGCGGGGCTGCGGGAGGGGACCCCGGTGGTCGTCGGTGCGGTCACCGTCTACGGCGCGCGGTCGGTGACGCTGTCCGGCTCGACGCTGGCCACCCAGTCGGTCACCCCGGTCACGCTGCGACAGGCCCTGCTCGGCAAGGTCCTCATGGTGGGCGACGCCGTGTCGCTGCTGCCCCGCGACCTCGGACCGGGCACCTCCACCTCAGAGGCCACCCGCACGCTGGCCACCGCGGTGGGCATCAGCTGGACCTCGGAGCTGCTGACCGTGACCGGCGTGGATCCCGAGGGTCCGGTCAGCGTGCAGCCCAACTCGCTGGTCACCTGGGGCACCGGTGTCGCATCCGGGGCCGCGGCGTCGTCGCGGATATCGGTCGAAATCGCCCGGCCGGAGATGGTCGTCGAGGAACTCAAGGGCACCCAGCCGCAGGCCGCCAAGCTCGTCGAATGGCTCAAGCTCGCGCTCGACGAACCGCACCTGCTCAAGTCCCTGGGCGCCGGCACCAACCTCGGCGTGCTGGTGTCGGGCCCGGCCGGCGTGGGCAAGGTGACCTTGGTGCGCGCGGTGTGCGGCGACCGCCGGCTGGTCACGCTGGACGGCCCCGAGGTCGGTGCGCTGGGCGCCGAAGACCGGCTTAAGGCGGTGGCTTCGGCGGTGCAGACGGTGCGCGACGGCGGTGGCGTGTTGCTGATCACCGACGTCGACGCCCTGCTGCCGGCCACCGTCGAGCCGGTGGCCTCGTTGATCCTGGGTGAGCTGCGTACCGCGGTGGCCGCCGAGGGCGTCGCGTTGATCGCCACCTCCGCGCGACCCGATCAGCTCGATGCCCGGCTGCGGGCCCCCGATCTGTGTGACCGCCAGCTGGGCCTGCCGCTTCCCGACGCCGCCACCCGCAAGGCACTGCTGGAGTCGCTGCTCAGAAACGTCCCCACTGGCGAGCTTGCGCTGGACGAGATCTCCTCACGCACACCGGGTTTCGTCGTCGCCGATCTGGCCGCCCTGGTGCGCGAGGCGGCGCTGCGGGCCGCGTCGCGGGCCAGCACCGACGGTCGGCCCCCCACGCTGAACCAGCAGGACCTCATCGGTGCGCTGACGGTCATCAGGCCGCTGTCCCGCTCGGCCAGTGAGGAAGTGAGCGTCGGTGACATCACGCTCGATGACGTCGGCGACATGGCCGAGGCCAGGCAAGCCCTGACCGAGGCCGTGTTGTGGCCGCTGCAGCATCCCGACACCTTCGCCCGGCTGGGCGTCGACCCGCCCCGCGGGGTGCTGCTGTACGGGCCGCCCGGGTGCGGCAAGACGTTCGTCGTGCGCGCGCTGGCCAGCACCGGTCAGCTGTCCGTGCACGCCGTCAAGGGTTCCGAGCTGATGGACAAGTGGGTGGGCAGCTCGGAAAAGGCTGTGCGCGAACTGTTCCGGCGCGCCCGGGATTCGGCGCCCTCGCTGGTCTTCCTCGACGAGGTGGACGCGCTGGCACCCCGGCGCGGGCAGAGCTTCGACTCGGGCGTCACCGACCGGGTGGTGGCCGCGCTGCTGACCGAGCTCGACGGCGTCGATCCGCTGCGTGACGTCGTCGTCCTGGGCGCCACCAACCGGCCGGATCTCATCGACCCCGCCCTGCTGCGCCCGGGCCGGCTGGAGCGGCTGGTCTTCGTCGAACCTCCCGATGCCGCGGCCCGCCGCGAAATCCTGCGCACCGCGGGAAAATCGGTGCCGCTAAGCGCCGACGTGGACCTCGACGAGGTGGCGTCCGAGCTCGACGGCTACAGCGCCGCGGACTGCGTGGCGCTGCTGCGGGAGGCCGCGCTGACGGCCATGCGCCGATCCATCGACGCCACCGACGTGACGGCGGCCGATCTCGCGGCGGCGCGCGAAACCGTGCGCCCCTCTTTGGATCCCGCGCAGGTCGAGTCGCTACGCGCGTTCGCCAAAGCTTTGTAATACGGCCAACGAAGAGGCCGCGACGTCCTTTTCGAGCCAGGACGGCATCGGGTCGTCGTGGGCGTGGCGCCGCACCACGGCATAGGGCAGGTCGGCGACCGCCCGCGCGACGGCGTCGACACTTCGCGGCCTGGCGTTCCCGTACAGCTGCCGGGCCAACACCGCGATCCGCTCGGTCAGCGGAGCGTTCATCGCGGCGAGGGTGCGCCGGAAGGCGGCGTCGGGTTCGTCGTCGAGCAGGTCGCCGGGCCGGATCGTCAACAGCAGCCGGGCATCGTCGGGCAGGGCGCGCGCGAAGCCGACGGCCGCCACGGCCATCGCCACGGCGGTGTCCGCCGGGGTGTCGCCGTCGGCGGCCAGCGCCCGCGCCTGGAAGCGTTCCAGCGCGCGCAGCCAGGCCGAGGTCAGGATGCCGTCGCGGTTGCCGAACCGGTGATACAGCGTGCCCGCCGGTGCGCCACTGGTTTTCGCGATAGCGGCCACGCTGGCCCCGCGCGGACCGCCGTCGAGCACCAGCGCCCGGGCGGCGTCGAGGATCACATCGGTTTCATGCTTCCGCGGAGGCGCCATGATTTAGTACAGTCCTTCTATATGGAACGGTTACCCTATATCGATGAGCATGCCATAACCATCGACGCGAACCGCGCAGACACGTGGTCGGCGCTGCTGAGAGTGATGTGCCGCGACCCGCGCGACCCGTCGACCGTGCCGGTCGGGTTCGTCCTGGACGAATGCCGCGCGCCGGCGCGCTTCGCGCTGAAGGGCCGCCACTGGTTCGCGGCCTATCGGTGGGTGTTCGAGCTGGACGACCTCGACGCCACCGCCGGCACCCGGCTGCGTGCGGCCACCTGGGCGGCCTTCCCGGGCCTCCATGGCAAGGCCTACCGGGCGCTCGTCATCGGCACCGGCGCGCACCGCGTCGTCGTGCGACGGACGCTGAAACGCGTTGCGGCGTCGGTCCTTGCCGAACGGAGGCAGACCGGCGAGGCCGCCGCCGACTACGCGGACATCTTCGAGGTGCCCCTCGCCGCCGGTGACGCGCGCACCGCCGAGCAAACCTTTCGCGACGGGCTGGGCGACAAACCGGGCACCCGCGGAAACCTCGTCGGGTGGATCCACCGTCACGTGCTGCGATTGCGCCTGGGCCCGGCCCGCTCTCCCGATCACCTCATCGGCTGGCGGATCGTTCGTTCGGCTCCCGACGAGCTGGTGCTGGCGACGTCCGGCGCGCTGATGCGCGGCGAGCTGACGCTGCGACGCCTGGACGGTCGGCGCGCCGTCCTCACCACCCGCCTGCACTATCGCCAGCAACTGGCCGCCCGGACGGTGTGGGCGCTGGTCGGGCCGCTGCATCGGATCGTGGCCCCACGGCTGATGGACCGCAGCGCCCGCGGCGGGCTCGAGACCGAGGCGCTCACGGCTCGGGAAGCGGCGTCCAATCGTGGGATAGCCGCGCGGTGAAGTTCGGCGGCCGGCGATCGAGGAACGCGGCGACGCCCTCGCCGGCGTCGGCGCCGCCCATCACCCGCTCGTGCAACGAGGTCTCCAGCGCGGCGACCTGCCGCGGTGTGTAGTGATTGATCGCGCTGTCCCACAGCAGGCGTTTACACAGTGCCGCGGACATCGGCGCCACGTTGACCGCGATGTCGCGGGCCACGGTCAGCGCGTGGTCGCGCACCCGCTCGGCGGGCAGGGCCCGACTGGCGATGCCGAGCGTCACGGCCTCGGCCCCGCCGAACGTCCGCCCGGTGAGCAGGATGTCGGCGGCCACCCCCAGCGTGGTCAGCTGGGTCAGCGTCCAGTGCGACATGCAGTCGGGGATCACACCCCGGCGTACCTGCACCACACCGTATTTGGCGTCCCCGGCGACGATGCGGATGTCCGCCTGCAACGCGATCGTCAGGCCGACCCCGATGGCGTGCCCGTTGACCGCGGCGATCACCGGTTTACGCAATTCAAAAGCGGCCGGGGTGATCGGTGACGCCGAGAACGTGCCGTCATCGGCGGGCGCCTCGAACGGGCTGGCGTCGCCGGAGAAGTCCGCGCCGACGCAAAAGGCGTGTCCCGCGCCGGTCACCACGATTGCCCGCACGTCGTCGTCCTCGTCGCAGTCCCGGTATGCCCGGCTCAGCAGCGTGCCCATCTCGGCGGTGTAGGCGTTGAGGTGCTCGGGCCGATTGAGCGTGAGTACCGCCACGCCCGAGTCGATTTCGACCGTCAGGTGTTCGCTCATGGTACGGCCGGTACCCGGTGCAGGGCGCCGATCAGGTCGGCGACCTCGGCGCCGCTCGGCGTGTAACCGGGGAAGTAACAGCACACCTCATCGGCGTGCTCGCCGAACCGGGCGGCGATCTGCTGTGCGCACTGCTCGGGCGTCCCCACGATCCCGATCCGGGCCACCATCTCGTCGCTGATCAGCCGGCGCATCTCGGCGAAGCGGCCCTGCTTGGACAGCGCGTTGAGCTCGGGGTGGACGTCGGCCCAGCCCTCGACCTGCAGCACGGGCAGGTAGGCAGGCGTCGAGCCGTAAAACGCGATGAGGGATGCCACCCCGTTGACCGCGGCGGCCAGCTCGGCCTCGTCGCGGCCGACGGCGACCATGGCCTGGGCGATGATGGTGAACTCACCGAATGCCCGCCCCGAACGGCGCAGTCCCTCACCGATTGCGGGCACGGTGCGTTCGGCGAAGTGGCGGGCGCTGTTGAACGGCATCACCAAAAGGCCGTCGGCGACTTCGGCGGCGGTGCGGGTCATCACCGGCCCCAGCGCCCCCAGGAGCACCGGCGGCGGCCCGAACGGGTTGGGCCCGGGGTTGAAGTTGGGGGCCATCACGGTGTGCGTGTAGAAGTCACCGCGAAAGTCCAAGCGGCCGTGGCCTTCCCACGCCGCGAAGATGGCTTTGATCGCCGCGATAGCCTCGGCCATCCGTGCGGCCGGCCTGTCCCACATACTGCCATAACGCTTTTCGATGTGGACCTTGATCTGTGAGCCGAGTCCGAGCCGGAACCGCCCACCGCTGTAGAGCTGCAGGTCGTAGGCGGAGTGCGCCAGGTGCAGGGGGCTGCGCGGCGGGGCGATCGCCACGTTCGTCATCAGGTCCACGCCGGTCGCACCGGCCGCGATGAGCAACGGGAAGAAGACATCGTGCTGGCCCTCGAACGTGAACAGGCCATCCGCACCCGTCGCGGCGATCTCGGCGGCGCTTGCCGCCGAGCCAGCCGGTGAACCGTCCACCTGAAGGTGAACTTTCATCGTAAACTCCCGTCGCGCAGTGCTATTCGGACAGCTGAAACTCGACCACCTCGGCGACCGCGTCCACGGCTTCGCGCAGCGCCACGATGCGCTCGGCGGCCGTCGGCGCCGCCAGCACCGTGTAGCGGTCGGCCGTACCGATCGGGATGCGAGAGGCCAAGGCGAACAGGCGGTCCCCGATCGGGCCGTCGTGGTAAGGGCCCAGCAGCACCTCGCGACCGGGCAGCGTGATCCCGCCGGCCTGCGCGATCCGCTCGAACAGAGCCACCGCGCGGTCTTCGACGTCGACCAGCTGGGCCGCGGAGACCTCGCCCCCCGGCTCGTCGGGCCACGGCGCGACCCGCGCCCGTGGATAGGGATCGTCGGGGAGCCATTCGTGCACCCGGATCCGTTCCCCGGTGCGGCAGTGCAGTGCGTACCGGCCGGCGCCCTGGTCGTCGCATTCGATGATCCGCGACATCACTCCGACGTCGCAACGCGAATCACCACCGCCCACCTCGCGCCCGCGTGAGATCAGCACCACCCCGAACGGGTCGCCGGTGTCCAGGCAGTGCCGCACCAGCGCGCCGTAGCGGGGCTCGAAGATCCGCAACGGCAGGTCCTGGTCGGGCAACAGCGCCGACTCGAGCGGAAACATCGCCAGCTCAAGGGGTTCCATCAGATTTCCAGCTCGGACACCAGGGCGTCGACGACCGCGCGCAGGTCGCCGTCGTGTTCCTCGGCCACCCGGCGCTGACGCTGGTATGACGCGCCCCGCCTGGGTATCTCGGCCACCGCGGCCAGCTCGTCGACGCAATTCAACTTCTTCGCGACCGGCTCCAGCCGGGTCAGCACGTCATCGAGATCCTCGGTGACCAAACGCTCGTTGCTGTCGGCGTCCAAGATGATCACCGCGTCCAGGCCGTAGCGGGCCGCGCGCCACTTGTTCTCCTGGTTGTGCCACGGCGGCATGCTGGGCAATGACTCGTCGGCTTCCAGCCTGCGATCCAAATCGACCACCAGGCAATGCGTCAACGCGACCAGCGCGCCCAGCTCCCGCAGGTTGGACACGCCGTCGCAGACCCGCATCTCGAGCGTGCCCAGGTGCGGCGAAGGCCTGATGTCCCAACGCACTTCGTTGACATGGTCGATGATGCCGGTCTTCTTCTGGTCGTAGACGAACCCCTCGAACTCCGCCCAGGTCTGGAACTGGAACGGCAACCCGGCGGTGGGCAGCTGCTGAAACATCATCGCCCGGTTGCTGGCGTACCCGGTGTCCACGCCGGTCCACCACGGTGAGGACGCCGACAGCGCCAGCAGGTGCGGGTAATAGTTCAGCAGCGACGTCATGATCGGCATCACCTTGTTGGGCGAGGAAATCCCGACGTGCACGTGCACGCCCCAGATCAGCATCTGCCGTCCCCACCACTGGGTGCGCTTGATCAGTTCGGCATAGCGCGGGGCGTCGGTGAGCTTCTGGGTGGTCCACTGCGCGAACGGATGTGCGCCGGCACAGAAGAGCTCCATGCCCCGATCCCGCACGATGCGACGCGCGGGTCCCAGGGTCTGCCGCAGATCCTCCATCGCCTCGCCCGTGGAATGGCAGATGCCGGTGACCACTTCGACGGTGTTGCGCAGCAATTCCTTGTGCACACGCGGGTTTTCGCCGATCTCGGCGATCACCGCGGTGGCCTCGTTGCTCAGGTCGCGGGTCTGGGCGTCGACGAGCGCGAACTCCCACTCCACCCCGATGGTCGGCCGCGACGAACGGGCGAAATCGATGCGCGCTTCACTGCGTTTGAAGGCGCTTTTAGCCGGAACCGATGACACCGCATGCCACCCGCTTGCCGGCGTCACCGGTACTCATCGTCGTCTCGTCGGGGCCCGGTGTTCCGTTGGTCTGGCTATAGCGCTCCGGCGGGATGTTGGCGAAGTTGTCCGCGCCGGCATGAATGATGATCGCGGTCTTCTGCCCGGTGAGCAGGTCCTCCATGGCGAATGCGTCCGTGGTGGTCACCAACGTTCCCGAGCCGTCCTTGCGTACCTGCAGGGACGTGAGGTCACCGCTGGCGGGCATGCCGGCGTATCCGGGCACCCGGAAGTGGCCACCCGCGGACAGGAAATCGCCCGGCGCGCCACCGGTCGGGGCGACCGAGTTGGGCTCACACTTGCCCACCTTGTGGACGTGCACCCCGTGAAAGCCGGGTGTCAGCACACCGTTAGCGGTCGTCTCGATGGTGACGGTGGCATAGCCGTTGTTGAACTCGAATTTCGCGATCGCGACCTGGGTGCCATCCGGCGCCTTCAGGTGCGTGGTGAGGCTCGGCACCTCCGCGGGCCCCGCCTCCGCGCCTTTGGCGCCCGACGGCGACGGCGACCCGGTCCACACCGAGGGCGTGGTACCCGGGGACGACGCGACGTGCTCGGGCGCCGCGCAGGCGCCCAGCAGCGCGACGCAACCGGCCAGGACCAAAGGATGCAGCTTAGGCATAGCCAGCAGCCTAGCTCGGTGACGATGCGAGCCGGAACGGCTCGCGGAGGAGCCGGGCGATCAAATCCGGCGCTCAGTCAGCCCGCGACGAGGACGATGACACCCGGCGGCTCTCCGCTCAGCGCGGGAATCCGCGGTTCGACGGGCGCGCCCAGACTCTTGCCCACGGCGTCGGCGGTGGCGCGCTCATCGTCGGCATCGGTGTAGTACACCGTGGTGGCCGAGACGTCGGGCACGGCCATGTTGTCGACCTTGGTGACCTTGAAGCCGGCGGACGTCAGCTGGTCTCTGGTGCGCGCGGCGACACCCTCTTTCGAGGAGATGTTGTACACCTGCACCTCGGCCTGGGCGCCCGTCGGCTTGTTGCTCGTCGACGTGGCCGACGTGGTGGCGCTCGCGCTCGGTACCGGCGATGCCGAATCGTCGTCAGAGCTCCCGGAAGAACCCAGGGCCTGCCAACCGAGCAGCAGGAAAATGACGCCGAGGAACAACAGCACCATCACCATGGCCCGCAAGGGCAGCCCGGTGGAGTCGGGAACTCGTTCTTTCATCGAGCCCTACTGTAACGAGTCAGGTCACCTCGAAGCCGAGACGCCGCGCCGCGCGTGCCTTCTGCCTGCTGGCGCGCAGCCGTCGCAGCCGTTTCACCAGCATCGGGTCGGCCGCCAGCGCCTCAGGCCGGTCAACGAGCGCGTTGAGCACCTGGTAGTACCGCGTCGCCGACATCGAGAACAACTCTTTGATGGCATCTTCCTTCACACCGGCGAACTTCCACCACTGGCGTTCGAAGGCCAGGATGTCGTGCTCGCGGCGGGTAAGTCCATCTGCGATCTCAGAATCGTCCCCCGATCGATTTGCCCGCGCCATGGCGCTGTCCATATCGCTTCCCCTGGACCCTTTCGGCGAATTCCGAACTGCTCGAATGACTTGACTTAGCTAAGGGCGTGTTTCGGCGAATATTGAAACACGCCCCAAACCCTCAAGCCGTCATCCAGACCCGCGAGTCGGCCGATTGGCCGAATTGCCCACCGCCAGATCGCCGGCCGAGCAGCCCACCGGCGTGCGGTAGCTTAGCCGACCATGGCAGTCGTTCCGATCCGCATTGTGGGGGATCCCGTCCTGCATACCCCGACGAAACCGGTGCCGGTCGCTGCCGACGGTTCGCTGCCGGCGGATCTGCCCGAGTTGATCACCGACCTGTACGACACCATGGACGCCGCGCACGGGGTCGGCCTGGCGGCCAACCAAATCGGGGTCGGGTTGCGGGTCTTCGTCTACGACTGCGCCGACGACCGTGGGCGCACCGAGCGCCGGCGCGGCGTCGTCGTCAATCCGGTGCTGGAAACCTCCGAAATCCCCGAGACCATGCCCGACCCGGATCACGACGACGAGGGGTGCCTGTCGGTTCCCGGCGAATCGTTCCCCACCGGCCGGGCCAAATGGGCGCGGGTCACCGGGCTCGACGCCGACGGCACGCCGCTCACCCTCGAGGGCAACGACCTGTTCGCCCGGATGCTGCAACACGAGACGGGGCACCTGGACGGCTTCCTGTATCTGGATCGCCTCGTCGGGCGGCACGCCCGCAGCGCGAAACGGGCCGTCAAATCCAACAACTGGGGTGTTCCCGGCCTCTCCTGGATGCCCGGCGAGGGACCGGACCCCTTCGGTCACTCATGATCTTCTGGCCGGCCCTGGGAACCCGGGTCATGGTGCGCTACCGGCGACCGGACGGATCGGTACCGCCGCTGACCGACGCGGTCGGACACCTGCTGGCGGTCGAGCCGGTGGTGCGGCTGCAGACGAAAACCGGTGCGGTCGTCGAATGTTCGCCCGCCGACGTCGTCGTGGTGCGGGTGCTGACCTTCGCGCCGGTACGCACCTCGGATATCCGGGCGCTCGAGCATGCGGCGGCCAAGGCCTGGCCCGGCGTCGAACACACCTGGCTGGAGGGCTGGCTGCTGCGGGCCGGCCGCCCAACCAGCAAGGGGACCGGGCTTCCCGCCAATTCGGCTGTGCCGCTGGATATGTCGGCTCGTCTCAGTACGATTCCCGCGATCGTGGCCTGGTACGAGCACCGCGGCCTGACACCGCGACTGGCCATCCCCGACCGCTTGTTGCCCGTGCCAACCGGTTCGACGGGTGAACACCCCGAAAGCGTCCTGGTGCGCGACGTGACCGATATGGCAGCGGGCGAACCCGACCCGTCCGTCACCCTCTCGGCGCGCCCGCACGACGCCTGGCTCCAGACATTCGGCCACGATACCGACGTTGACGTGCTCACCGCGGTCAGCGACGGCGAGCTCATGTTCGGCGCCCACCCGGGCGCAGCGGCCGCACGCGCCGCGGTGACCGAGGCGCCCGACGGCACCCGCTGGGTGGGGTTGTCCGCGATACGCGGCACCGACGATCCCGCCGTGACCGCCCTGTGCGAAGCCCTGTTGGCGTGGGGCGCCGGTCGCGGCGCAACGCGTGGCTACGTGGCTGTCCCCGATACCGATGCCAACACCGGATGGCTGGGTTTTCGGCTGCACCACCACCGCCGCTACTTCCCGGTCCGCCGCGACACCTGAGATACCGTCTGATCTCATGCCCGATGCGGTTGATGACGGCGACCTGGTCGATGGCGGCGACCCGCTGCGCCCGGCTTCGCCGCCCTTGCGATCGCCGCGCCTGCGGCTTGCCACCTGGAACGTGAATTCGATCCGCTCCCGACTCCCCCGCGTCCTCGACTGGCTGGCCCGCGCCGACGTCGACGTGCTGGCCATGCAGGAGACCAAGTGTTCCGACAGCCAGTTCCCGACCCTGCCGTTCTTTGAACTCGGCTACGAGGTCGCCCATGTCGGTTTCAATCAGTGGAACGGCGTGGCGATCGCCTCACGCGTCGGTATCGACGATGTGCAGATCGGATTCGACGGCCAGCCGACCTGGAGCAGCAAGCCGGAGGTCGCCGCCACCGCGGAAGCCCGCGCCCTGGCCGCCACCTGCGGCGGCGTGCGGTTGTGGAGCCTCTACGTTCCCAACGGCCGGGCCCTGGGCGACCCACATTACGCCTACAAACTCGATTGGCTTGCCGCCCTGCGTGATTCGGCGGCGGGCTGGTTGCGTGACGATCCCGCCGCCGCGATCGCGCTGGCCGGCGACTGGAACATCGCTCCGCAGGACGACGACGTGTGGAGCATGGAGTTCTTTGCCGGCGCCACGCATGTCTCCGCACCGGAGCGCCGCGCGTTCAACGCCGTCGTCGAAGCGCAATTCACCGACGTGGTACGCCCTTTCGCGCCGGGTCCCGGCGTCTACACCTACTGGGACTACACCCAGCTGCGGTTTCCGAAGAGACAGGGCATGCGCATCGACTTCATCCTGGGCTCACCGGCGTTGGCGGCGCGCGTGACCGACGCGCAGATCGTCCGCGAGGAACGCAAGGGAAAGTCGGCCAGCGATCACGCGCCCGTGCTCATCGATGTGCGCGTCGACTGAGGCGGCGGCCCGGCGTAGGCTAACTGCAGCACAATTCCGTAGATCCCCTCAACTGTGCGGTCCACGGTATACATGAACATAGCGAACGCGAATTGCAGCGAGTGCGAATATGGGCCAGGGAGTCAACATGGGTGTCGTCGACGGAGCGGTTCGCAGTGTGGGTCGAACACTGAATCGTGCGGCGTCGGTCACCACCTCCACCGCCGGCGCGGTCGGGGGTGCGGCGGTGAACGGTGTCGTCGGCGGCATCAAGGGCGCCGCGGAGGGCATCCAGCAGGGCATCAGCAAGGGCAGCAAATCGACGACGGCCGCTGCGGTGGGGTTGGGTGCGCTCGGCGCGGCCGGCCTGATCGAGTGGCCGGTGCTGCTGGCTGTCGGCGGCGGGGCGTTGGTGTTGCAGCGGATCAGCCGCCAACAAAAGGAGTCAGCCGCGCCGGCCAGGGCAAAGCTCACGACGGTGCCAACCAAGCCGGAACCTGCGCCACGGACACACAAATCGCCGCCGCAAAAGGCCCCCACCAAACGGGCGGCCGCCAGTAAACCGGCCAAGAAGGCCACCGGCCGCCGC
>NZ_JAICZA010000002.1 GCF_025933915.1 Mycobacterium sp.
AAAGCCCTTCACCTCAGCCTTGCCGCTGTGATAACGGCGCACCGCGGCGGCGTCGATCACCCCGCCGGTATCAGCGACCAATTGAGAGCAGGCGGACGCCAACTCCCGCAGATCGGAGCCGACCGCGTCCAGCATCGCGGTGACCGTCGCCTCGTCGGCCTTGACGCGCAGACCGCGGAACTCCTTGCGGATGAAATCGATGCGTTCGCTGAGTTTGGTGACCCGCGCGCACGGGTGCACCTCGGCGCCGAGCGACTGCAGCTCGGTGGATAGCGCCTTGGCCCGGCCGCCGCCCGAGTGCACGATCACCAGCACGACGCCCGCCGGCATGTCGGTTGCGGCCGAAACAATCACTGCGGCAGCGTCTTTGCCCGCTTCACTGGCGGCCTCCAGCACGACGATGCGCTCGTCGGCGAACAGCGAGGGGCTCAGCAGCTCGGCAAGCTCGAAGGTACTGACGTCGCCCGCCCGCATCCGGTTGACCGGAACGTCGTCAGTGCCGGCCCGTTTCCGCGCCGACTGCAGCACGTCGGCCACCGCCCGCTCGACCAGCAGTTCCTCGTCTCCCAGGACCAGGTGCAACGGCGAAACCTCGTTCACCCCACGATGGTGTCACGACCGACCGACGAGCCCCGACAGCGACCACGCCAGCACGCCCAACACCGCCGCCCCCGAAACGAGTCGGAACCGTCGCCACCGCCACAGCACGACCACCAGCACCGTGGCACCGCCGACGATCAGCATGCCGGGCATACCGTCCGGAACCGGCACCGTCGCGCCGGGCATGCCGGCCGCCCAGCGGGCCACGCCGCCCACCCACCACAACTCGGGGCCGGTGAAACGAATCAGCAGCCGCGCGGCGCCCGGCCATACCGTGCAGAGCGCGGCCGCCGCGGTGCCCAGCACCGTGATCGGCGCGATCACGGCGGCGACCACGAGGTTGGCGGCGGCGGCGACCAGGCTGAACCGGCCGGAAATCGCGGCAACCAGAGGGGCGGTCACGATCTGTGCGGCCCACGCGACGGCCAGCGCGTCGGCCAGCGGCTTGGGGCATCCCCTGCCCGCCAGCCGCCGCGACCAGACCGGTGCGATGACGATCAGCGCGGCCGTGGCGAGCACCGACAGCGCGAACCCCACGTCGACGGCCAGCTGCGGGGCGACGGCCAACAACACCAGCACCGTCCCGGCGAGGGCCGGAATGGCTTGCCGCCGACGCGAAGACAGCATTCCCGCCAACGCGATGGCGCCCATCACGGCGGCCCGCAACACACTTGCCGTCGGCTGCACGACGATGACGAAGGCCACCAGGGTCAGGGCGGCAAGCACGACTGCCGTCCGGGGACCGATCAATCGGGCCGAGAACAGCACGGCGGCGCACACGATCGTCACGTTGGCGCCCGACACGGCCATCAGGTGCGTCATGCCGGCCGCGCGAAAGTCACGGCCCGTTTCGCCTGGCACCGCCGAGGTGTCGCCGAGCACCAACGCTGGCAGCAGCGCCGCCTGCTCACCGGGCACCGTGTCACGGACCGCCGCGGAGAATCGACTGCGCACGCCGTGCGCGGCCCGTTGCACGGCACCCGCGGCGCCCATGGTCGGTCGGCCCGAGGCGTTGAGCACCGCGACCGTCAGGTCGCGCCGAGTCGGGCGATTGACGCGCGCCTTGAATCGCAGCGGCTGGCCCACCATCAGCCCGCCGAAATCCGCGGCGCGCGCGAAAACGACGACCCGGCCGGAGATTTGCGCGTCGCGCACGCGTTGCAGGGAGGCCCGAAACATCAATCGGCCCTGATTTCCCGAGCCCACCGACTGCGCGCTTTCGCTCGGGATGACCGTAACCGGAGCGATCGTGCCGAATGCCGCGGTGATCGGGTGGCGACCGACCGCATCGGCGCGTAGGGCGACGGCGAACCCGAATCCCGCCCCCACGACACCGATCGCCGCGAGCCCGGCGCTGATCGCCCGCAACCGCGCAGCTGCTCCTGGCCGGTGCAGCGCGTGCCACGCGAGCGCTCCGGAAGCGCCGATCAGCACGACGCAACACCAGGCGAGGGTCCGGCCGATCGGCCACCAGATTCCGCCGGCAGTCACCGCCCAGCAGGTCAGCGCGGCCGGCGCCAGCCGCACGTCGACGCGCCCCGAAGGCGAGACACCCAACCCGGGATGGTGCACCCGGGTCAGACACGGACCAGGGCGCGTAACTTCTCCAGCCGCGCCGGCCCGATGCCCTCGACATCGGCGAGCTGGTCGACACTGGTGAACTTGCCGTTGGCTTGCCGCCACGCCACGATCGCGGCGGCGGTTACCGGCCCGACACCGGGCAACGCGTCGAGTTCCTGCACCGTCGCGGCGTTGAGGTCGACGGCCTGGCCGGCTTTGGGCTTGACCGACCCGGGCCGCGGTGGCGGCGCTTTCGACGTGGGCGTCGATCCGGGGGCCACCGAACTGCCCAGCGCGGTCGGCTGCCCCGCCCCCGGAGCCAGACCGACCACGATCTGTTCGCCATCGCCGAGCGGTCGGGCCATGTTCAGTCCGATGGTGTCCGCTCCGTTGACCGCGCCGCCGGCGGCCTGCAGCGCGTCGGCGATGCGCGCGCCCGGTGGGAGCGTCACGAGGCCAGGGGTGTGCACCAGCCCGACCACGCTGACCACCACCGGGTGGTCGGGTTCGGCGGTCGGGCTCGCCGACGAGCGGGGGCTCGCCGTCGACACCTTCTCCACCGGGGGCAGCTTTGCCGACATCACCGGCGCCGGCCGGTCGCGCACCAACGTGAAAACCGTGACCAGTACCGCCAGCGCCGCCACGATCGCCAACCCGATGGCGCCGGCGCGTCCCGGGTCGGCACGCACTTTCGCCACCCAGCCCCCGTTCTGGGACGAGTCGGGAAGCCACCGCGGCAGCAGCGAATTCTGGTCGTCGTTCGGGGGGTCCTCGTGCGAGGCCGCCCCGGCGTCCTCGGGCTCGGCGAGCGCATCGGTATCCGGTTCGGCGCGGAGCCGTCGCTGTAGGCGCTCGCCCGGAATTTCTGTTCGCATGGGCCGACCGTAGGCCCGCCAGCCGTCGCGACCGCCCGGCCAACGACGCTGCCGGGCCGATCTGTGCATTAACCCGAGGCTGTGCACAGGGCCCGCACGGGATGGGTCAAGATGGAGGTCGAGCGAACGACCAGCATCGCCAGAAATCAGCTCGGGGCGAGTGGTCGTCACGTTCACCCCGAAACGACAGGAGGCCGCCATGCAACTGGCGCTCACACCGGAGGAAGCCGCGTTCCGCGACGAACTCCGCAACATCTACACGACCAAGATTCCGCAGGAGATGCGCGATCGGGTGCGAGAGGGCTCGGCAGAGGTGAACCGCGACGACATCGTCGCCAGCCACAAGATCCTGCACGAGCACGGTCTGGCGGTGCCGAACTGGCCGGTCGAGTGGGGCGGCAAGGACTGGACGCCCACCCAGCACCAGATCTGGGCCGACGAAATGCAGCTCGCGTGCGTCCCGGAGCCGCTGAACTTCAACACCAAGATGGTGGGCCCGGTGATCGCCGAGTTCGGTTCGGAGGACGTCAAACAGCGCTTCCTGCCGCCGACCGCCAGCCTCGACATCTGGTGGTGCCAGGGGTTCTCCGAGCCGGAGGCCGGTTCGGACCTGGCGTCGCTGCGCACCACCGCGGTCCGCGACGGCGACAGCTATGTCGTCAACGGCCAGAAGACATGGACGACGCTCGGCCAGTACGCGGACTGGATCTTCTGCCTGGTGCGCACCGACCCGCAGGCGCCCAAGCGTCAGGCCGGCATCTCTTTTCTGCTGTTCGACATGCAGACCCCGGGCATCACCCTTCGGCCCATCAAGACGATCGACGGCGGCCACGAGGTCAACGAGGTTTTCTTCGAAGACGTCCGCGTGCCCGCCAACCAGCTTGTCGGAGAAGAAAATAAGGGCTGGACCTACGCGAAATTCCTGCTCGGCAACGAGCGCACCGGCATCGCCGGCGTGGGCCGGACCAAGGTGCGCCTCGCCGAGCTGAAGAAGCACGCCGCGGCAACCGGGATCCTCGAGGACCCGTTGTTCGCGGCGCGGCTGGCCGAGGCCGAAAACGAACTGCTCGCACTGGAACTCACGCAGTCTCGGGTGGTCACCGACTCCGCGAATGGACAGCCCAACCCCGCGTCGTCGGTGCTCAAGCTACGCGGCAGCCAATTGCAGCAGGCGGCCACCGAACTGCTCGTCGAGGTCGCCGGGCCGGATGCGCTGCCGGCCAACGGTGAAGACATCTCGTCGCCGTCCTGGGCGCAACACAGCGCGCCGCACTACCTCAACTACCGCAAGACATCGATCTATGGCGGCAGCAGCGAAGTGCAGCGCAACATCATCGCGTCCACCATTTTGGGATTGTGAGGCAGCCATGGACTTTCAGTTGAGCGACGAGCAGTCCCTGCTCCGCGACACCACCCGCGACCTGCTGGCTCGCACCTATGACCCGGAGAGCCGCAACAAGGTCATCGGCTCCGATCTCGGCTGGAGCCGCGACGTCTGGAGCCAGCTCGCCGACACCGGGATTCTCGGCCTCGGCTTTGAGCCCGACGAGTCCGGCCAGATCGAGATCGCGGTGGTGCTCACCGAGATCGGGCGTCGGCTGGCCCCGGAACCCGTCCTGCACGCCGCACTGGGGCCCGGCGCGCTAATCGCCGAGCTGGGCAGCCAGGAGCAGAAACAGCTGCTCGACGAGGTCGCGTCCGGGCAGCGGCTGCTGGCGTTCGCCCACCTCGAGCCGGGCCGGCGCAAGCCGTCTGCCGATGTAACCACCAAGGCTGTACAGCAAGGTGATTCGTGGGCGGTGAGCGGCCGGAAGAACCCGGTGCTCGCCGGGGACTCCGCCGACACGTTGGTGGTCAGCGCCGCCCTGCCGAACGGCGGCAGCGGCCTGTTCTTGGTCGACGCGGGCGCGGCGAGCCGGCACCCGTACCGGACCTTCGACGGGCAGCGCGGCGCCCAGATCGATCTGGACTCCACCCCGGCTGAACCGTTGGGTGAGGCGACCGACGCCTCGGGCGCCATCCGCGACGCCGTCGTCCGCATCCAGTCGGCGTTGTGCGCCGAAGCACTCGGGGCGATGGAGGAATCGCTGCGCCTGACCACCGATTATCTCAAGACCCGCAAGCAGTTCGGTGTCACGCTCAACAAGTTCCAGGCGCTCACGCAGCGCGCCGCCGACATGTACGTCTCGCTGGAATTGGCCCGCAGCATGAGCCTGTACGCGGCGATGTCGATCGCCGACGGCATCCTCGATCCGCTGATCGCCTCGCGGGCCAAGCTGCAGATCGGCCGTTCGGGCCGACACATCGCGCAGGAGTCGATCCAACTGCACGGCGGCATCGGGGTGACCGCGGAATACCCGATCAGCCACTACGCGGCCCGGCTCACCGCGATCGAACACACCCTGGGTACCTCGGGTGAGCACCTGCACAACCTGATCGACCACCTCGGCGACTACGACCTGGCTCGCCTCTAGCGCATCGCCGAGCTCTTCGAACGGGTTGTCTCGTTCCTGTCGGCCGGAGCGCGTACCGGGATGCCGGGGGTGCGTCGCCGCCGACGGTCAGGCTGTGAGGGGCTCGACGGATTCCACCTCATCCGACCGCGCGCCTGACGGTGAATCGAGGTCCGGTACCTGATCGGCCAGGTACTCGGCGAGTGACCTGATCGTCGGATAGTCGAACACCGCGGTAGCGCTGATCGTGAACGCGCCACCGAACTGGCCGTACAGCCGGTTGCGGAGTTCGACCGCCATCAGCGAATCCGTGCCCAGGTCCAGGAACCGGCTGGTTGCCACCGGGGGCTGCGCGAGCCTCAGGAAACTCTGAACTTCGCGCTGTAGGAATTCGGTGAGGAAATCGGCCCGCTGCGCGTCGGGTACCTCGTGCAGTTGCCGGAGCAACTCGCTGTCACCCTGTGACGCCTCCACAGCGCTTGGCAGTACGTGGTCGAGAAGCGGTGGCCGAGAGCCGCCGAGCATTTTCGCGGCGCGCTGCCAGTTCGCTTTGATGACGATCGCCTGCCCGGTGCCGTGGCCGAAAATCTCGCCGAGTGCGTTTAGCGCGGCCGCGGGCTCCAGCGGAATCATGCCTTGCGCACCGAGATTGGCGCGCGCGGCGTGCGAAGTGGCCATGCCGCCCTTCGCCCAGGGGCCGAAGTTGACGGCGACCGCCGGCAGGCCTCGGGCCTTGCGTTCTGCAACGAGTCCGTCGAGCAGCGCGTTGGCGGTCGCGTAGTTGGCCTGCCCGGGCGAACCGAGCACGCTAGAAGCCGACGAGTACATGATGAAGAAATCAAGACCGTCGTCTTTCGTCAACCCATGCAAGTTCCAAGCACCAAACGCCTTGGGCGCCAAGGTGGTCCGGAAACGATCCAGGCTCTGCTGGGGCAACAGCCCATCGTCGAGCACGCCGGCCAGGTGTGCCACCCCCGCGAGCGGCGGCAATTCCGCGCGGATCCGCTCCAACAGCTCTGCGGCCTGGAGCTCGTCGCCGACGTCGGCCGCGAAGGTGTGGATCCGACACCGGTAGCGCTCCATGATGTCGGCGATCGACGCTTGTGCGTCCGCATCGGGCATGTGCCGGCTGCTCAACACGATGTCACCCGCACCGAGTTGGGCCAGATACGACGCCGTGTGCAGGCCGAGTGCACCGAGGCCGCCGGTGATCAGATAGCTTCGATCGCCGCGCGGCTGCAACGGATTCGGCATCTGCACCACGATCTTGCCGATGTGCCGCGCCTGTTGCATGCGGCGGAACGCGCTCTTCGCCTCCGTCAGTGGGTAGATCTCGGCGGGCACCGGCGTGATCTCGCCGCCGGCCAACGCGTCCGACACCTCGGCCAGCAGTCCCCGAATGCGCTCGGGGTCGGCCACGATGGTTCCGTCCAGCGCAACGATCTCGTAGTCGATATCGGGACGGGCCTCCGCCATCTGCTCGCGCGTCCAGATGTCCCGCTTGGCGATTTCGGCGAATCGGCCGCCCTGCGCGGTCGCCCGCACGGTCGCGGCGACGAAGCCCTCATTGGTCAGGCTGTTGAGCACCACGTCGACGCCGGCGCCCCCGGTGTCGGCGAGGATCTGGTCCGCGAAATCCGTGCTGCGCGAGTCGTAGACGTATTCCACACCCATGTTGCGCAACATCGCCCGTTTGTAGCTGCTGGCGGTGGCGAAGACCGTCGCACCACACTGCCGAGCCAACTGGACCGCGGCCAGCCCGACGCCGCCGCTGGCGGCGTGCACGAGCACCCGGTCGCCGGCCCGCAGCTTGGCCCAGTCGAATGCGAGCCGGGCCGTAAGTGCCGCGGCGGGTATCGTCGCCGCGTCCACCGCACCCACCCCGTCCGGCACCGGAGCCAGCAGCTGAGCCGGCACATTGACCCGGCTGGCGAAGGCTCCCGGCATGAAGCCCATGAGGCGTTGGCCCACCTCGAATTCGCTGACGCCGTCGCCCAACTCGGTGACGATGCCGGACAGGTCACCACCGATCGGCCCCGGATCGCCCGGGTAAAGACCGAGCACATTGAGCACATCCCGGAAGTTGAGGCCGGCGGCCTCCACCCGAACCTGCACCTCGCCCTCGACGGGCGGCGCCACTTCCGTCTCGGTCAGACGAAGATTGTCGATCGCGCCGCGCTCGGTCGGCGCCAGGACGTAGTCGGTCGCGCGCGGCATCGCAAGATGGCCGCTACGCGCCCACGGCAGTAGCCGCGGCACCAGGAACTTGCCTTGCCGCAACGCGAGTTCGGGTTCCTCGAGGGCCATGCCGGATGCGCCGCACAACTTGGCCAACCAGTGCACGGTGTCGTCCGCCCCGTCGTGGTCGACGAGACGGCAACGCAGGGTCGGCTGCTCGGCGATGATCGTGCGCCCGAGCCCCCAGAGCGCCGCCTGCGCCGGGTCGACCGGTTCACCGGATTCGGTCGCCACCGCGCGTTCGGTGATGATCCACAGTCCCCCGGTCAGTTTCACCGCCTCGTCCGCCAGCGCAGCGTGCACGGCACCGAGCAGATTGGCGATCTCGGTCTCCAGCCGCGCGGTGAATTCGGCGCTCGACTCCGCCGCGTGCGGTGGTCTGGTGCAGCGCCAAACGATCCCGGCGACCGGCGCGCCCTCGGAAGCCTGCGCGAACAGCCGCTGCCAGTGCTCCGGGTCGGCGGTCGGGGCAAACCGGATGCAGGCGGGCAATTCGGTTGCCAGTTCGTCGTATCCGGCAATCAGCCAGGTACCGTTCGCGCTCCCATCAGCGTCACCCGGCGCCAGGGGCGCCATCTCTTGCCAGCCCAGCGTGTACAGCAACCGAGTGGCATCGCCGCCGAGCCCGCGCAGCAACGCCTCGCGCGGCGCACGTTTCACCGTGAATTCGCGAATTCCACCCAGGTGCCGACCATCCCGACTTATGAAATCGAGATCGAAGACCTGCGTTTCGCTGTCCAGACCACCGTTCTGCCACCGCGCGCGGCAATAGAACCGTCGCGGCATCCGTTCGCTCAGCATTACCCGCCCGTACCGCAGCGGCAGGAACAGGTCAGGAACCGCACCCTGTTCGGTCGCCGCCAGAAGCGCCGGGAAGGCCGGGAAAGCGACTCCGGTGCACAGGTCCAACAGCACCGGATGCACAGGCTCACTGCCGAGCTGTTCGGCGAGTTCGTCACCGACGGCGACGTCACCGATCGCCTCACCATCACCGACCCACAGTGATTTCAGCGAGGTCGACCAGGTGGGCCCCCAGGCTAGTTCCATGTCGGTGAAGGTGTCGAACAACTGTTGCGGACGCGTGCGGCTCAGTCGCTCGATCGCCACCTCGATCGAATCCGGCGGGTCAAGTGCCGGCTCTTCGTCGACACCGTCGACGACGGTGCCGTCGGCGTTCAACGACCACTCGGCGTCGCGAACACCGTACGGGCGGCTGTGCACCCGGAAAGTCCAGCCGCCGCCATCTTCAAACGGATGCAGAGTCAGCTGCACTTCTCGGGAATTCTTGTCGCTCAGGATTATTGGTTCGTAGAAGAAGACATCCTGCACCCGCGCCGGCGCCCCGACCGCGGCAAGGGCCATCGCCGCGTAGGTCGCACCCGGAACGACGACCGTGCCATAGATGACGTGATCTGACAGCCACGGCTGCGACTTGACCGACAGTCGACTGGTGTAGACGGCGTCGCCGGAGGCGAGGTCCTTTGCGCTACCCAAGATTCCGGATACGGCAGCGCCCCCGACGTCGACGCCGGCGATCCCGGAAGTCTTGGGCCAGTAGCGACGGCGTTGGAACGGATACGTGGGCAGTTCGACCCTGCGGCGTGGCAGATGTTGCCGCGCAGCGAAATCGGGCCGGTGCCCGGCGATATAGGCCGTGGCGAACGCTTCTGCGGTCTGCCGCCGGGCATCGACGCCCTTGCGCAGGGAAACGATCGCCCTGGGCGCGGCCGAGGATTCCGGCCAGGCTTGCAGCGCGGCGGCGGTCAGAACCGGTTGCGGACCGATCTCCATCACCACCGAGCAGCCCAGCGCCGCCGCGGTGCGCACGCTTTCGGCGAATTGCACCGGCTGGCGCGAATGCCGCCGCCAATATTGGGCGTTCAGCGGAGTTTCCGATGTGAGCACCGTTCCGGTGCGGTTGCAGATCAGCGGGCGGGTCGGCACGCCGAACTGCACCCGCGCTGCGCACGACTCGAATTCGTCGAGCACGGGTTCCAGCAGTTCTGAGTGGAAGGCGTGGCTGGTTTCCAGCCAGGTGCAGCGGATTCCGTCGTCACTGAATGTGGCGACAATGCGGTCCAGATCCTCCCCCGGGCCCGACAACACGGTGTTGCGGCCGTTGTAGGCGGCGACCGAAACTCGCGGGAATTCGTCGGCGGCGTCCTCCACCTGCTGGGCGTCGGCGAATACCGCCACCATTCGGCCGCCCTCGGGCAGACTGCCGAACAGTCGGCCACGTTCGGCGATCAACCGTGCCCCGTCCTCGAGGCTGAACACTTCGGCCACACACGCCGCGGCGTACTGACCCACGCTGTGCCCCAGAACCACGTCGGGTTCGATGCCCCACGACTGCCACAACCGGGCCAGGCCCATCTCGACGGCGAAGAGCGCGGGCTGCGCAAAAGAGGTGTGCCGCAGCGCTTCTGCGCTGTCACCGTCGGTGCCCAACAGCACCTCGAGCAAGGGGCGCGGCAGTATCGGATCGACGGCTTGGGCACACCGCGTCACGGTGTCGGCGAACACTGGCTCGGTGTCGAACAATTCGCGCGCCATCCCGACGTACTGGCTGCCCTGCCCGGTGAACAACCATGCCGTCGTCGGCGGATCCGTGCACTCGCCACGTACCACGCCCGGGCGCAGCCGGTTCTCGGCCAACTCGGCGAGAAGCTCGCGCGCTCCCCCGACCGAATCCACGACCAACGCGCCCCGGTGTTCGAAATGCGAACGCCCTACGCCGGCAGTGAAGCTCACATCGGCGATGTCGACGTCCGGGTGCGCATCCAGCCAGGCACCATATCGGTGCGCCAACGCCACCAGCCCGTCGGCTGACCGCGCGGACAAGGGCAACACGCTGACCGATTCCCTTCGGGCGTCCGACTCCGGTGCCGCGGTGACATCGGGTGAGACCGTGTCTGCCGAGGTCTCGTCCGTGGCCGCCGATTGCCGTGGCGCCTCCTCGATGAGCACATGCGCGTTCGTGCCGGTGAACCCGAACGAACTGATGCCGGCGCGGCGTGGCCTGCCATTGGTCAGCCACGGAGTTGCCTTGTCCACAACCTGCACCGGGAGGGAGTCCCACGGAATATGCGGCGACGGTTTCTCAAAGTGCAGATTCTTCGGGAGCACTTCGTTTTGCAGAGACAACACGACCTTCACCAGACCGGCGACCCCGGCCGCCGACTCGAGGTGTCCGATGTTGGTCTTGACCGATCCCATCAGCAGCGGCCGGTTCGGATCACGATCGGCGCCGTAGACGGCGGCGGCCGCCTGCACCTCGATCGGGTCGCCCAGCGCGGTGCCGGTCCCGTGCGCCTCGAGGTAGTCGATGTCCGCGCCACCGATACCGGCACGGGCCAGCGCCGCGGCGATAAGCCGTTGCTGCGCACCGCCGTTGGGCACCGTCAAACCGCTGGAAGCGCCGTCCTGATTGACTGCGCTGCCGCGGATGACCGCGCGAATCCGGTCGCCGTCGCGCTGCGCGTCGCTCAGCCGCTTGAGCACCAGAATCCCGCATCCTTCGCTGCGCACATAGCCGTCGGCGGCGGCGTCGAAGGTCTTGCATCGACCATCGGGTGACAGCATCCTGGCGCGCGAGGCGGCGACGATGGACGCCGGGCTCAACAAGACGTTCACCCCACCGGCCAGCGCCAGATCGCAGTCACCGGAGTGCAACGCCTGGCAGGCCTGGTGGACGGCCACGAGCGACGAACTGCACGCGGTATCGACCGCGACGGCCGGCCCTTCCAGTCCGAGCGCGAAGGCAACCCGACCCGAGATGGCATTGAGCGCGTTGCCGGTGATGAAGTGGGCTTCGATGGACTCGACCGAATCGCTGGACAACAGATGCGAATACTCGTTGGCAGCCACACCGACGAACACGCCACTTCGACTGCCGCGCAACGACGCAGGCGAATACCCGGCACGTTCCAGGCCCTCCCACGCGATCTCCAGCATCAGCCGCTGCTGCGGATCGATCCACACGGCCTCGCGTGGGGAAATACCGAAGAATTCCGGATCGAAGCCGTCGATGCCGTCGAGGTATCCGCCGCAGCGGGTGTAGATCTTGCCCGGCGTCTCTTGATCCGGGTCGTAAAACTCGTCGATGTCGAAACGGTCCTCGGGGATCTCCCGCACCGCGTCGACACCGTCGGACAGCATGTCCCAAAAGGCGTCGGGATCCGGCGCGCCCGGAAAGCGGCAGGCCACCGCGACGATGGCGATCGGCTCATCGGTGCGGCCCGTTTTGGGTGACGCCGTCACCGCGGCCGGTTGGGCCCCTGAATCGGCGCCCGATTTGGCGGAAGCCTGCGCGTTGAGACCGAGCACGTCGCCGAGTAGGTAGTCCGCCACGTCGACCAGGCGTGGGTAGTCCATCGCGAGAGTCGCCGGCAGCTCCTTGCCCACGGCGTGCTCCACCCTGCGGCGCAGTTCGACGGCCATCAGCGAATCCATGCCCAGATCAAAGAATCCGGCGTCCTCGCGGATGTCCGCGACGTCGATCCGCGTCACCTCCGCGACGACGTCGCGCAGATGTTCCAGCACCAGCTTTTTCCGCTGCTGCACCGGTGCGACGGTGAGCCGCTCGACCAATCGGGTGGTGCCGGACGGTACCGCTGCGGGCACCGACGAGGGTGCCTCCCGGTCCAGCTCCGCCAGGAATGGCCGCTTCCCCGAAAGCTGATAGAGCGGCAGGAAACGGGACCAGTCGATCCGGGCCACCACCCCTTGGGCGGGCCTCTGGGCCGCCCCCGATGAGGCAGCAGCCACCATGAGATCAGCCATTCCGGCCAGCGCGTCGGCGGGCGACAACGTCACGACCCCGCGCTGATCCAGTCGCGCACGGGCGTCCTCGTCGGCCATACCGGCCGACCACGGACCGAAGTTGACGCTGACGTGCCCCTGCTCACGCAGCCGGGAGGACAACCCGTCCAGGAAGGCGTTGGCCGCGCTGTACGCGGTCTGACCGAAGCTGCCCCACACCGAGGCGATCGAGGAGGTGCTCAGGAAAAAGTCCAGTCGCATGTCCGCGGTAGCTTCGCTCAAATACCAAGCACCCCAGACCTTTCCGGCGAACACTCGATCGACTTCGGCGTCGTCCAGGGCGCTCAGCGGTGTAGTACCCATCTCGCCGGCCGCATGGACGATGCCGGCCAGCGGTGGTAGCTCGGCCTGCACGGTGGCCAACAGGCGGGCGACGTCGTGCGGATCGGCGACATCGGAGGCGATGGCCCGGAATTCGCAACCGTACTGTTCGCTGAGCGCATCTATGCGCCGTTGCACGGCCTCACCTGGTGAGCGCCGGCTGGTCAGCACCAGATGTCGGGCACCGTGCCCGGCCAGGTACCCGGCGATTTCCAGTCCGACGGAACCCATCCCTCCGGTCACCAGATATGTTGCGTCGTCACGTAATACCAGCGGCGTGGCGAGCGGTTGCCCAGCGCGTCGAGTCAGCCGGGGAACATAGACGGCTTGATCCCGCAGCGCAACTTGGTCTTCCCCACCGGCCGGGCCGCGCTTCGCCGCCATTTGGTTGATCAACCGGGACCACTCGTCGGCGCTACCGTCATGTAGATCTGCGAGTCCGCCCCACACTTGCGGATGTTCCAGGGAGGCGGCGCGACCGAACCCCCACAGGCAGCTCTGCACCGGGGACACGGTGTCCGCGTCGGCGACTTGCTGCGCACCGCGGGTGACCAACCAGATGGGCGCGCGGAGTTCGGCGGCGGCCGCGGCACGGAAGAGTCGCCGTGTTCCGCCCAGGACGCGGTGTTGCATCCGCAGGAGCGACCGCATCGACGGTTCCGGGTCCGGCTCGAGGGCCGCGAAATGCACGATGCGCAGCGTCGGTTCTTCCGCTGCCGCGGCCCGTAACGCGGCTTCGAGCCGTTGTTCGTCCGCGTCGGAGACCGGCAACCCGAGAATGCGGTGCCGGTGCCCCTGCGCGGCCAACGCGTCGACCAAGGGCTGAACCGCATCGGCATCATCGCCGATGAGGAGCCAACCGGTGCCCTCGCCGGATTCCGCGATTGCGACCCCGGTCACCGCGGCAGCAGATTTTTCCCAGCGCATCTCGTAGCGCGCGTCCACCACGGACTGGGCGTTGCGCTGCCGATTATGTTGTAGGGCAAGCTTCGTCAGCACGTCGGCCGTATGTTGATTGCCGTTTCCACCGTCGAGCAGCGCGGCCAATTCCTCGATACGGCCGTCCTCGAGGAGCCGGACGGCTTCGGTGCGCGCGGCCGCGGTTTGGTCGGAGGGCTGGGCGGGCCGGACCCGCTTATCGCGGAACCAGTACTGGCGACGCTGGAATGGATAGGTGGGCAGGTCGAGCTTGCGGGCCGGTTCCTGCTGGATGGCGCTGAACTGGGGCAGGTGGCCGGCAATGTAAGCGCTGGCAACGGCTTCGGTGATCTGACGGTGGTCGGTGCCGTTTCGGCGCAACGACGCGATAGCCCGTGGCGCGGTCGCCGCGTCGGGCCATGCCCGCAGGGCCGATGCGGTGAGCACCGGTTGTGGACCGACCTCGAGCAGCACCGCGCAACCAAGATCGGCCAAAGTGGCGACACTCTTGGCGAATTCGATCGGCTGGCGCGCGTGGCGGCGCCAATACGGGCCGTCCAGTTTCGCGTTTCTGCCGAGGGCGGCGCCCGTACGGTTGCACACCAAAGTCCGTTGCGGCGAGCTGAAATCGAACCGGCTGGCGTACGACTCGAATTCGTCGAGGGCCGGGTCCAGCAGTGCCGAATGGAAGGCGTGGCTGGTCTCTAGCCAGTCGCAGCGGACACCGTCGGCACTCAGCGCGCCCACCGCCCGGTCCAGATCCTCCGCGGGTCCCGACAGCACGGTGTTGGCGCCGTTGTAGGCGGCCACCGAGAGCCGCGGATACTCGTCGGTGTAGCTCTCGACCCGCTCGGCGGCGGCGAACACCGCCACCATCCGGCCGCCGGCGGGCAAACCGCCGAAAAGGCGTCCGCGCTCGGCAAGCAACAATGCTCCGTCGTCGAGACTCAACACGCCGGCGACGCAGGCAGCCGAATACTGTCCGACGCTGTGCCCCAGCACCACATCGGGTTCGAATCCCCACGACTGCCAGAGCCGGGCCAGACCCATCTCCACCGCGAACAGGGCGGGCTGGGCATAGCTCGTCTGCCGCAGCGTGTCTTCGCCGTCGGCATCGAAAATGACGTCCAGCAAAGGTCTTTCGAGCACATCGGCGACCGCGGCTGAGCACCGGTTCATGGCCTCAGCGAACACCGGCTCGGTCTCGTACAACTCCCGCGCCATGCCGGCGAACTGGCTCCCCTGACCGGGAAACAACCACGCCGTCTTCGGCGTGTCCGTGCACACTCCCCGCACCAAGCCCGGCGCCGGGCGGTCGTCGGCGAGCGCACCGAGCAACTCGCGTGCGGAGTCGGTCGAATTCACCACCAGGGCGGCGCGGTGCTCGAGGTGGGAGCGCCCCACCCCGGCGGTGAGGCACACGTCCGCCAATGTGGCCTCCGGATGCGCGGCCAGCCAGCTGCGGTACTCGTCGGCGAGCTGCACCAAGGCCTCCGGGGTGCGCGCCGATAGCGGCAACACGCTGAAGCGTCTGCCGTCGGAAGGCTCGACCGGTGCCACGGCAGCCCGCGCCAATGCGGGGGCTTCCTCGACGATGATGTGCGCGTTGGTCCCGGAGAACCCGAACGAACTGACCCCGGCGATGCGGCGCCGACCGTTGCGTTCCCAGGTGAGGGCCTCGTCCACGACCCGCACCGGCAGCCGGTCCCAGGGAATGTGCGGGGATGGGTTGCGGAAGTTCAGGTGCTTCGGCAATTCCTCATGCTCGAGCGAGAGGATGACCTTGATCAGACCGGCGATTCCGGCCGCCGCTTCCAGATGCCCGATGTTCGTCTTCACCGATCCGATCAGCAGCGGCCGGCCGTCGTCGCGCCCGCCGCCGAGCGCCGCGGCCGCGGCCTGGACTTCGATCGGATCACCCAGCGATGTCCCGGTTCCGTGCGCCTCCAGGTATCCGACGTCGCCGGCGGCGACACCGGCGCGCTCCAGCGCCTCGGTGATAACCCGTTGCTGGGCAACGCCGTTCGGTACCGTCAAGCCGCCCGATGCACCATCCTGGTTGATCGCGCTGCCCCGGATGACGGCCCGAATCCGGTCCCCGTCGCGGATCGCGTCGTCCAGCCGCTTCACCACGATGACGCCGCAACCCTCGCCGCGCACATAGCCGTCCGCGGCCGCGTCGAACGTCTTGCAGCGGCCGTCCGGAGCCAACATCCGCGCTTGGGAAAAGGTGATCATGGTTCCCGGGCTGATCAGGACGTTCGCGCCGCCGGCGAGCGCGAGATCGCATTCGCCTAGGCGCAGCGCCTGGCACGCCTGATGGATTGCCACCAGCGAGGAACTGCACGCTGTATCGACCGTGACCGCCGGGCCCTGCAGCCCCAGCCGGTAACTGATCCGGCCCGCTCCCGCGGCACCCGACGTCCCGATTGCCGTATATGCCTCGAGCCCAGCGTAATCCAGCTCATCCGAGATCATTCCGAAGTAGTCATGGGTGGACAGACCCACGTACACACCGGTCTTGGTGTTCGCCAAAGCCAGCGGTGCAGTGCCCGCATGCTCCAGCGCCTGCCATGCCGTTTCGAGTAGCAGTCGGTGCTGCGGGTCGATCATCTTGGCCTCGCGCGCCGACACCCCGAAAAAGGCCGCGTCGAACCCCGCTACGTCATCGATGAAGCCGGCCCGGCGTGTCACGATCTTCCCCGGCACCCCGGGGTCCGGGTCGAAGAATGCCTCAACATCCCATCGGTCCGAGGGCACCTCCGATACGGCATCTCGCCCGTGCCGCAAGACATCCCAGAATTCGTCCGCATCGCCAGCCCCCGGTACCCGTATTGAGTAGCCGACAATCGCAAAACCCGATGCCTGCGCCATCGGATCTTCGACGGATGCCATGCGGATGTCCTCTCTGCCATGGCCGGCAGAGGTGGATCCCCCCGGGCCAGCCTGCTGCTGCCTGGACCGCGTTAGCTCAAACCCAGACGTTGATCGTTCACTGCACCACACCAGCCGGGTGTACAGCAGAATCATGTCTCGACGGCAAGTGGTGTCGCCGGATTCCGGACTGCGTCCCGCGCCGGGCGCCCATCACCATAACCGGCTGCCGCGCCCGTGGCTATCGCTTCTGGAGCCCGGCAAGTCGGCGATGGTGATCATCCAAGAGGCTATCTTGATCTCGCCGCCGCGGGACGGGAATCGCAGTCATCCACACCGAGGAGAAAACATTGCGCATCGGGAAAATCACGATCGGTTCAATTGACGACTGGGAGTTGAGCCCCGGCGCGGTCACCTCCTGGCACCCGACGGCTACGGCTCTTGAAACGGCCCGGGAAGCACCGGTCAGTTCGGTACCCGTCACCTACATGCAGTCCCAACACCTTCGCGGTTACCACGAACGAACGGCCGCCGGCCTCGATTACTCACGGCTGCTGGTCGCCACCTGTGAGATCCCGGGTCACTGCGATGTTGAGGTCATGAATTACGCCCTCAACGCATACCTGCGGCGCCACGACACATATCGCAGCTGGTTCGAGTACCGCGGTACCGGAGATATCGTCAGGCACGTTATCGGCGATCCCGCTGATATCGAATTTGCGCCAACCGATCACGGCGAAATGGCGATCGAAGAACTCTACGACCATGTGGTGGCCACACCGGATCCATTGCAGTGGGGTTGCTTCAGCTTTGGAATTGTCCAAGGCGAGGACCACTTCACGTTCTACGCGAGTATTGATCACGTCCATGGCGACGCGTCGCTGATCGGCATCACGATGCTGGAGTCTTATGCCATGTACACCTCGTTGGCGGCAGGCAATGGGCCCCTTGCGCTACCCGATGCCGGCAGTTATCACGATCACTGCCTGCAAGAGCGCGAATACACGTCCACTTTGAATGTCGATTCACCGGAAGTTCGCGCATGGATTGACTTCGCCGAGAACAACAATGGGAGCCTTCCCGAGTTCCCGCTGCCGCTGGGTAATCCATTGGAGCCCAATGACAGTGCCATGGTCGCCGAAATCCTGCTGGACACGGAACAGACGGAGAGATTCGAATCAGCCTGCACCGCGGCCGGTGCCCGCTTCATCGGCGGTTTGTTCGCCTGCATCGCCCAGGTGGAACACGAGTTCACCGGTGCGGTCACCTATTACGGACTCACTCCCAGGGATACCCGCCGCACGTCGGAAAACTTCATGACTCAGGGCTGGTTCACCGGCATGGTTCCGATCACCGTCCCAATAGCTGCAGCATCGTTCGGCGAAGCCGCGTGGGCGGCGCAGGCGTCTTTCGATTCGGGTCTGAGTTTGGCGAAGGTGCCCTACTATCGCGTGTTGGAATTGGCACCATGGTTGGACTGGCCTCGACCAAACTTTCCGGTGACGAATTTCCTACATGGCGGCGCGGCCCCACTCAACGCGGTGCTCACCGCGGAGTTGGGCGGTGCCAAGAATATCGGGATCTACTCCGACGGCAGGTATTCATATCAGCTGACCATCTACGTATTCCGGTATGGCGAGGGCACGGTGATGGCGGTGATGCTTCCCGACAACCCGGTAGCCCAAAAATCAGTCACCCGTTATATGGAAGCGATGAAATCCGCGTGTACGCGGGTCGCCGATCATGGGAATTGGTGACGCCCTGTTAACCGGGATACACCGTGCCCCCATGGGGGTCGATATCGCGAGTCTTCAAGGGGCCTAAACGAATTAAACAGCGTGTAATGTGACGGCGGGTACAGGCTATCCGGGGGTGGACGGATGAAACGACTGGTCGCAGCGGCATTCGCGGCATGGCTGGCGGGTCCGGGAGGCGGATTCGGACCTTGGGTCGCGGGCGGTGACCCTGGGTTTCCATGGACGCCGTCGACCCCGTCTCCGGTGGGCGACGCGGCGACCGCCAGAGTCGTCTATGGGGTAGGCGGTGCGCGACCGCCGGGCATTCCCTGGTACGAGTACACCAACCGGGCCGGGTCCGGATACTTTCCGAACGCTGAGCGCGACGTCATCGAGTATCCCGCCGGAGCCCTCTACGGCTGGGTGCCGCAAGAGCTGTTTCCTGGGCCCCGAGACAAAATGACCGTCGGCCAGGCGATCCAACAAGCCACGAACAGTCTGGATCAGGCCATTCGGGACGGAGCAGAGCCGGCCGCCGCCGTCGGTTTGTCGCAAGGAAACCTCGCGCTCGATCAGGAACAGGCGCGGCTGGCCGACGACCCGAAGGCACCACCGCCAGACAGACTGCAGTTCACGACCATCGGTGACCCGGTGGGAACGCACGCGTTCGGGGCGAGTTTTGCGTCCGGCATCTTCAAACCCGGTGACCGCATTCCGATTGTCGGTTACACCATGCCTCAGCAGGTCGACAGCCAGTACGACACCAACAGAATCGTCGCCGCATACGACGGTTTCGGAGATTTTCCCGATAGGCCAGACAACCTGCTGGCCGACGCCAACGCGATCCTCGCCTCGACGATCGTGCACACCCCCGCGGCGTTCACCAGGCCGGACGACGTGCCACCACAGAACATCAGGACGACAGTCAATGCGCGAGGCGCCAAGACGACGACGTATCTCGTTCCGGTGAACCATCTTCCGCTGACCTTGCCGCTGCGCTACCTCGGCTGGTCCGACGGTCTGGTAAGCCAGATCGATGCGGCATTGCAGCCGCAGATCGATGCGGGCTATTCACGCAACGACGACGTGCTTTCCAGGCCCGTCTCCGTGGATCCGGTCAACGGCATGGACCCGGTGGGCATCCTGGGCCCCGCCGCGCGCGATTCCATCGAAAGCTTCGCCGCCCAGGTTCGCGCGATCTTCCCCCCGCCCGGCTTACCTGGCCCGCCGCTGTAGCGCTTTCGCGAAATTAGTTGCCGTCTAAACGGTTTCGAACTTATTCGCGACTTCCTGCCAAGCGCACGCATTCCTTCTGGCTATTTCGGCGACCGTGGCCGAGCAGTGGATCGGAATATTTTCGACGATCGCATTGACGACGCCGATTGCGGCCATGTTCGTCGACAGTAGTCTCAGGAGTCTGCGGCCCCTGTCGGAGAACCTCACTGCGGGGTCGTTTCTGAGTCGTTGGAGAAGGTCGTGGTCGTGGACCTCAGGAGGCGCGTCGTGCCGATCGCCGGCGGATGGATCCTCGGTCGGTTGTGGAGCGTCTCCCACCGGTTCGATGCACGAGTTCGATGTCTTACCAAGGCTATCGGGTAGCGGATTTTCGCCTCTTTCGAAACGCGCCCGTACGTCGCGCGCAGTGCTCACAGAGACGCCTGCATTGCGCGCTATCTCTCGCAATGACGCGTCGGGGTTTATCGATAGGAATTCGGCGGCGCGTCGCCGGCCGTTGATCGGACTGATCGGTCGCGTTTTTCCGTCGCGCCCGAGTCGAACGTCTAATTGGGAATCTTCCTCAGTTGTACACCTGCGCAACGTGGCTACCGTTTTGTGTGACACCCCTGCGAGCAGCCCGATAGAGCGATCCGAGCGATGGGGGTTCAACAAGAGGATGCGTCGCGCCGCAGTCTTTCGTTCCGAAAGGGTAAGGGGTAGACCGTGTGTGACATTCAAATGTACTGCGAGCGCGAATGCTTCGGCGTCACTGCCTTCGAAGAACTTTGCTGCTATTGACTCGTCGCCCCGCAGCTGGGTCGCGCGTAGCCTGTGCACGCCATCGATCACCCGCATCGAGGTGCGCTGAATTACTATGGGAGGCAACGGTACCGGTGATTGTGCCAAGATCTTGATGTGGTCTTCGTTCGCTTTGTTCTCCCTAGGAGAGAGTGAATTGTGAATTAACACCACGGAGACATTCTCAACCGGCAGAGAGTTCTCTTGAGATAGCCACTCCGCCACCGGACACGTCGGCATCCGGCCCCCCTATCGTATCCGTGCACTAACCGCAGCGCGTATTTATGTCGTGGTTACTCGTATGTCGCTCTCATTTGCCTTCGGCGTCGATCGGCGATCACCGTATTCGATTTGGCATGACCAGTCTGAAACCAGCGGTCTGTCATCCCACGCCCATCACGGCGAGTTTGTCTGCCCCGATCGGAATTGCCAGGTTCGCCGACGAGGCCGCGAGCCGCCCGGCTGAGAGGGCGGTGGTATCGACGGCCACGAGTGGAGCTTCTCGACGCGCTGGTCGTCGCGGCAGCAAGGCCACCGCGGTCAGCTTGTTCACGATCCGCTACTCCGTTTCGGCAATCTCGATTGGCGAGAATCTACCTCTCACAGTTGAGTATCAAATTTCCATAGCGGATCGCCTTCGTCAATCTGCTCTGCAGACGCCGAGCCGGCCCATCGGTGTAGCAACAGACAATAGCCCGCGCCGGCTCGCCGTGTCGCTCGCATCATCGCGAATTCCGACGTGCGCATCGACCCGCACCCGCGCGCACCTGGCTCTTTCGGCGATAATGACTCCGTCACACCGGCACAAAGGAGTCCCGATGAGCAACGCAACTACAGACCGTCCGCTGCGGGTGATCCAGTGGACGACCGGCAACATCGGGCGGCGGTCACTGCACGCCATCATCGGGCGAGGGGACATGGAACTGGTCGGGGTTTATGCCCACGGCGAGGAAAAGGTCGGCGTCGACGCCGCCGAACTGGCGGGCTGGCCTGAGCCGACCGGGGTGCGGGCGACGAACGACGTCGACGCGCTGCTGGCCCTGGGCGCCGACGCGTGTTGCTATAACCCGTTGTGGCCCAACATCGATGAGCTGGTGCGGCTGCTGGAATCGGGTGTCAACGTCTGCACCAGCGCGGCCTGGATCACCGGCGGCAAGCAGACGCCCCAGGACCGCAAACGCGTCGAGGAGGCCTGCCAAAAGGGCAATTCGACGATCTTCGGCAGCGGCGCGCACCCGGGCATGACCAACATGGTCGGCATGGTGCTGTCCGCCTCGTGCGAGCGCGTCGACGAGATTCGGATCACCGAGTCCGTGGACTGCTCGACCTACGAATCGGCGGAGACCCAAACCGCCATGGGGTTCTCGCAAGACCCCGACACCCCGGGGTTGGCCGACAGCGTGCGCCGGGAAAGCGAGGTCTTCGCCGAATCGGCGGCGATGATGGCCGACGCGATCGGGGCGAAGCTGGACAAGATGACCTTCGACGTCACCTTCACCCCGGCCACCGGTGACTCCGACCTGGGGTTCATGAAGATTCCCGCCGGAACGGTCGGCAGCGTCTACGGCTACCACCGCGGCTGGGTCGGCGATCGCAACGTCGTCAGCGTCGGATTCAACTGGACCATGGGCAGCCACGTCGTCCCACCCAAACCGCTCGAGCACGGGCACGTCATACAGGTGTTCGGGCTGCCCAACATGCGCACCGTTCTGCACTGCCTGCCACCCAAAGACTGGACCGAGCCCGGGTTCATGGGGCTGGGAATGATCTACACCGCGATGCCGGTTACCAATGCCGTCCCGGCGGTGGTGGCGGCCAGGCCGGGAATCATGACGCTGGCCGATTTGCCGCCGGTCACCGGCCGCCTGGCGCGCTAGCGGCAATGCCGCTCGCCCCACCCGGCGGCCCCCAGGAGGAACGCTTGCGTGCACTAAGGTTAGGATGCCTAGCTGAGCAAACGTTCCGTTGACATTGGTGTCGTCGGCGCTGGTTGGTGAGCTTTGCGGCAAGGCCCGAAGCGGTGGGCGAAAGGCGGTCGGGTGATGAGTAGTCCTCACTCAGGTCCTCGCCCCGGCGTCGTGACCCGCGTCCTGAAGCACGGGTGGATACCGCTGCTGCTGGTGGTCGTTCTGGCGGTCTCGGCGCTGATCGTGTCGCGGCTACACAAGATCTTCGGCTCCGAAGATCTCAACGCAAACGCCGGCCAAGGGATCGAAATCGTGCAGTTCAACCCGAAGGTCGTCGTCTACGAAATCTCCGGCTCCCCGGGCACGACGGCGAACATCAACTACTGGGACGAAAACGCCAACACGCATCAGGTCGACAACGCCCCGCTGCCCTGGTCGACCACGATCTCGACCACGCTGCCGTCGGTGAGCGCCAACATCATGGCGCAGAGCGACGGCAGGACGATCAGCTGCACGATCACCGTGGACGGCGTCGTCCGCGATCGCCAGAACTCCGACGGCCATAACGCCCAGACCTTCTGCCTGGTGAAGTCCGCATGAGCGATGTGAACAACGAGACCGAACGCGTCCTGAGCGCGGCCGACACCGGCCCGATCACAACCCGGGGCCGGTCGATGGCCGACCGCGGCCACCGCCCCTACCTTCCCCATGCGATCCGCATCTTCGCGATACCGATCATTTTGGGCTGGCTGGCCGTCACGGTGTTGGTGAACGTCATCGTTCCCTCGTTGGAAGTCGTCGGCGAGGCGCATTCGGCGCCGATGGCGCCGCTGGACGCTCCGTCGATGAAGGCGATGCTGCGCCTCGGCCATAACTTCCACGAATTCGATTCGAACAGCACTGTGATGATCGTCCTGGAGGGTCAGCACCCCCTCGGCCCGGACGCGCACCAGTACTACGACAAGCTGATTCGGCAACTCCGCCAGGACCCCAAGCACATTCAGCACATCCAGGACTTCTGGGGCGACCGGTTGACGGCCGCGGGCGCTCAGAGCGCCGACGCCAAGGCCGCCTATGTGCAGGTGAACCTCGCCGGTAACCAGGGCACGACGCAGGCGAACGAGTCCGTGGACGCCGTGCGGAAGGTGATCGAGGCGAACAAGGCGCCACCCGGCGTGAAGGCCTACGTCACCGGTCCCGCGGCGCTGTCGGACGACATGCACATCATCGGTAACGCCAGCCTGGCCAAGATCACGCTGTTCACCCTGGGCGCCATCGCGATCATGTTGCTGCTGGTCTACCGGTCCATCGTCACGACATTGATCCAGTTGTTCATGACCTTTGTCGCGCTGGCCTGTTCGCGGGGCGTCGTCGCGGTTCTCGCGTACCACAACGCATTCGGTCTCACCACCTTCGCCGCCAACATCCTCACCATGCTGGCGATCGCCGCCGGAACGGACTACGGCATCTTCCTGGTCGGCCGCTATCAAGAGGCGCTGCGCGAAGGCGAGGATCGAGAAACCGCGTACTACACCACCTTCAAAGGGGTGGCCCCCGTCGTCCTGGGGTCCGGGCTGACTATCGCCGGGGCGACCTACTGCCTGAGTTTCACGCGGCTGCCCTGGTTCAACACCATGGGCGCACCGGTGGCGATCGGCATGCTGGTGGTGGTGGCGGCCGGCCTGACGTTAGGCCCCGCGGTTGTCTTCATCGGCAGCCGCTTCCACCTCTTCGAAACCAAGCGGGCGGCCAAGGGTGGGCGGCTGTGGCGCCGCGTGGGTACCGCCGTAGTGCGTTGGCCCGCACCGGTTTTGGTCGTCAGCGCCGCCGTCGTGTTGGTCGGCATGATCGCCCTACCGAGCTTCCACACGAGCTACAACGACCGCCATTACCTGCCGTTGTCGGCCCCGTCCAATCAAGGGCAAGAGGCCGCGAATCGGCATTTCTCCGAGGCGCGGATGAACCCCGACCTGTTGATGGTCGAATCCGACCATGACATGCGGAACCCGGCCGACATGCTGGTGTTGGACCGAGTGGCCAAGAACGAGATGCGCACGCTCGGCATCGCGATGGTCCAGGACATCACCAGGCCGCTGGGCATTCCGATTCAGCACAGCTCGATTCCGTTCCAGAACAGCGTCCAAAGCCAGACGACGATGCAGAACATGAGCTTCCTCAAGGAGCGCATCGCCGACATCCTGAGGTTGACCGACGACCTGCAGACCCAGATCGACACCACGCAGCGCCAGTACGAGGTGACAAAGGATCTGGCCAAAGCCGCCGACGACAGCGCAAAGACCACGGCGCTCACGTCGGAGATCACCGATTCCGTGCGCGATCACCTCGCGGACTTCGACGACACCTTCCGACCGGTGCGCACCTACTTCTACTGGGAGAAGCACTGCTACGACATTCCGCTGTGCTACGGATTACGGTCCCTGTGGGACACGATGGACGGTTTCGACCAGCTCGCCGAGCAGTTCCACGTGCTCACGGGCGACATCCAGCACACGGCCGACGCAACCCACGAACTGATGACGCTGTTTCCCACGCTGATCGCCACGCTGAAGACCACCCGGGGCATCACGCTGACGCTCTACCAGACGTTCAAGGCGATGATCGACCAGATGGAGGCGATGAGCAACACCGCCATCGTCATGGGCCAAAGCTTCGACACGTCGAAGAACGACGACTTCTTCTATCTCCCGCCGGAGGCCTTCGATAACCCCGATTTCCAGACGGGCCTTCGGATGTTCTTGTCGCCGGACGGTAAGTCGGCGCGGTTCTTCATCACGCACCAGGGTGATCCGATGTCGCCCGAGGGCATCGCCCAGGTCGACGCCGAGCGCACCGCCGCGCAGGAGGCGTTGAAGCAGTCCTCGCTGTCGGATGCCAGGGTGTATCTCGGCGGAACCGCGGCGACGTTCAGGGACATGGCCGACGGCGAGAAATACGACCTGATGATCGCCGTGGTGTCGGCCCTGACGCTGATCTTCATGATCATGCTGCTGCTCACCAGGAGCGTGGTGGCCGCGCTGGTGATCGTCGGCACCGCGGCCAGCTCGATCGCGGCGTCATTCGGTCTGTCCGTGCTGATTTGGCAGGATCTGTTCGGCATCAGAATCCACTGGATAGTGATGGCGCTGTCGGTCATCATCCTGCTGGCCGTCGGATCCGACTACAACCTGCTACTGGTCTCCCGGTTCCGCGAGGAGATCCATCGGGGGCTCAAGACGGGGATCATCCGGTCGATGGCCGGCACCGGCGGCGTGGTGACGGCGGCCGGCCTCGTGTTCGCCTTCACCATGGCATCCATGCTGGGTAGCGATCTGCGGGTGCTCGGTCAGTTCGGGTCGACGGTGTGCATCGGTCTGCTGCTCGACACGCTGATCGTGCGCACGCTGCTGATGCCATCGATCGCCACCTTGCTCGGACGGTGGTTCTGGTGGCCGCAGGTTGTCCACCCGCGCGGCGACAACGCGCGCCGGCCGGTGAGCGCCTAATCCACCGGTGGTTTCGCCACGCTCACCGCGACCGCGCCCGCGCCGACGTGAAGCGCGAGCACCGGCCCCAGCTCGGTGACGATCGCCGGCTCGCACGCCGGCAGCCGCTTGCCCAGCGCCGTCGCCACCTCGGCGGCGCCGTCCGGGTTGTTGACGTGGTGCACCGCCAGGGCGGCCGTGCCGTCGCCGACGGCCTCGCAGACCCGATCGATCATCGCCTCCGTCGCGTGACTGACGGTGCGCACCCGTTGGGCCAGAACAAGTTTCCCGTCGTCGATACGCAGCAACGGTTTGAGCGCCAGCGCGGTGCCCAGCCACGCCGCCGCCCCACCGATGCGCCCGCTGCGGCGCAGGTTGTCGAGTCGATGCACCACGATGAACGCGTGTCCGCGTGCCACGGCCGAGCGCGCGGCGTCCGTGACGGCGTCCAGGTCACCGCCCGCGGCCGCTGCCCGCGCGGCTGCCAGGGCGACGAAGCCGATCCCCATCGCGGCCGATTTGGAGTCGACGACCCGCACGTTGGGATCCAGGTCGGCGGCGGTGCGTTCGGCGGCCCGGCAGGTTCCCGACAGTGCCGACGAAATGTGCACTGCCACCACACCGTCGGCGCCGCTGTCGGCCAACGCCTGCTGGTACACGTCGGCGAGTTCGGCCGGGGTCGCCGCCGCGGTGGTGGCCGCAAGCTGGTGGATGTCGTCCGGAATGTCGTCCACGCCGTCGCGTAGATCGGCCCCGTCGAGCAAGATGTGCAGGGGAACGACACGTATCCCCCACTTTTCGAGTAGGTCGGCCGGCAGCCGCGCCGACGAGTCGGTCACCACCACGACGGTCACGAGCGCCGCTCCTCCTCATCGCTTCGCTCTGCATCGTCGTCGACGCGGGTCACGAGCGCTACCCGCGTGGTTTCTCGTGGGACGCGCCGGCCTGATTGCGCGGCTCCTCCTCATCGCGCTGCGCGCTCTGCATCGTCGCCACGCCGGCCTCGGCGAGCGCCTTGAGCATCAGCTCGGCGACCGCCTGGTGGGCCTCGAAATTCCAGTGAATGCCGTCGGGGTTTCCCCGGCCGCTCATAATCTGTTCTGCGACAGCGGCTTTGAGATCAACCAGGGGTACGTCGTGGTTTTGCGCCCATTCGGTGATCGCGGCCACGGTCGCCGCCCGACCGTGGTGAGCCCTACCGTAGGTGTCGGCGATGTGCACCGACGGCAGCGACGCCACGATCGGGATACCCGGACGGTTGAAATCGATTGCGCCACGCGTCTGTTCGAGATAGTCGGCACTCAGGTGCGGAGGCAGGGCGGGCCTGGCCACCGGGGAGAGCCTGGGCTGCAGCCACCCGTAACCATCGCGGACCCAGCGCCTCAACCCGGGCGGCCGCACATAGCGGATCAGCTCGCGCACCGCGGTGGGCAGCACCGACGGCAGCGAATCCATGCCGCAGGTGGCGAAGATGACGGCGCCCGCCCGCGGTAGCGCCGCCCAGGCCCGCGGGTCCTGGGTTGCCGCCCACCAGACGTCCCGGCACGTCCATCCAATGCGGCCGATCAGCTCCACATCCCAACCCAGCTGGGCGGCAACGATATTCGGCCAGATTCGGGGATCGTCGGCGGGTAGCCCCCCGGTTGGCCCGTAGTAGGCCAGCGAGTCGGCGAAAATCAGCAGTGTGGGCCTGGGCCTCTGTTCAGAGGACATCGTTGGACACCTGTGCCGAGGCGTTCCACACATCCAGCCGCCAGCGGATGCTCTCGAAGTCGTGCCCGTCATCGCCGGAATAGCCGGAAAGCTGCACCCAGCTGGCGTTGCCCATGCCGCCCAAAATCGGCCAGTTGCCGACCGGGAGCTTCAGCAACGCGGCCGAGAGCGCGGCGATCAGCCCTCCGTGGGCCACCAGCACCACCGGGCGATCCGGCCCGTGGGGATCACCCCATTCCCGCTCGCCGGACACCAATTCGGCTACCAACGGCACGCCGCGGGCCGCGACGTCCACCCGACTCTCCCCGCCGTGCGGGGCCCAGGTGGCATCTTCGCGCCAGGCCAGTCGCGCGCCGGGGGCCTGCGCGTCGACCTCGGTGTGGGTCAATCCCTGCCAGTCGCCGAGATGAGTCTCCCGCAGCCGCTGATCCACCCGGACCGCCAGGCCGGTCCGCTCCCCCAGCCTGACCGCCGTGTCGTAGGCGCGATGCAGATCCGACGATACGATCAGCAACGGCTGCACCTTGCCCAGCACCTCGGCGGCCGCGACGGCCTGTGCCCGCCCGAGTTCGCTGAGCTCGGAATCGAGCTGGCCCTGCATCCGGCTGCCGGCGTTGAACTCGGTTTGCCCGTGCCGCAACATGATCAGGCGACGGATCTTCATCGCGGGCTCGAGTCTTCGGAGTTCACGCCGTCCCCGTCAAGGTCCACCGGCACCACCGGGCAGTCACCCCACAGCCGATCCAGGGCATAGAAGTCGCGGTCATCCTGGTGCTGAATGTGAACGACGATGTCGCGATAGTCCAGCAGCGTCCAGCGCCCTTCGCGGGTGCCCTCGCGGCGCGCGGGTTTGTAGCCCGCCTTACGCATTTTCTCCTCGACCTCGTCGACGATGGCATTGACCTGTCGCTCATTGGACGCCGAGGCGATCACGAAGCAGTCGGTGATGGCGAGCTGGGCGGAGACGTCGATGACGACGACGTCGTCGGCGAGCTTCGAGGCGGCGGCGCCGGCGGCCACCGTCGCCATGTCGATGGCTTCCGGGGTGGCGCTCACGGGTGATCCCCTGGGGTCAGGCTTGTTTCGTTCACGGCCACCGCCGGTCCCGCGTCGTCGCGGTAGAGCCGGCGCTTGGAGACGTACTGCACGACGCCGTCGGGCATCAGGTACCACAGCGGCCGGCGCCCCGCCGCGCGCCGACGACAATCGGTCGACGAGATCGCCAGTGCCGGTATCTCGACCAGGGTCAGCGCGTCGTCGGGCAGCTCACCCAGCACGCCGGTGATGTGTTCGCGCCGCAGCTCGTAGCCGGGCCGGCTGACCCCGATAAAGTGCGCCAGCTCGAACAGCGTCTCCCAGCCCTGCCACGACAGGATGGAGGCCAGCGCGTCGGCACCGGTGATGAAGTACAGCTCGGAGTCCGGGTTGAGGGCGTGCAGGTCGCGCAGCGTGTCCTTGGTGTAGGTGGGGCCGGCGCGGTCGATGTCGACCCGGCTGACCGAGAAACGGGGGTTGGACGCCGTGGCGATCACCGTCATCAGATACCGGTCCTCGGCGGCGGAGGGGTGCCGATCCTTCTGCCAGGGCTGACCGCTGGGCACGAACACGACTTGATCGAGGTCGAACAGGTCGGCGACCTCACTGGCGGCAACCAGGTGGCCGTGATGGATGGGGTCGAACGTCCCACCCATCACTCCTAACCTGCGAAGCTGCTTTTGCACGATGTGCCAGCTTACTTGAGCCGGCGATCCGGGCCGATTCCCCAGGTCGCGCCGGCGTGCGCCCCGCGAGCGTGCATAGTTTTACCGCTAGTGCGGCGTGTCGGCGGACAAACACGCACGCTCGCGCGAACCGGCGTCACACCGGCAGCAGCTGGTCGATCACCGTGGCCAACTGCTTGGCGGACCGGCATTCGTGCATCGCGATGACCTCTTGATAGCGCGGCACCGCCGAGTCGCCGCTTCCCCACAGATGCTTGGGCTCGGGGTTCAGCCAGTGCGCGTGCCGGCTGGCGGTCACCATGTGGGACAGCAGCTCGGTCTCCGGATTGCGGTAGTTGGTGCGACCATCCCCCAGCACCAGCAGCGAGGTGCGCGGTGAGAGCACGTTGGGGAATGCCTGCATGAACGACGCAAACGCGTTGCCGTAGTCGGAATGGCCATCGCGACTGAAGACGCCCGACTCCCGGGTAATCCGCTGAATGGCCACGGCGAGGTCGGCTTCCGGGCCGAACATGTGGGTCACTTCGTCGGTGGTGTCGATGAAAGCGAATACGCGAACGCGCGAGAACTGTTGGCGCAGAGCATGTACCAAGAGCAGGGTGAAATGACTGAACCCGGCTACCGAGCCGGAGACATCGCACAGCACCACCAGTTCCGGCCGCGCCGGCCGGGGCTTGGCCAGCACCACGTCGATCGGCACGCCGCCGGTGGACATCGACTTGCGCAGCGTCTTGCGAAGATCGATCGTCCCGGCCCGGGTGCGTCGCCGGCGGGCGGCCAGCCGGGTCGCCAGTGTTCGGGCCAGCGGCGCCACCACTCGGCGCATCTGGCGCAGCTGCTCACCGGAGGCGCGCAGGAATTCAACGTTCTCGGAAAGCTGCGGAATGCCGTACATCTGAACGTGATCGCGGCCCAGCTGCTCCGCGGTGCGTCGTTTGGTCTCGGCGTCGACCATCTTGCGCAACTGGGTTATCCGCTGTGCGGCAAGCGCTTTGGCGATCTCCTCCTGCGTGGGAGTGGGCTCGTCGCCGTACGACGCGAGCAGCCCCGCCAGTAGCTTGCCCTCGAGTTCGTCCAGCGCCATCGCCTTGAGCGCCTGGTAGGACGAGAAGGACGGGCCACGGCTGGAAGTGTATTTCCCGTAGGCCTCCACGATCCTGGCGATCATCGCGACCAGGCGCTCGTCCATGTTGGCGAGATCGGGGTTTTCGGCCAGCAGATCCAGCAGCATCTGGCGCATCGCCTCGACGTCGTCGGGGGGCAAAGCGTTGTCGTCTTGCGGGTCGTTGGCCTCGTCGTCGGTGACCACCACGCGAGCGCCCAACGCCGCCGGGAACCACAGGTCGAACATGGCGTCATACGTCTCGCGGTGATCCGGCCGGCGCAACACGGCGCATGCGATGCCCTCGCGCAGTACCTCGCGGTTGCCCAGGCCCAGGGTTGCCATCACCCGGCCGGCATCCACCGTCTCCGACGGGCCGACCGAAATCCCCGCCCCGCGAAGCGCTTCCACGAAGCCGACCAGGTGACCGGGCAGCCCGTGCGGGGCGAGCGGCCGGGAGGGTCGGATGCGGCGGGCGGCCATGGCGGTCTTCCTAGTTCAGCCGCAGCTCGCCGGTTGCGCGCTGCTGGTCGGATTGATGTTTGAGGACCACGCCCAGGGTGGCGGCGACGACGGCGTCGTCGATGGTGTCCAGGCCCAGCGCGAGCAGTGTGCGGCCCCAGTCGATGGTCTCGGCGATGGACGGGACTTTCTTGAGTTGCATCCCGCGCAACACGCCGATGATGCGAACGAGCTCCTCGGCCAGATGTGCGGGCAGCTCGGGGACCCGCGACAACAGGATGCGGCGTTCCAGGTCGGGACTGGGAAAGTCGATGTGCAGGAACAGGCAGCGACGCTTGAGCGCCTCGGACAGTTCGCGGGTGGCGTTGGAGGTCAGCACCACCAGCGGCGTGCGCTCGGCGGTGATCGTGCCCAGTTCGGGGACGGTCACCGCGAAGTCGGACAACACCTCCAGCAGCAGGCCCTCGATCTCGATGTCGGCCTTGTCGGTTTCGTCGATGAGCAGGACCGTGGGCTCGGTGCGCCGGATGGCGGTCAGCAGCGGACGCTGCAGCAGGAATTCCTCACTGAACACGTCATCTTTGGTCTGATCCCAGTCCCCGTGGCCGGCAGCGTTGCTGGTTTGAATACGAAGTATCTGCTTGGCGTGGTTCCACTCGTAGAGCGCGCGAGCCTCGTCCACCCCCTCGTAGCACTGCAGGCGGACCAGGCCCGACCCGGTCGCCTGGGCGACGGCGCGGGCCAATTCGGTCTTGCCCACGCCGGCAGGGCCTTCCACCAACAACGGCTTGCCCAGCCGGTCGGCCAGGAACACGGCCGTAGCGGTGGCGGTGTCGGGCAGGTAGCCGGTCTCGGCCAACCGCCGCGAGACGTCCTCGATGTCCTCGAACAGCGGCTTTGACCGGGCGGGCACACTCACAATCGGTTCTCCTAAAACACTTTCGAACGGGGTATCAGGCCGGACGAGTCTGGCCGTCTCCCCACGCAATCCATTTGGTCGAGGTCAGTTCGGGCAGCCCCATGGGACCGCGGGCATGCAATTTCTGGGTGGAGATGCCGATTTCGGCGCCGAAACCGAACTGCTCCCCGTCGGTGAAGGCCGTGGACGCGTTCACCATCACCGCGGCCGCGTCGACGCCGTCGGTAAATCGTTGTGCCGCAGCCATATTGGTAGTCACGATGGCCTCGGTGTGGCCGGTGCCGTATTCGTTGATGTGGGCGATCGCGGCGTCGATACCGTCGACCACCGCCACCGCGATGTCCATCGACAAGTACTCGCGCCGCAGGTCGTCCTCGTGCGCATCCTTGGAAAAACCGCCGTGCACCGTCACACCGGCGTTTTGCAGGGCGGTCAGCAGCCGCGGCAGCGCCTCCTCGGCGATGGTGGCGTCGATGAGCAGGGTCTCGGCCGCGTTGCAGACGCTGGGCCGGCGCGTCTTCGAATTCAGCAGGACCCGCTCCGCCACGTCCAAATCGGCGCCGTCGTGTACGTACACGTGACAGTTGCCGACCCCGGTCTCGATGGTAGGCACCTGCGCGTCGCGGACGACCGCGTTGATCAGGTTCGCCCCACCGCGCGGAATCACCACGTCGACCAGGCCGCGGGCCTGGATCAGATGCGTCACCGTGGCGCGGTCGTCCGAGGAAAGCAGCTGAACCGCGTCGGCGGGCAGGTCCTCGCTGACCAGCGAGGCCCGCAACACCTGGACCAGCGCCTGGTTGGACCGAGTCGCCGATGAGCTGCCGCGCAGCAGCACGGCATTGCCGGACTTCAGCGCCAAACCGAACGCGTCGACGGTCACATTGGGCCGGCCCTCGTAGATCATTCCCACGACGCCGAGCGGAACGCGCTGCTGGCGCAGCTGCAGTCCATTCGGCAACGTGTAGCCGCGCAACACCTCCCCGACCGGGTCGGGGAGCCCGGCGACCTGGTGCAGGCCGGCGGCGATGCCCTCAACGCGCTTGGTGTCCAATGCCAATCGGTCGAGCATCGCGGTCGGAGTGCCGGCGGCCCGGGCAGCCTCGACGTCTTCGGCGTTGGCCGACAGGATCAATTCGCCATGGGCGGCAATCGCTTCGGCCGCCGAGCGAAGCGCCTGGTCTTTGGCGACCGTCGGCAACAACGCCAGGACGCGGGAGGCGACGCGGGCGCGGCGGGCGGCGTCGTGCACCTCCCGGCGCAAGTCAGGCTCCCGCTGTTGAGCCGCTCCGCTGCGGAATGGTGCCTGCAGACTCATTGAACCAGGGTATCCGGCCGGGAAAGCCCGGGTGACGCGGCCCGTTCAAGCCCCGATGGCGGCGACCCGCTTCACCCGGCGCTCGCGATCGCCGCTAGCCGACCCGTTCGCCGCGCCGCGCATTGCGCACCTTGCTGCGCCGCTCTTCGAGGATGCGGCCGAAGTTCTGCAGCAGCATCGGTGCACGCATCACCAGATGCTCGATGTGTTCTCGATCGATCACCAAGGCGGTGACCTCTTCCAGGGCATACGCGCTGGCCAGGTTGGGTTGGCGGGTCAGCGCCGTCAGCCCTAGAAATGCTCCCTCGGCCAGGGTGCTGATCGGCAGGATCGTCCCGTCGTCGGCGGTCGCGATGAGCTGCACCCGGCCGGCGACCAAGAACGTCATCGCCGCGGGCACCTGCCCGACGTCCTCCACGATTTCCTCGGCGCCATACCGGACGATCCGCGCCGAGAAGCGCAACGACCGCTGCTCTTCGGTGCTGAGCCGCAGGGCCGGCGCCACCACCGTGTGCAACGCATGCTCCACGCGTTCGACCGTTGAGAAGTCGTCGTCGGCGTCGTCGAGGTGCAAACCCTCCCGTCGCGCCGCGTACCAGGCCCACCGCAGGAACGTGGCCGTCGCGGCGCCGGCGTCAGCGGGCGAGTCCAACCCGATCGCCGTGCGGTAGTCGCCGGCGCCCACGGGCACCGAACGGGGCACGCTGCCGGGCGTGAGCTGCGGTAGCGCACACGCCACCCGCGACAACATCGCGCACACCCGGTCGGGTGCATCGGCGGTCGAGAACGTCGTCGTTATCGCCACTTTGTGCGGCCCGGGCGGCCGACTGAGATTGGTAAACGAGGTGGTGGCCAGCGCCGCGTTCGGCATGATCCGGATTCCGCTGCCGGTGTCGATATGCACTGCACGCCAGTTCACTTCGACCACACGTCCGCGCGCGGTGCCGGTGTCCAGCCAGTCCTCGATCCGGAACGGCTGCTCGAACAGCATGAACAGGCCCGAGACGATCTGGCCGACGGAGTTCTGCAGCATCAGACCGATGACGACCGATGTGACACCCAACGCGGTGAACACGCCGCCGATCCGCACACCCCAGATGTACGACGACATCACCGCCAGCCCGATGCAGATTAACGCTATTCGGGTGACATCGATGAAGATGGTGGGAAGCCTTTTGCGCCAGCTCTTTTCGGGTGCGCCTTCGAACACGGTCGCGTTGAGCCCGGACAGCAGCAACACCACCACCAACAGGCCGAACACGGTGGTCAGGATTCGCACCGGTATGTCGCCGGCCGGAATCCCCGAGGCCTGCACCAGGAGCAGCAACAACGCGGCGAGCGGCAGCAGGTAATTGCGCAGCAGTGCGACCTGCCTGGCCAGCGGGCTTTGCCTGCGCAGCAACGCGTCGTGCAGTTCGGTGAGCAGGATCATCCCGATCGGTAATCCGACCGCGATACCGACCGCCCAGTAGAACCACGTCGAGCCGAAGACGTTCATCAGCGCTCCAGCAACCGGTAGATCGCCTGGTCGGTCCCGCCGACCGAAATCGTGCCCGCCGCGGTGAACTGCCGGACGTCACGCATCGCCTCATACACCTGCGAGCTGACATAGATGCCGGCCTGCGGTGAGCCGCTGTGCATTTGGTAGGCGAGACTCACCGCGCCGCCCCACATGTCATAGACCAGGCCGGACCGGCCCACCAGGCCACTGACGACGTTGCCGGTGTTGACGCCGACGCGAAGGCCCAGCTGGTGGCTGCCCTGGCTGTTGAACCGATCGATGATGCGACCGATTTCGAGGGCGAAGTCAACGGCGCGGTGGATGCTGTCCAGCCGGGGGGTGACGACCCCGCAGCTGGCGAGATACCCGTTGTGGAACGTGCGGATGCGTTCGACGCCAAGGGATTCGGCGGCCGAATCAAACTGCCGGAAGAGTTCGTCGACGGTGCCGACCAATTCGGCTTCCGGCATCTCGGTGAAGAGTTCGTCGAGGCCGACGATGTCGGCGTAGATGATGGCGACGTCCTGATGTCTTTGGGCGATGGTTTCCTCGCCATCGCGATAACGTTGCAGGACCGACTCGGGCATCAACGCCAGCATCAGGCGGTCGTTCTCGCGACGCTGCTCGTTGAGCAGCTCTTCCTTGATGGCGAGGTTTCGGCTCATCTCATTGAAGGCCGCTGTGAGATCGCCGAATTCGTCGCGTGTCCGCACCGGGATGTTGATGTCGTAGTCGCCGGAACTGATCTTGCGGGTGCCCTCCTCGAGGCGCCGGACCGGGCGTACCGCCGCCTGGGCCACGAACATCGAGGCCACACAGATGGCGAAAATCATTGCCGTGACCGCAATGACGAGGTTCTTACTGAAGCGGCCCAGCCGCGCAAAAGCATCGGAGTTGTCGCGGGTGGCCAGGATCGACCAGTGCAGATCGGAGTTGGGTATGTTCAACGGGGCGTAGGCTTCCAATTCTCTGTTGCCCGTGTAATCGGTGGCGCTGATGACGCCGGTCTCCCCACGTTGCGCAGCGCGCAGTCCAGCCGTCGGAACCGGCTGCACCAACGTGGTGCCACCCAGGCGAAGCGCCCGGTCCACAACGTCGGGCGGGGTGCCGGCCTCGATGGCCTCGTGCCGATATTGCTTCGGGTCTTCGATGAATACCCTTGAATCGGAACGCATCAAGTCGTCCGGACCCGCCAGATAGGTCTCGGTGGCCGGTCCCATCCCCGCGGCATCCCAATGTTTGTTGGCGGTCATGATCGTGTTGATCTTCCCGACCGGCACCGGCAGGGCCATGACCCCTTCGAATTTTCCGTTCATGCCGACCGGCGACACCACCCAGGCCGTGGGGGTGTCGAGTTGCGGCTGATACTGCTGGAAGTCGGTGATCCAGACGAAGTCGACATCGTTGGACGCCATGGCTTTTTGGTAGGCACCGCGCAGGTTGGATCCGCGATACGGGCCGGTGAGGATGTTGGTGCCCAGATCTGGGCCCTTCATGACGCTGTAAACGACGTTGCCCTGCATGTCCAGCAGGAGCGCATCCCGGTAATCGAACCGGGTGACGATGCCGCGCATGAAAAAGTCGAAGTGGGCGTTGGCGGCCGACCACGCGCTGCCGTCGCCGGCGTCCTCGGCGGGCGGCGAATCAGCGGTGGGCCTGGGCGCCGCGGTGTAGTACGCCTGAAGGTATTTCTGTGCGTTGGAACTCGGCAACACGGCCTTGAGATCGATCGCGCTACCGGTGACCTTTTTGATCGGTTTGATCATGTCGTTTTCGTAGTAATTGACCAGCGTCTGCTCTTGGGCGGGCGTGATGTTCGCATTGGCCAATTGAGCAAAGGCGGTGGTGAGGTTCGCCGTTGCTTCGTTGATACCGAAACCGCCGCTCTGCACGATCAGTGAATTCGTCAGCTCCCTGAACAGTGCCTGCACCGCCCGCTTCTGGGACTCGCGCATCTCGATCAGCCGTTCGGATTCGACTTGGCGCAACGCGGTGCGGCCGGACACGGCTCCGATGAGGCCGATCACCGCGACGCCCAAGATGCTCGAAAGGAGCATAGTGATCAGGATTTTGGATTGAATGCCGAACCGGAACCGGCTGCGCCGCGTACGGGTACGCATTGCGGACTGGTGAGCCGGGGCGGGGTCGCTGTGGGGTGCGGCATCGGTTAGCTCGCTCGTCGTCAATTGCCTGCCCCTCTTCTCGGGATCCAGCGCCCCTAGCAGACTAGCGTGCGAATACCGAGATATTGAGCGTTTGCCGTGACGCGATTGGGCATCGAAAGCGCTGGTGGCCCACGTGTGCATTGCCATCCCGACGCGACTAACGTCGGGCGTCATGGCCGAGGTATGTGTGGTGGGCAGCGTGAACATCGATCTGTCGCTGGGCGTGGACGCCCTTCCGCGGCCCGGCGAAACGGTGTTGGCGTCGTCATTGACACAAGCCCCCGGGGGCAAGGGCGGCAATCAGGCGGTGGCAGCGGCCCGCGCGGGTGCGCGCGTGCAATTCGTCGGAGCGATCGGCGACGACGCTGCCGCCGGACAGTTGCGCGCCCACCTGCTGACCAACGGCGTCGGGCTCGACGGGGCCGTCGAAATCCCCGGGCCGAGCGGTACCGCCATTGTTGTCGTCGATGCCAACGCCGAGAACACCATCGTGGTCGCGCCGGGAGCCAATGGACGTTTCACGCTGACCGACGACCGCGCGCGCAATGTGGTCGCCAACTGCGATGTGATGTTGACCCAGCTAGAGATTCCGGTCGACACGGCGGTCGCAGCGGCGCAACAAGCTCGTTCGGCCGGAGCGGTCGTCGTCGTGAACGCCTCACCGGCCGGTCAGGATCCCCGCTCGTTGGGCGAGTTGGCGGCCACCACCGACGTGGTGATCACCAACGAAGAGGAAGCCGACGAATGGCCTTGGCGACCAACACATTTGGTAGTCACCCTGGGTTCGCGCGGGGCCCGGTACGTCGGCGCCGACGGCGAGTACTCGGTGCACTCCCCCGCGGTGGACGCGGTGGACACCACCGGGGCCGGCGACGTGTTCGCCGGTGTGCTGGCGGCGAACTGGCCACCCAATCCCGGCTCGCCGGATCAGCGCCGCCTCGCGCTGCACCGCGCCTGCGCGGCGGGCGCGTTGGCGACACTGGTTCCCGGCGCCGGTGATTGCGCACCGGACGCCGAGGCGATCGAAAGGGCGCGTCGCAACGCGTCCTAGCCACGCGGCCCGAACGCTAGTCTTCGGGGACTTCGCGTTCGATCTCGTCGAGCCAGATGCGCGCGGACATGTCCGACGGGGCGCGCCAGTCGCCCCGCGGCGACAGTGCACCCCCGTGCGACACCTTGGGACCGTTGGGCAATGCCGAGCGCTTGAATTGGCTGAACGAGTAAAACCGCTGCACGAAAACCTGCAGCCAGTGTCGAATTTCCTTGAGCGAGTACGACGGTCGCTTGTTGTCCGGAAATCCCGGCGGCCAGTTGCCCTGCTCGGGATCACTCCACGCATGCCAGGCCAGGAACGCGATCTTCGACGGCCGGAATCCAAAGCGCAACACGTGGAACAGCGAAAAATCCTGCAACGCAAACGGCCCGATCTTCGCCTCGCTGCTCTGCAGCTCTTCCTCTTCCCCGCTGGGAACCAGCTCCGGCGTGATCTCGGTGTCGAGCACCGATTGCAGCACCTCGCTGACCTCGGGCTCGAACTGCTCCGAGGAAATCACCCAGCGGATCAGGTGCTGAATCAGCGTCTTGGGCACGCCGCCATTGACGTTGTAGTGCGACATCTGGTCGCCGACACCGTATGTCGACCAGCCAAGGCCCAGTTCGGAGAGGTCGCCGGTACCCAGCACGATGCCGCCGCGCTGGTTGGCCAGCCGGAACAGGTAGTCGGTGCGCAAACCGGCCTGGACGTTTTCGAAGGTGACGTCATAGACCTTCTCGCCGCGCGAGAAGGGGTGATCCATCTCCTTGAGCATCAGCGCCGCGGTCTCGCGGATGTCGATCTCGGAAAACGTCACACCCAATGCGCGACACAGCTCGATCGCATTGCGCTTGGTGCGGTCCCCGGTCGCGAAGCCGGGCAGCGTGAACGCCAGAATGTCGCTGCGCGGCCGATGTTCGCGGTCCATCGCGCGGGCGGCAACGATCAACGCGTGCGTCGAGTCCAGGCCACCGGATATCCCGATGACGACCTTCGGATAATCCAAAGCGCGCAAACGCTGTTCCAGGCCGGCGACCTGGATGTTGTAACCCTCGAAGCAATCCTGCTCCAGCCGCTGTGGGTCCGCGGGGACGAAGGGGAAGCGTTCGATCTCACGCCGCAGTCCGATATCGCCATCCGGCGGGTCCAGCCGAAACTCGATGCGCCGAAATGATTCCGCCGTCGTCCGGTGGTGACGCCGGTTGTCGTCAAACGTGCCCATCCGGAGTCGTTCCGCGCGAAGCAATTCGATGTCGATGTCGGCGACGCTGCGCCGCTCCCCTTTGGGGAAGCGCTCGGACATGGCCAGCAGCACACCGTTTTCGAACACCATGGTCTGGCCGTCCCAGGCCAAGTCGGTCGTCGATTCGCCTTCGCCTGCGGCCGAATAGACGTAGGCGGCCAGGCAGCGCGACGACGCCGAACGGGCCAGCAGGCAGCGGTCCTCGGCGCGGCCGATCGTGATCGGGCTGCCCGACAGGTTGGCCAGCACCGTCGCTCCCGCCAACGCGGCTTCCGCGCTGGGCGGAATCGGAACGAACATGTCCTCGCAGATCTCCACGTGCAGCACGAAGCCGGGCAGGTCGGAGGCGGCGAACAGCAGATCGGGGCCAAAAGGTACCTCGACGTCGACGCCACCGAGGCGGATGGTGCCGCGCTCGTCGTCTCCCGGCGCGATTTGGCGGCGCTCGTAGAACTCGCGGTAGGTGGGCAGGTACGACTTCGGCGCCACCCCGAGCACCACGCCGCGGTGGATGACCACGGCGGCGTTGTAGATGCGGTGCCGGTGGCGGACCGGGGCACCGACGACCAAGACCGGCACCAAATCGGCCGAGGACGCGACGATGTCCGCGATGGCCCTTTCGACGTCGTCGAGCAGCAGGTCTTGCAAGACGATGTCTTCGATGGAATACCCGGACAGCGTCAGTTCCGGGAACACGGCCATCGCAACGCCGTCGTCGTGGCACGCGCGGGCCAGCCGCAAGACCGACTCGGCATTCGCGGCCGGGTCACCGATGACGGTGTGGTGCGTGCACGCGGCGACGCGGGCAAAGCCCTGGCTGTAAGCGTTGTAAAAGTCCATCGCCCTTCCATTGTCGCCTCAATGGTGTCAACTCCGCGCCCCCGGGTATCCCCGACAGCATGAGCGACACTGCTGTCCTGGTGGTCGACATGATGAATACGTATCAACATCCCGATGCTGAAGATCTAATACCCAATGTCGAGAAGATCATCGAGCCTTTGACCGATTTGGTCCGGTGGGCACATACATCCGACGACGTCGACCTGGTCTACGTCAACGACAACTATGGCGATTTCAGCGCGGAGTTCTCCGGAATCGTCCGCTCGGCGCTCGACGGCGCGCGGCCTGATCTGGTGAAGCCGATCATGCCCGCACAAGGCAGCCGCCTGATGACCAAGGTCCGCCACAGTGCCTTCTATTCGACGGCGCTGGCATACCTGCTCGGGCGGCTGGACACCAAGCGATTGATCATCACCGGCCAGGTCACCGAGCAATGCATCCTCTACACGGCCCTGGATGCGTATGTGCGGCACTTTCCCGTCGTGATCCCGACGGATGCGGTCGCCCACATCGACCCCGACCTGGGCGCGGCGGCGTGCAAGATGATGGAGCAGAACATGTCCGCCGAGCTTACGACCGCGGCGGCCTGCCTCCGCTAGGGACGCAGCCGCGAGGGTGCGCAGAATGCCGGCTCCGTCGGCGTGTTGGCGTGCAAACACGCACGCTCGCGCAGCAGGGCCGGCTACCGATGGCCCGTACCCTCGGATGGGTGGCCGTCGCCTGCGCAGAATCCCCGGAACTGGTCACGCTGCTGGCCGGGCGCAGGATCGCGGTGCTGACGGGCGCGGGCATCTCCACCGATTCCGGCATCCCCGACTACCGCGGGCCCGATTCACCGCCGAGCAATCCCATGACCATCCGGCAGTTCACCGGCGACGCGGCGTTTCGGCAGCGGTACTGGGCGCGCAACCACGTCGGTTGGCGGCACATAGACGACACGCTGCCCAACGCGGGCCATCGCGCGCTGGCCGCGCTCGAGGACGCGTCGGTGGTCACCGGCGTGATCACCCAGAACGTCGATCTGCTGCACACCAAGGCGGGCAGCCGAAACGTCATCGACCTGCACGGCACCTACGCGCGGGTGGTCTGCCTGACCTGCGGCCACACCCTGAGCCGCGCCGCGCTGGCCGAGCAGCTGGAGGCGCTCAACCCCGGATTCACCGAGCGCGCCGAAGCGATCGGCGGGCTGGCGGTGGCTCCCGACGCCGACGCCGTCGTCGCCGATACCGCGTCGTTCCGCTATCTCGACTGTGTGCGCTGCGCCGGCATGCTCAAACCCGACATCGTGTATTTCGGCGAAAACGTTCCCAAAGACGTTGTGGCAGGGGCGTATAGGATGGTCGAGCAGGCCGATGCGCTGCTGGTCACCGGGTCGTCGCTGACCGTGTTCTCCGGCTATCGATTCGTGCGGCACGCCGCCGCGCTGGGTATCCCGATCGCCATCGTCAACCGCGGCAGGACCCGCGGCGACGACCTGGCCGCCGCCAAGGTCGACGGCGGGTGCTCCGAACTGCTGGCGCTTTTGGTTGGCGAGCTGGCCTAGAAGGTACAGGGCATGCTGCGGATGCCGTGGATGAAGTTGCCCGCCAGGTACTCCGGATCACCGGCCTCGAAATCGGGCAGCTGTCGGAGCAACTCACCGAAGATGGCGCGCAGCTGCGCCCGGGCCACATGTGTCCCCAGGCAGTAATGCTGCCCGCCGCCACCGAAACCGACGTGCGGGTTGGGGTCTCGGCTCAGGTCGAATCGATCCGGTTGGTTGAACACCGCATCGTCCCAGTTGCCGGACGCATAGAACATGACCACCTTCTCCCCCGCGCCGATGGTCTGACCGCCCAACTCGAAATCCGTTGCAGCGGTTCGACGGAAGGTCATCACCGGGGTGGCGTAGCGGATGAATTCCTCGACCGCCATGCCGATGCGGCTATCGAAATCTTCGGCCAGCCACGCTCGTTGCTCCGGAAAATCGGTGAGCGCTTTGAGCGCGTGGCTGGTGGTTTGGCGGGTGGTGTCGTTGCCGGCCACGGCGAGCAGCACAAAAAATGCGGCCACGTCGGCGTCGGTCAGTCGATCGCCGTCGACGTCGGCGTTCACCAGGCTGCTGAACAGGTCGTCGCGGGGGTGCTCGCGTCGCTGGGCGGCCAGCGCGCCCGCAACTTGATGCAGATACATCACGTTTTCGAACATGACTTCCATCGGGTTGCGGCCGGCGAGATAGACCGGGTCATTTGTCGACACCAGGGCGTCGGCGGCGTGTGCGACCGACTCGCGCTCGGAGTCCGGAATCCCCATCATGTCCGACAGCGTTCGCAGCGGCAGTTCCTTGGCGCAGTGCTCGACGAAATCGGCTCCGCTGCCAGCGGCCCTCAGCTCCTCGACGATGGTCTTGGCGTTCGACTTGATCGAGTCTTCGATGCGGCGCACCTGCCTCGGGGTAAACGCGGCGGTCGCCAGCTTGCGCAGCTTGGTGTGCCGCGGCGCGTCCATCGCCAGGAAGGACTGCGTCGACTCGAGCACCTCCTCGGGATAGCTCTCGAACATCACGCCCCTGCCGGACAGGAACACCTCGTGGGTGCGGCTGACCGTGACGATGTCGGCGTGCCGGGTGATCGCCCAGAAGCCCGGATCGTCGGGCTCCGTCAGCGCGGCTTCTTCCACCGGTGGATGCCAGCTCACGGGGCGCTCGGCGCGCAGCACGGCGAACGAGCGTTCCCGATCCGCCGCGGTCGTGGACCAAAACGCCCGCGAGGACAGGTCGATCTCGTCGTAGGCGCGGCCGGGCGTCTCGGCCCCCGGCGTTCCCGTCAGCACAGCCATGGTGGGCGATCCTCTCTCGTATGACCCCGGTCACAAACTGCACACGACGCTATGCCTAGACGGTATGTCTAGTCAAGATGTCGACGACTCGGCTATGCTCGCCGCATGCCGTCGCTCACCCGTAAGCCACAGGGCCACCGAGGCGTGGGCCGCGAGCAGCGGCGCGAGCAGATGGAGCGCCGACTGCTGGATGCCACCGAGCGGCTGATGCGCGACGGCGCGAGCTTCACCGAGCTCAGCGTGGATCGGCTGTCCGGCGAAGCGGGTATCTCCCGGGCCAGCTTCTACATCTACTTCGAGGACAAAGGCCACCTGCTTCGCCGCCTCGCGGGCCGGGTGTTCGGTGATCTGACCGACGGCGCGCGGCGCTGGTGGACCGTGGCCGGGCGCCATGACCCCGACGATGTGCGCACGGCGATGAGCAGCATCATCGCCACCTATCGAGGCCATCAAGCGGTGCTGGTCGCACTCAACGAGATGGCCGCCTACGACCCGGCGACGGGGGAAACGTACCGCGATCTGCTGACCGGCATCTCCGAGCAACTCACCCGCGTCATCGAAGAGGGCCAGGCCGACGGCTCGATCCGCCCCGAGCTGGCTGCGCTGACGACCGCCAGCGCGCTGACCTGGATGGTCGAGCGTGCCTGCCAGCAGAACCTACCGGCGCGGCCGCCCGACTACGACGCCGAGCTGGCCGCCACCCTCGCCGAAATTGTTTGGGGCGCACTGTATCTCAAGCCGCTTTCGGCGAGCCGACAGTAGCGCGAGCAGACGCAGAATCGCATGCTCGAAGAACAAATCATGCGATTCTGCGTCTGCTCGCCCTTACACCGCCACCAGGTCGTCGGCGTGCACGGCGGGCCTACGCAGCTCGCCGGGCAGCTCGCTGGTCGAGCGCCCCATCATGGTGACGAGTTCCGTCGCGTCATAGGCGACCACGCCGCGGGCCACCATCGCCGCGTCCGGCCCGCGCAATTCGACGACATCGCCGCCATAGAACCGGCCGGACACCGCGGTGATCCCCGCGGGCAGCAGCGAGCGGCGTTGCCCCACCACGGCACGCACCGCCCCGTCGTCAAGGGTCAGCACACCGGCCGCCTCGGCGGCGTAACGCACCCAGAACCGCCGCGCCGACATCCGGGCGGGCCGCGCGGCGAACACCGTGCCGACGGACGCATCGGTGAGCGCGGTCGAGGCGTCGCCCGCGGCCGCCAGCAGCACCGGCACACCGGCGTCGGCGGCCAGTAGCGCCGACGACATCTTCGAGGCCATACCGCCGGTGCCCAAATCACTGCCCGGCCCCGCGATCACGCCGACCAGATCCGCCGAGTCCGCCACCTCCGGGATGAACCGCGCGGCTTCGGATTTGCGCGGATCGGAGTCGTAGAGCCCGTCGATGTCGGACAACAACACCAAGGCTTCGGCCCCGACCAGGTGCGCCACCAGCGCCGAAAGCCGGTCGTTGTCGCCGAACCGGATCTCGTTGGTGGCCACCGTGTCGTTTTCGTTGACGATCGCCACCGCATGCAGGGCACGCAGCCGATCCAGCGTGCGCTGAGCGTTGGTGTGCTGGGCCCGCATCGAGATGTCGTGCGCGCTGAGCAGCACCTGTCCGACCGTGCGGCCGTAGCGGCCGAACGCGGCGCTCCACGAATTCACCAGCGCCACCTGACCGACGCTGGCCGCGGCTTGCTTCGTCGCCAAATCCCTGGGGCGACGGGACAATCCCAGCGGTTCGATGCCGGCGGCGATGGCACCGGAGGACACGATGACGACGTCGGTCCCCGCTTTCATCCGCGCCTCGATCGCATCGGCGAGCCCGGCCAACCGACCGGCGTCGAACACCCCGGCCGGCGTGGTCAACGCGTTGGTGCCCACCTTGACCACCAGGCTGCGCGCATTGCGGATGACGTCGCGATGGGGGCTCACGACTCCTCACCGGGTTCGCGTCGGCGACGCCGTGCGGCCTTGCGCTCGTCGGCACCGACGCGATCGCTGCGTTCCAGCCGCACGTCGGTACCGCGGCCGGTCATAGTGACGTCGACTCCTGCCGGCGTCTGCGGCTCCCAGTCAAATGTCATCGCTCCGATGGTCACCGCGCAGCCGGACTTTGCACCCAGCCGCAGCAGTTCCTCTTCGACCCCGAGGCGCGCCAGGCGGTCGGCGAGATATCCCACGGCCTCGTCGTTGTCGAAGTTGGTCTGGCGCACCCAGCGCTCGGGTCGCGCACCGCTGACCACGAAGCCGCCCGGCTGCTGGGGATCCGGCTCAACGCGAAAGCCGCTGTCGTCGACGGGAACCGGGCGAATCACCGGACGCCGCGCCACGATCTGCGGCCGGGCTGCGTTGTAGTCCGCAATCATCTTCCACAACCCAAAGATCAATGGCTGCAAACCTTCTCGCGCGACCGCCGACACCAGAAACACCGGCCAGCCGCGCTCGGCGATGTCGTCAAGGACGAATTCGGCGAGCTCGCGCGCCTCGGGAACGTCGATCTTGTTGAGCACCACCGCGCGGGGCCGTTCGGCGAGATCACCCAATGTCGCATCCCCTTGCAGGGTCGGCGTATACGCGGCCAGTTCGGCCTCCAATGCGTCGATATCGGAGATCGGGTCCCGGCCCGGTTCCGCGGTGGCACAGTCGATGACATGCACCAGCACGGCGCATCGCTCGATGTGCCGGAGGAAATCCAGGCCCAGGCCCCGGCCCTGCGAGGCACCGGGGATCAGGCCGGGAACATCGGCGACGGTAAAGGTGTGCTCGCCCGCCGACACGACGCCGAGATTGGGCACCAGCGTGGTGAACGGGTAGTCGGCGATCTTGGGTTTGGCCGCCGAGATCGTGGACACCAACGACGATTTGCCGGCGGAGGGGAAACCGATCAGGCCGGCATCGGCGACGGTCTTGAGTTCCAGCGTCAGGTCGCGCGTCTCGCCCTGCTCACCCAGCAGCGCAAAGCCGGGAGCCTTGCGCGCGCGCGAGGCGAGCGCGGCGTTGCCCAGACCGCCGCGACCACCCGCGGCGGCTTCGAAGCGGGTGCCCGCGCCGACCAGGTCGGCCAGCAGCCGGCCGGCTCCGTCCAGGACGACGGTTCCGTCGGGCACTTTGACTTCCAGGTCGGCGCCGGCGGCGCCGTCGCGGTTGTTGCCCATCCCCTGTTTGCCCGACGGCGCGGTGACATGGGGGTGGAAATGGAAGTCCAGCAGGGTGTGGACCTGCGGGTCGACGACGAAGACGATGCTGCCGCCGCGGCCGCCATTGCCGCCGTCGGGGCCGCCCAGCGGCTTGAACTTTTCGCGATGGACCGAGGCGCAGCCGTTACCGCCGGAACCGGCGCGCGCATGGATGACGACGCGGTCGACGAACCGAGGCATCGTGGGTCCTCTCACCCGACTCGCTCGCCGAACGTGCGGCTACCGCGAGAATTGCCTCGAATTATCGCAGTGGGTGCACGTTCGCGCGCTCAGTCGGTGGTTTGCCCGGCCGCGACGATGTTGACCGTCTTGCGGCCGCGCTTGATCCCGAACTCGACGGCGCCGGACTCCTTGGCGAACAACGTGTCGTCGCCGCCGCGCCCGACACCGACGCCCGGGTGGAACTTGGTGCCGCGCTGCCGGACGATGATCTCGCCGGCCTTGACGACCTGGCCGCCGAATCGCTTCACACCCAGCCGCTGCGCGGCGGAATCGCGACCGTTGCGCGAGCTGGAAGCGCCCTTCTTGTGTGCCATGTCTTCGCCTTTGCTACTTGATACCGGTGACCTTCAGGACCGTCAGCTGCTGACGGTGTCCCTGACGCTTGTGGTAACCGGTCTTGTTCTTGAACTTGTGGATACGGATCTTGGGGCCCTTGGTGTGCTCGAGCACCTCGCCGGTGACCGCGACCTTGGCCAGCGCGGCCGCGTCGGTGGTCACCTTGGCGCCGTCCACCACCAGGGCGACGGGCAGCGACACGTTCGAACCCGGCTCAGAGTCGAGCTTCTCGACCTTGACCACGTCCCCGACGGCGACCTTGTACTGCTTGCCGCCCGTCTTGACGATTGCGTAGGTCGCCATCGTTGCTCTGCTCCTTCTCCTAGCCGCTGCTCAGCGCGTCGCGCGCGAACCAGCCGCGGTGCACGTGGTGGGTCTGGGTTGCGGGCCTGCGCCGATTCCCCGGGAGTCCCGCTGCCGCCGGCCAAACTTTAGTCGCCCGGCCTGACGACAACTGTCCAAGGGTACGTGACCAGCGGCTACAGGGTCAAACCGGACACGGCCGGGTTTTCGGCGCTCAGTCCCCGTGGATCGGCGGTCCGGCCGGCCGGCCGGCCGCGCGTCGGCGCCGGGGGCGACCGGAGACCGAGCCACCCGCGCCCGCCCCGGCAGAGCGCTGCCCAGCGTCGCCGTCGTCGGACTCGTCGGAGTCCTCGTCGTCCAGGTCGTCGTCGTCCAGCTCGAGATCCTCGTCATCGTCGCCCAGGTCTTCCTCGTCGTCGAGGTCGTCGTCGTCCGAATCGTCGTCATCGTCCGAGTCCTCGTCGTCGTCCGAATCGTCGTCATCGTCGTCCGAGTCCTCATCGTCGTCCGAGTCCTCATCGTCGTCCGAGTCCTCGTCGTCGGTGTCGTCGAAGTCCTCCTGGTCGGTGTCCGCGATGTCCTCGTCGCGGGCCGCCTTCGTCTCGTCGAACTCGTCGGTGACTTCCTCGGTGGCCTCGTCGGACTCGTCGTCGTCGGATGCCCCCTGCGTGGACGAGCCGGCGGCCATCGCCTTGAACATCGGATGCTCGCCGGGCGAGTGGGCCGGCACCTTGGCCACCACCGGCTCCTCGGCCTTGTTCTTCTTGCGCCGGCCGCGGCGGCCGCCCGACTCGGACTTGCGACCGTTCGACGGGGCCGAATCCACCGGGTCGGTGTGCAGCAAGATCCCGCGACCACCACAGTTCGAGCAGGACGTCGAGAAGGCCTCGACCAGCCCGGTGCCCAACCGCTTGCGGGTCAGCTGGACCAAACCGAGCGAGGTCACCTCGGACACCTGATGACGGGTGCGGTCGCGGGCCAGTGCCTCGGTGAGCCGGCGCAGGACCAAATCACGGTTCGACTCCAGCACCATGTCGATGAAGTCGATGACCACGATGCCGCCGATGTCGCGCAACCGCAGTTGGCGCACGATCTCCTCGGCCGCCTCGAGGTTGTTCTTGGTGACCGTCTGCTCGAGGTTGCCCCCGGACCCGGTGAACTTGCCGGTGTTGACGTCGACCACGGTCATCGCCTCGGTCCGGTCGATCACCAGCGTGCCGCCCGATGGCAACCAGACCTTCCGGTCCATCGCCTTGGCCAGCTGCTCGTCGATCCGGTGCACCGCGAACACATCCGGTCCGCCCGATCCGTCCGGCCCGGCGGCCGGCTCGTACTTGTTCAGCTTCGAAACCAAGTCGGGCGCAACGGAATTCACGTATTCGTTGATGGTGTTCCAGGCCTCGTCACCGGAGACGATCAGGCCGGCGAAGTCTTCGTTGAACAGATCGCGGATGACCTTGACCAGCACGTCGGGCTCTTCGTACAGAGCCACCGCGGCGCCGGCGGCCTTCTTCTTGGTCTCGGTCGCCTTGCCGTCGATCTCGTTCCACCGCTCCTGCAAGCGGGTGACGTCACCGCGGATGTCGTCTTCTTTGACGCCCTCGGATGCGGTCCGGATGATCACCCCCGCGTCGGACGGCACCACCTCGCGCAGGATCTCCTTGAGACGCTGGCGTTCGGTGTCGGGCAACTTGCGGCTGATCCCTGTCGACGACGCGCCCGGCACATAGACCAGGTAGCGGCCCGCCAGCGACACCTGCGTGGTGAGCCGCGCGCCCTTGTGTCCGACCGGATCCTTGCTGACCTGGACGACGACGTAGTCGCCGGGCTTGAGGGCCTTTTCGATCTTGCGCTCGGCTCCGCCCAGCCCCGCGGCTTCCCAGTTGACCTCACCGGCGTAGAGCACACCGTTGCGGCCGCGGCCGATGTCGACGAAGGCCGCCTCCATCGAGGGCAGCACGTTCTGCACGATGCCGAGGTAGATGTTGCCCACCAGGGAGGCCGACGCGGCCGAGGTGACGAAGTGCTCGACGACGATGCCGTCCTCGAGCACCGCGATCTGCGTATACCGCGAACCTTGGTGCGGCGGCTCGCTGCGGACCCGGTCGCGGACGACCATGACGCGTTCGACGGCCTCGCGGCGCGCCAAGAATTCGGCCTCGGTCAGCACCGGGGGGCGGCGCCGCCCGGCGTCGCGGCCGTCTCGGCGCCGTTGCCGCTTGGCCTCCAGCCGAGTCGAGCCGTCGATGCCCTTGATCTCGCTGCTCGCACTGCTGCCGGAGCCGTCGCCGCCGTTCTTGCCATTGCGGGGCGGCCGCTCGTGCACCACCGTGTTCGGCGGGTCGTCGGGCGATGGCACCTCGTCGTTGTCGTCGCCCGATCCGGACTTGCGGCGGCGGCGCCTGCGGCGGCGGCGATTGCCACCATCCGGCGAACCGTCGTCACCGCCGTCGGAGTCGTCGTCGTCGGAATCGTCGTCGTCGGCATCGGCGGAATCGGCGGAGTCGGACTGGGCGCCTTTCGTGCCCCGGCCCTGCGGCTCGTCGTCGTCGCCGTCGTTTTGGCCCTCGGGCCCGCCCTGCTCGCCGCGACCGCGGCCGCGACCGCGACGGCCGCGCCGGCGCCGGCGGTTTGACGGCCGATCGGCCTGCTCGTCGTCGTCGTCGCTGTCGGAATCGTCGGAGTCGGCGCCCTCGGCGGTACCGCTCTCGTCCTCGCCGTCGAGCGGCTGCGGTGCGACGAAGAGCGGCATGTAGTGCGGTCGCTCGGCGACGTTGTCGGGAGTCTCCAGCATCAGCCGCGATTCGGGCTCGTCGGCACCTGTGTCTTCGCTGCCGCCCGCGTTCTCGGGGCTCTCCTGGGGCTGGGCGGCCAGCAGGTCACGCACCCGCACCGCGTCGGCGCGGTCCACGGTGGAATGTGCGCTCCGAATCCGCCCATCGAGCGCGCTGAGCGCGTCCAGCACCCGCTTGCTGGTGGTTCCCAGCGTTCGGGCCAGCGAATGAACCCTCAACCGATCGGGAAGGTCCTCGGACCGAGTCGATTCTTCTGATGGCTCTGCAGTTGGTGCACCGTCTACCACGTATTCTCCTCAAGCCCCCGGGCGCGTCTTTGCGACGCGGCCACGCGAGGGCTTCGCTATGGGCCCGGGTCACTTCTCCCGGGCTTGTGATGGTCTCGCCCCGAGCGGCTCAGGTTAGAACCCACTCGGCGCCGTGCTGAATGACGGCCTGACATGCAGCGAACCAAGGCGACGGGGCTATGGTCGCGCTTGTCCAAGTCTTCATTCGGGTGTCTGAAGCCGGTCCGGCGACGTTCACCCGAGATCAGTATCCCACATCACGCCGCGGCCCAACCCACACCTGATGCAGCCCGATGCGGCGAACACCGGTCAGCGCGGCACCACGAGACCGATCGTCGCAGCTCTAGGCGCCGGGAAACCAGAGCGCGATTTCTCGCTTCGCGGACTCGATCGAATCCGAGCCATGCACCAGATTGAACTGGGTCTCGAGCCCGAAATCGCCCCGGATCGTGCCGGGGATCGCCTTCTCGACCGGGTCGGTACCGCCCGCGAGCTGCCGAAACGCCGCGATCGCCCGCGGCCCCTCCACGATGGCCGCCACCACCGGCCCCGAGGTGATGAACTCCAGCAACGGCTCGAAGAAGGGCTTGCCCTCGTGTTCCGCGTAATGCTGGGCGGCGAGGTCTTGGCTGACGTGCCGGAGTTCCAGCGCGGCGATGGTGAGGCCTTTTCGCTCGATCCGGCCGATGATCTCCCCCACCAGCTGTCGCTGGACGCCGTCCGGCTTGATCAGTACCAATGTCCGTTCCGTCACGGCGGACAGCGTACATAACCAGGTGGCAATGCGGCGGGTCCGTGCTCGTGTCCTTGCGCGGGCCTACCCCTGTCGGCGCCGAACCTCGGCCCGGAAGTAGGCGATCAGGGCCCACAGCCCGCTGAACAGCACGCCGATGAACCCCACCCCGGGGTACACGGCGAAGCCGGCGAGCAGGATCACTTGCACGCCCAGGTTGGCCCAGATGGCCCACGGTTTGCGCTGCACCCCGGCCATCAGGATCAGCAGTACGGCCAGGCCGACCAGGTAGGTCAGCGACGCCGTCGTCAGGCCGCCGCCGACCGCGCCCACCACCGGTATCGCCAGCAGCACCACGATGGCCTCGAGGATCAGCGTCAGAGCCATCACCGCGCCGAAGCTGCGCCAGGGGTCGGCCGGTGGCGTCGGGCCCGGCTCCTCGGGGTTCTGGGGTGGGTCCGGTTGGGTCATTGCGGATCACGCCCGAACAGGGTGCGCGCCGCGCCGGCGGTGACGACCGAACCGGTGATGACGATGCCGGTTCCGGAGAAGGCTTCGGCGTGCCCGTCGAGCGCGGCGTCGTCGACCAGCGCGGTCGCGACGTCGATGGCGTCGCGCAGGTTCTCGGCGGTGCTCACCCTGTCGGGTCCGAACCGCTCGCGCGCCGCCAAGGCCAGCGACTCGACGTCGAGCGCGCGCGGGGACCCGTTGTGGGTCACGACGACGGCGTCGAACACCGGCTGCAGGGCGGCGAGGATGCCGTCGACATCCTTGTCGGCGAGCACGCTGAGCACCCCGACGAGATAGCGGAAGTCGAACTCGCCGGCCAGCGTCTGGGCCAGCGCGACCGCACCGGCGGGATTGTGCGCGGCGTCGATGAACACCGTGGGCGCGCCACGCATCCGCTCCAGCCGGCCGGGGCTGGCGACGGCGGCGAATCCGGCGCGGACGGCCTCGACGTCGAGCTGACGCTGCGCGCCGGCGCCGAAGAACGCCTCGACCGCCGCCAGCGCCAGCGCGGCGTTGTGCGCCTGGTGTTCGCCGTGCAGCGGCAGGTAGACATCGGAATACACGCCGCCGAGTCCCTGCAGCGTCAGCACCTGTCCGCCGATGGCGACCTGGCGGCCCAGGACGGCGAACTCCGAGTCCTCGCGGGCCACCGCGGCATCGGCTTGCACGGTTTGGGCCAACAACACTTCCATCACTTCGGGCGCCTGGCGCGCGATGACCGCGACGGTGTCCGGTGCGCCCTCCGGCGCCCGGGTGATGATGCCGGCCTTCTCCCCGGCGATGCCGGCGAGATCGTCGCCCAGGTATTCGACGTGGTCGATGGCGATCGGGGTGATGACCGCGACCGGCGCGTTGATGACGTTGGTGGCATCCCAGCGTCCACCCATCCCCACCTCGACCACGGCGACGTCGACGGGGGCGTCGGCGAACGCGGCGAACGCCATCGCGGTCAGCACCTCGAACTTGCTCATCGACGGACCGCCGGCGGCGTGCGATTGCGCGTCGACAATCTGTACGAACGGCTCGATCTCGCGGTAGGTCGCCACGTAGTGCGCCGGGCTGATCGGCGTGGAATCGATCGAGATGCGTTCGACCGCCGACTGCAGGTGGGGGCTGGTGGTGCGCCCGGTGCGACGCTGTAGCGCGGTGATCAGCGCGTCGACCATGCGGGCCACCGAGGTCTTGCCGTTGGTGCCCGCGACGTGGATCGACGGGTAGGCGAGTTGCGGTGAACCCAAAAGGTCCATCAGCGCGCTGATGCGGGTCAGGCTCGGCTCGATTTTGGTCTCGGGCCAGCGTTGGTCCAGCAGATGCTCGACCTGCAGTAAGGACGCGATCTCGTCCGGGGTGGGAACCGCGCTGGGAACTTCGGCATCCTCAGCCCACTCGGGCGGCTCCGTCATTGCATCCCGGCTAGCCGCGCGTTGATCCGCTCGGTTTCTTCTTGGGCCAGGCGTTGACGGTCCCGGATCTTGTCGACGACGTTTTGCGGGGCCTTGCCCAAGAAGTCCTCGTTGGCCAATTTGGCGGTGGTCGACGCCAGCTCCTTGTGCGCAGCGGCCAGATCCTTTTCCAGTCGGCGACGCTCGGCGGCGACGTCGATGGTGCCGGAGGTGTCCAGTTCGACGACGACGGTGCCACCGCTGAGCCTGACTTCCACGGATGCCGACGGGCGGAATTGCGGCCCGGCGGCGGTGAGCCACGCCAGCGACGTCACCGCACTCACCTGGGTGCGCAGATCGGATTCCTCCACACCAGTCATCCGGGCCGGCACCTTCTGGCGGTCCGCCAGGCCTTGATCGCTGCGGAACCGGCGAACCTCGGTCACCAATTTCTGCATATCGGTAACTCGCTGTGCGGCAACCTGATCCAGGCTTATCCCGGACGACTGGGGCCAGTCGGCGATCACCAAAGTCTCCTTGCCGGTCAGCGCCTGCCACAGGGCCTCGGTGATGAACGGGATCACCGGGTGCAGCAGCCGCAGCAACGTGTCCAGCGTCGCCGCCAACACGGCCGTGGTGTGCGCGACCCCCTCGGCGAGTTGCGTCTTGGCCAATTCGACGTACCAGTCGCAGAATTCGTCCCATGCGAAGTGGTAGAGCGCCTCGCAGGCGCGGCTGAATTCGTAGTTGTCGAACGCCGAATCGACTTCCGCACGAACCTCTTCCAGGCGCCCGAGGATCCATCGGTCGGCGTCGGTGAGCTCGGTCGGCGGGGGCACGGGCGCGAGCTGAGCGCCGTTGAGGAGTGCGTAACGGGTGGCGTTGAACAGCTTGGTGCAGAAATTGCGCGACGCCCGGACGTGGTCCTCACCGATCGCCAGGTCGCCACCGGGGCTGGCGCCGCGGGCCAGCGTGAACCGCAGGGCATCGGCACCGAAGATTTCCACCCAGTCCAGCGGGTCGATGACGTTGCCCTTGGACTTGCTCATCTTGCGGCCGGACTCGTCGCGGATCAGCCCGTGCAAAAAGACATCGGTGAACGGCACCTGCGGGCCGCGTTGACCGTCCAGGGTGATGGCGTCGTCGTCACCGACGAAGGTCCCGAACATCATCATCCTGGCCACCCAGAAGAACAAGATGTCGTAACCGGTGACCAGAACGCTTGTCGGATAGAACTTTTCGAGCTCTGGGGTCTTCTCCGGCCAGCCCAAGGTGGAAAACGGCCACAGCGCAGAGGAGAACCAGGTGTCCAGGACGTCGGGGTCCTGCTCCCAGCCTTCTGGCGGCGTTTCGTCGGGGCCCACGCAGCGCTGTTCGCCGTCGGGCCCATACCAGATCGGGATGCGATGGCCCCACCACAGCTGCCGGGAGATGCACCAGTCGTGCATGTCGTCGACCCAGGCGAACCACCGCGGTTCCAGGCTGGCCGGGTGAATCACGGTGTCGCCGTTGCGCACCGCGTCACCGGCGGCCTTGGCCAGCGATTCCACCCGGACCCACCACTGCAGCGACAGCCGCGGCTCGATCGGCTCACCACTGCGCTCGGAGTGTCCGACGCTGTGCAGGTAGGGTCGCTTCTCCTCGACGATCCGACCTTCGGCCGCCAGGGCTTCGCGCACCGCGACCCGGGCCTGAAAACGGTCCATGCCGTCGAATTGCGTTCCGGTGTCGGTGATCCGCCCGCGGGTGTCCATGATCGAGATCATCGGCAGCTGATGACGCAGGCCGATCTCGAAGTCATTGGGGTCATGCGCGGGTGTGACTTTGACTGCGCCGGTGCCGAATTCGGGATCCACATGCTCGTCGGCGACCACGACGAGCTGACGGTCCACAAACGGGTGCGGCAGGCTGGTGCCGACCAGGTGACGGTAGCGATCGTCGTCGGGGTGCACCGCGATCGCGGTGTCGCCGAGCATCGTCTCCATCCGGGTGGTGGCGACCACGATGTGCGGTTGTGAGTCGTCCATCGAGCCGTACCGGAACGACACCAGTTCGCCCTCGACGTCAAGGTAGTTGACCTCGAGATCCGAGATCGCCGTCTCGAGAATCGGCGACCAGTTGACCAGCCGCTCCGCTTGATAGATCAAACCGGCGACGTAGAGCCGCTTGAAGATCGTGCGGACCGCCCGTGACAGGCCCTCGTCCATGGTGAACCGGTCGCGGCTCCAGTCCACCCCGTCGCCGAGCCGGCGCATCTGCCCACCGATGGCCCCGCCGGACTCGCGCTTCCAGTCCCACACCTTCTCGACGAACAGCTCCCGACCGAAGTCCTCCTTGGCCTTACCGTCGACCGCAAGCTGCTTTTCCACCACGCTCTGCGTGGCGATACCGGCGTGGTCCATGCCCGGCTGCCACAACACCTCATATCCCTGCATCCGCTTGCGGCGGGTCAGGGCGTCCATCATGGTGTGCTCCAGCGCATGGCCCATGTGCAGGCTGCCGGTCACGTTCGGCGGCGGCAGCACGATCGAGTAGCCGGGCTTGTGGCTGGCCGGGTCCGCCGCGAAGTACCCGGCATCCACCCACTTCTGGTAGATGGCGCTTTCGGCCGCAGCGGGGTCCCACGACTTGGGCAGGTCGGTGGCGGGGCTGCGGCTGGCGGTCACCCGTCAATTCTAGGGAGCGCTGTTTACCCCCATGTAAGTGCCCGAACCGTGAGCCGGGTCACTGTGCCAGCCGGTCAACCTGCAAGGACACACCCGCGGCGGGGAATCGGTCCAGCAGAGCGTCGCCCATCGCCGCCGCGGGCGTGAGGACGCCATGCAGGTCTGGGAGCTTGTCACGGTCGAATGCCAACGCGAGGCCGCACTCCCCCAGCAACACCGACGTCGCCTTGTAGCCGGGGTCGCCGCGTTGCTCCATGCGCGCCACGTACCGGGCGCCGGTGGTTGTGGTGGTGTAGGTCTCGATCCGGTAGTAGCCGCGCTCCCGCGCGGCCGGGCTGGGGCCGGTTCCGGGTTTGGGCACGATGCGCTCCACCAGCCGGCGCGGCAGCAGCCGGAAAAAGCGGCTGCCCAACCCGAAGGTTGCGGCGGCAGCCCCGCCCACCACAGCGGAGGCCACCGGTGCGATCGGCGAGGACCCCAGGCTCATGCTTTCGCTGTAGCGCAATTCACGCCCGTACGCCCAGTCCAGCAATGCATTGCTGCGCCGTACGATCCGCGTGTTGTAGGGCGCCATGACGAAACCCGCGGTCCACAGCCCACTCAGTTCCGGCGCGATCCGACGACCTCGACGCCACGGCAGGTCGGGCTGCGCCCCGATTTCAGGTTCGGCGCCGCGGTCGCTGCTCAGCGTGTATGGGTCGGCGAGTTGGCGCCGGACCTCGGGATCACGCGACGCGCTATCCAGCACCTCCAGCATCGATGCGACGGTGCCACCGGAAACCCCGCCGGAGAAGGAACGGACCACGAGGTCGGTGTCGACGAGCTCGCCGGCGCCGTCGTCACGCGCAGCACGGTAGAGCCCATACACGCTGAGGTCTGAAGGGACGGAATCGAATCCGCACGCGTGCACGATGCGGGCACCGGTGTCCGCGGCCTGCTTGTGGAATTGGTCGATGCTGTCGCGGACGAACATCGCCTCTCCGGTCAGATCGGCGTAGTCGGTTCCCGCGGCGGCGCAGGCGGCCACCAGCGGCAACCCGTAGCGGGTGTAGGGCCCGACCGTGGTGATGACGACTTGGGTGCGCGCCGCCATCTCGTTCAGCGTCGAGGGCGAGGAGGCGTCTGCGTTCAGGACGGGCCACGACTGCGCGGGTTCGCCCAGCGTGTCGCGGACGGCGCGCAATCGGTCGGGCGACCTGCCGGCCAGCGCGACCCGTTTGTCAGGTGCCGAGCTGGCCAGGTATTCGGCAGTGAGCTTGCCGACGAAGCCGGTCGCCCCGTACAGCACAATGTCGAATTCGCGCGGCGTTGCGGTCACGAGCCTGACGCTACCCGACGGCGGGGGCGGCGACGGCTGGAGCTAAGGAGTGCCGGGCACAGCGGCCCGGCACTCCTTTATGTGTGTCTGCGAAGCCGTCGATCAGCCGCGGCGTCCGCACACCGGCCAAGCGCCGATGCCCTGCGAATGCAGCACGTTCTCGGCAACCCGGATCTGCTCCTCGCGGCTCGCGCCGGACGGGGAGCCACTACCGCCGTTGGAATGCCAGGTGCTCGGGGTGAACTGCAGACCACCGGAGAAGCCGTTACCGGTGCTGATCCCCCAGTTGCCACCCGACTCGCACTGCGCGATGGCATCCCAGTTCACGCTGTACGCCCTAACGGGCGGAGGCGGCGGAACGTCCGGGCCCGGGGGCGGCGGAACGTTCGGGTCGAAACCCACGGGTGCCGGCGGCGGAGCGTCCGGGGCCGGAGGCGGAGGAGCGTCCGGAGCCGGCGCGTCCGGGGCCGGAGGCGCCTCCGGAGCCGGGGCGTCCGGGGCGGGCCCGGCGGCCGGCAGGTTCGGGTCGAAGACCGCTTCGTCTGCGTGGGCGGAGGCCGACGGGATGGTCACAAGCGTGCTCGTAACCGCGGCAAGCATGAGCGTCTTACGGACGTTCTTCAATATCTTTCCTTTCGCGGTGCGCGCGCCAAAGCAAGCCCACGCAGGTGGGCTGAAGGTGTTTGGTTGAATGCCTGCTTTGGAACGTGCCGTCTGGGTCAGGCACGACAGCGGCGGGCCAGGTCTGCCCGGCGGGTTTTCACCCACCGTCCACGGTCGGGCTCTCGCCGTCCGTAGCGCCGCTCACACGCGGGTCCGTGGATTCAATTTTTTTGATTACTCTTCCGTAACCCGTTGCGGGCTAACACGGACCGACCGTAGAAGACGCCGAGCCATTCGTCATCTTCGGAAATCGCGTATCTCGTTTCGGTAACGAGCCGATCACGCCGCGATCGCGACCCCATTCGTGCAGGTCACCGCGGACTTTTCGGCGACGGCACGCCGATCGCACGCACAAACAAATGGTGAGCCTAATCACCCATATTTTGTGAGCTGGCGCACGTTTATTTGGGGCGTTATTGCCGATTCGCCGCAGCCACAACGGATCCGCCGTCGCTTGCCATCGGGCCGGCGCAAGGTACCGCAAGTCGAGCCGTTTCTCAGGTCGCCACGCCAGATGAGCGAGCGTCAATCATTTCTGCGACGGATTATTGTGTCCCACAACATTATTAGCTAAGCACAGACTCGCCTAACCCCGAGTTGGCCGATTCGATGATGCGTATTACCTTTTCCGACAATGTCTTTCATTGAACATCGCACTGCGACAAAGCATTTCATGATCGGCCGGCTACGCATCACAACCCATCGGCGCCCACTCTAAACCCGTCAATGGGCGGCGCTCATCCGCACCTCGGGTTTCACGCAGTCGAAATTTGCCACGAAGACCACGGCCGCGTACCAGGGCGGCTCTTCACGGAGCCTCAAATCGCCGCAGCGCCAACAGATCACGGTGTCCCTTGGCGCAGTCGGCCTTTGCGAAAGTACTCAACAGATCGCCATGGGCAACGCGGGCCCATTAGGGACCCGATCGGCGCAGCGTCGGGCCTCAGGCCTGGAGTTGCGCCAGAGCGCGCAGGTCACTCTCCGAGTTGACGTTGGCCAGGAAACGCGATTCCGGCAGCACGATCTGCTGGGAGTCGGAGGCATCGATCAAGGCGCGCATCGAGCGGGCGCCGGCGCCGACCAGGCCGTCGATCCGCTCCGCCAGATCGGTCCGGTAGACCGCGGCGAGGTAGTGGCTGCGACCGTCCCACGGCAGCACGATTTCGGCGTCGGTCTCGGTCGCCAGCGCCACCAGGTCGTCGATCAATCCCGTTGACAGAAGCGGCATGTCGACGGCGCAGACGAAGGCGAACCGAGCGCCCGCCGCCGCGGCGGCACGCAGGCCGCCTCCGGTCGCCGGCAGTGGCCCCTGGCCGCGCACCTCGTCGCGAATCACATGCGCCTGCACCTCGGGTAGCGGTTGCCCCGGCGCGGCCATCACGAAGACCGGGTCGCAGCGTTGTGCGACGACGCCGGCGACGTACTCGAGAAGCGTGGTGGCCCCGCCGGGCGCCGGCAAGGTTGCCTTGTCACGGCCCATCCGCCGCGATTCGCCACCGGCCAGCACTATCCCCGCTAGCAACCCGGCCTGTTTCATTGTGTCGGGCACCTGCTTGTCCACGTCAGTCGACGGTCCAGGTGTCGCGGCCACGCAACAGCGATTGCAGCGCCGCGGAGTCGGACGGCTTCGCCGACTGGGCCGCCTGGACCTGCGAGCGCGCCGCGTCGTCGTAGGTGGGCCGGCTGACATCGCGGAAGATGCCCAGCACCGTGTGCTCGAGGTTCTGATCCGACAACCGCGACAGGGCGAAGGCGTAGGCCGAGTTGTCGCTGTGCGCGTCGTGCACCACGATCTCGTCAACCGACACGTCGGCGGTCTTGGCCACATCCAGGCCGAAGCCGGACTTCACCACGCAGTATTCGCCGTTGGCGCCGAACGTAATTGGCTCGCCGTGATGGACGCTGATGACCCGCTCCTCGGAGCCTTCCTTGCGCAGCGCGTCGAACGACCCGTCGTTGAAGATGGGGCAGTCTTGCAGGATTTCGACGACGGCGGCACCCCGATGGCCAGCGGCGCCGCGCAGCACCTCGGTCAGGCCGTTGCGGTCGGAGTCCAGCGCACGGCCGACGAAGGTCGCCTCGGCGCCGAGGGCCAACGACACCGGGTTGAAGGGGTGGTCGAGCGACCCCATCGGGGTCGACTTCGTGATTTTGCCGACCTCCGAGGTCGGCGAGTACTGCCCCTTGGTCAGCCCATAGATCCGGTTGTTGAACAGCAGGATGGTGATGTTGACGTTGCGGCGCAGCGTGTGGATCAGGTGGTTGCCTCCGATGGACAACGCGTCACCGTCACCCGTGACCACCCACACCGACAGGTCCTCGCGGGCCAGCGCCAGGCCGGTGGCGATGGCGGGCGCGCGGCCGTGGATCGAGTGAAACCCGTAGGTCTCGAGGTAGTACGGGAACCGGCTCGAGCAGCCGATACCGCTGATGAATACGATGTTCTCGCGGCGCAAGCCGAGGTCCGGCAGAAAGTTGCGGATAGTGTTGAGGATGACGTAGTCCCCGCAACCCGGGCACCAACGCACCTCCTGGTCACTGGTGAAGTCCTTGGACTTCTGGGGCTGGTCCTCAGCAGACAACGTGGGGACCCCGTCGTTCTTGGTCAACTTCGCGGTCACACCGAGGTCTTTGCCCGCCAAATTGCCGATCAGATCAGTCACGAGCGCCGCTCCTCCTCATCGCTTCGCTCTACGTTGGCACCGGCGCGAATCATGCGCTGGCTCCAACCGTTGCCGCCGCCATCCTGGCGACCATCGTCTTGTCGTTCTCGATTTCGGCCAATGTCCCGCCCAGCGCGGCGCGGATGACGCGACCGATCTCGTCGGCCAAAAATGCGACACCCTGCACCTTGCTGACCGATTGCACGTCCACCAGGTACTTGCCGCGCAGCACGAACGCCAGTTGGCCCAAGTTCATTTCGGGCGCCACCACCTGCGGGTAGCGCCGCAGCACCTCACCCAGGTTCGCCGGGAAGGGGTTCAGATAACGCAAGTGGGCGTGCGCCACCTTGATGCCTTTGCGCCGCGCGCGCCGGCAGGCTTCGCCGATCGGACCGTAGGAGCTGCCCCACCCGATCAGCAGTAGCTCCGCATCGCCGGTCGGATCGTCGACCTCCAGATCGGGAACGGAGATGCCGTCGATCTTGGCCTGGCGCAACCGCACCATGAGGTCGTGGTTGACCGGCTCGTAGGAGATGTCGCCCGAGCCGTTCGCCGCTTCCAGACCGCCGATACGGTGCTCAAGTCCCGGGGTGCCGGGGACGGCGAACTGCCGGGCCAGCGTCTCCGGGTCGCGGGCGTAAGGCTGGAACGGCTCGTCGGACTTGGCGAAGGTGTGTGTGATGCGCTGCAGCGTGCTGATGTCCGGAATGCGCCACGGCTCAGACCCGTTGGCGATTGCGCCATCGGACAACACGATCACCGGCGTGTGGTAGGAGACCGCGATGCGCGCCGCCTCGAGCGCCGTTTCAAAGCAGTCGGACGGTGACCGCGGCGCGATCACCGCAACCGGCGACTCGCCGTTGCGGCCGTACAACGCCTGCAGCAGGTCGGCCTGTTCGGTCTTGGTGGGCAGCCCGGTCGACGGACCGCCGCGCTGCACGTCGACGACGAGCAACGGCAGTTCGGTCATGACGGCCAGGCCGAGCGCCTCGGACTTGAGCGAAATGCCCGGCCCGGAGGTGGTGGTGACTCCCAGCGCGCCGCCGTACGAGGCGCCGATCGCCGCGCAGATGCCGCCGATTTCGTCTTCGGCTTGAAATGTGATGACGTTGAAGTTCTTGTGCTTGGACAGCTCGTGCAGGATGTCGGAGGCCGGGGTGATCGGGTAGCTGCCGAGCAGGACCGGGATGTCCGCCAGCTGACCAGCGGCGACGATGCCGTACGCCAGTGCGGTGTTGCCCGAGATCTGGCGGTATTCGCCCGTCGGCAGGGTCGCCCGGGACACCTCGTAGGTGGTGCCGAACGCCTCGGTCGTCTCGCCGTAGTTCCAGCCGGCCTTCAGCGCCAGCACGTTGGTCTCGGCGACCTCGGGCTTGCGGGCGAACTTCTCCCGGATGAATTTTTCGCTGGTTTCGATCGGCCGCCCGTACATCCACGACAGCAGCCCCAGCGCGAACATGTTCTTGGCGCGCTGGCCATCCTTCTTCGACGCGCCGATCGTTTCGACGGCCCCGAGCGTCAGCGTGGTCATCGCGACGGAATGCACGACATAGTCGGACAATTCGTCGGTCTCGAGCGGGTTGGTTACGTAACCCACCTTCGTCAGGTTGCGCTTGGTGAACTCGTCGGAGTTCGCGATCACCATGCCGCCGCGGGGCAAGTCACCGATATTGGACTTGAGCGCAGCCGGATTCATCGCGACGAGAACGTCGGGCCGGTCGCCGGCGGTCAAGATGTCGTAGTCGGCGATCTGAATTTGGAAGGACGAGACGCCGGGCAGAGTGCCTGCGGGGGCGCGAATCTCGGCGGGGTAGTTCGGCTGGGTCGCCAAGTCGTTTCCGAAAAGCGCTGCCTCCGAAGTGAACCGGTCACCGGTGAGCTGCATGCCGTCACCGGAGTCACCGGCGAAACGAATGACGACTTGTTCCAGGCGCTGACGGGCAGATCCGTTAGGGGAAGTCCCGTTCTGTGAGTCTGATCCGGCTCCGCTGCCGTTCGGATCCACGTCTTTGCCCTCCATTTGTTCACCGGACAGACAGTTCGCGCAGCTTCACGTTACGCGTCGGCGAAGGGAGCCTCCGGCCATCACGGTTTTATGTCACTGGCGGTACCAATTATGGCACTGATTTTGGGTGGGCATCGCCATCCCATCCCCGTTACACGCGGGCAAAAAATTACTAAAAGTCCAAGTCAGCCAGGTGACAGGCGTTCAGACCATACGAAACTGTGTTGTTGGTCACGTCTTGGACGTTAGCTACTGTTGCCGATACCGAGTCGGCCTCCGATTGCCACATTTTCGGCGTCCCGACGAACCGCGGATCACGTCACGCCGTCGCGGGCGTGCTGGGGCGCTCCAGGATCTGGTTAGGCGCTTTTGTCGCGACGCTCGGTGCGCGACGGCTTGCGCGGCACGATCGTCGGCAACACGTTGTCCTGCACGGTCTCCTTGGTCACCACGACCTTGGCGACGTCGTCGCGGCTCGGGATGTCATACATCACGGGCAGCAGGACTTCTTCCATGATCGCGCGCAGGCCACGAGCTCCGGTGCCGCGGTGGATCGCCTGATCGGCGATCGCTTCCAGCGCGTCGTCGGTGAACTCGAGCTCCACACCATCCATCTCGAACAGCCGGAGGTACTGCTTGACCAGTGCGTTCTTCGGCTCGGACAGGATCTTGACCAGCGACTCGCGGTCCAGATTGGTGACCGAGGCGACCACCGGCAGCCGGCCGATGAACTCGGGGATCAGGCCGAACTTGATCAAGTCTTCGGGCATGACGTCGGCGAATTGATCGGTGGTGTCGATCTCGGCCTTGGAGTGCACCTCAGCGCCGAAGCCCAGGCCCCGCTTGCCGACGCGCTCGTAGATGATCTTCTCCAGGCCGGCGAACGCCCCGGCGACGATGAACAACACGTTGGTGGTATCGATCTGGATGAACTCTTGGTGCGGGTGCTTGCGGCCGCCCTGCGGGGGAACCGACGCCTGCGTGCCCTCCAGGATCTTCAGCAGGGCCTGCTGCACGCCCTCCCCGGAGACGTCGCGGGTGATCGACGGGTTCTCGCTCTTGCGGGCGATCTTGTCGACCTCGTCGATGTAGATGATGCCCGTCTCGGCGCGCTTGACGTCGTAGTCGGCGGCCTGGATCAGCTTGAGCAGGATGTTCTCGACGTCCTCACCCACGTAGCCGGCTTCGGTCAGCGCGGTGGCATCGGCGATGGCGAACGGGACGTTGAGCATCTTGGCGAGCGTCTGGGCCAGGTAGGTCTTGCCGCATCCGGTCGGTCCGAGCATCAAGATGTTGGACTTGGTCAGCTCGACCGGCTCGTGCCGTGAGTCCCGGCCCTTTTCACCGGCCTGAATCCGCTTGTAGTGGTTGTAGACGGCCACCGCCAGCGTCCGCTTGGCGGTGTCCTGCCCGATGACGTAGCCCTCGAGGAACTCCCGGATCTCCATCGGCTTGGGGAGTTCGTCGAGTTTCACGTCGTCGGCGTCGGCGAGCTCCTCTTCGATGATCTCGTTGCAGAGATCGATGCACTCATCGCAGATGTACACACCGGGGCCGGCAATGAGCTTCTTCACCTGCTTCTGGCTCTTCCCACAGAACGAGCACTTCAGCAGGTCCCCGCCGTCTCCGATGCGCGCCATGGTGCTGAGGGCCTACTTCCTATTCGCCGTTGGTCTTCCCTGTCCCCGCATGTATTCACCGACGCTACCCGCTTGATCGGGCCCGCCGCGACCATAAACGCCGAATCGCGCCCATGGTATTTGCGGGAGCTCATGCCTCATTCCCTATGGAGGAAAGATATAGGCAGACGGTGCCCGTCACTCGCGAACGACGCGCTTTGCGTGTCTTTGGCGTGTCGCGGTTGTAATGCGATCGAGTCTGGCGGCCGTCAAACCCTGCCTCCGGTGGAGGTGTCGACCCAACCCGAACGATCACACGAGGACCGGGCGCACCCCCAGAAATCACCCTACCGTGGCCACGTGGTCGGCCGTGAGCTTTGCCCGGCCCGGCGCAGCCGTGGTGCTCGATGGCGGCTTGGCCCCGGCGATATCGCGGAGGTGGGCAACCTGCTGCGCCGAACGGGTAATCAGCGCGAAAAATAGGCCGGCGAAAAATCGCCGTGAGTGCACGTTCGGCGAACGACCTGTGGGGCTAGGCGGATTGCGCCGACAGCTTCCGGTACTCCAGCACGGTGTCGATGATCCCGTAGTCCTTGGCCTCTTCGGCGGTCAGGATCTTGTCGCGGTCGGTGTCCTTGCGGACCGTCGCGGCGTCCTTACCGGTGTGGCGCGCCAACGTGGTCTCCATCAGGGTGCGCATCCGCTCGATTTCGGCGGCCTGGATTTCCAGATCGGAGAACTGTCCCTGGATCACGCCCTGTAGCGAAGGCTGGTGGATCAGCACCCGAGCGTTGGGCAGTGCCATCCTCTTGCCGGGGGTCCCGGCGGCCAACAGCACCGCCGCCGCCGAGGCGGCCTGTCCCAGGCACACCGTCTGAATGTCGGCTCGCACGTATTGCATGGTGTCGTAAATCGCCATCAGCGAGGTGAATCCGCCACCGGGCGAGTTGATGTACATGGTGATGTCGCGGTCGGGGTCCAACGACTCGAGGACCAGCAGCTGCGCCATGATGTCGTTCGCCGACGCGTCGTCCACCTGGACGCCGAGGAAGATGATGCGTTCCTCGAACAACTTGTTGTAGGGATTGGATTCCTTGATCCCAAAGCTGGAGTGCTCGATGAACGACGGCAGGATGTAGCGCGCCTGAGGCTGGGTTTCGGGGTTCACTGGGCTTCTCCATTGGTGATGTGGGCGGCGCGGGTGATGATGTGGTCGACGAAGCCGTATTCCAGGGCTTCCGGCGCGGTGAACCAGCGGTCGCGGTCGGAATCCGCCTCGATGCGTTCGATCGACTGGCCGGTGAATTCGGCGTTCAGCCGGAACATCTCCTTCTTGATGACCGTGAACTGCTCGGCCTGGATGGCGATGTCGGCGGCGCTGCCGGTCACCCCGCCGAGCGGCTGGTGCATCAGGATGCGGGCGTGCGGCAGCGCGTAACGCTTGCCCTTGGTGCCCGCCGCCAACAAGAACTCACCCATCGAGGCGGCCATCCCCATCGCGTAGGTGGCGATGTCGCACGGCGCCAGGACCATGGTGTCGTAGATCGCCATTCCGGCGCTGATCGATCCACCGGGCGAGTTGATGTACAGCGAAATGTCCCTGGTGGCGTCCTCGGCGGCGAGCAGCAGAATCTGCGCGCACAAGCGATTGGCGATTTCGTCGCTCACCTCCGAACCCAGGAAGATGATGCGCTCGGACAGCAAGCGCTCATAGACGGAGTCCGTGAGGTTGAGACCCTGCGAGTTTGAACGCATGTCAGTCACGACCGGGTTACCTGCTTTCTCGAGATCTGTCTTCACCGACACTAACCAACCGAGCTTGCCGTTTCGCGGCCACGCACCCCTGAAACGGGCGCGTTCGCTCACAGCGTCATAGCGCGGTCACTCCTCGGCGTCAGCCTCCGGCGTCGATTTGTCGGCCTCCTCCGCCTCGCCAGCCGGCTCGGCTGCGTCAGCCTCCGGCGCCGAATTGTCGGCCTCCTCCGCCTCGCCAGCCGGCTCGGCTGCGTCAGCCTCCGCACGCTTGCCGAAGAATTCGTCGGTGTCGACGGTGTTTCCGGCGGTGTCGGTGACCGTCGCCGCTCGGATCACCTCGGCGATGGCCAGCGCCCGGCGCACATCGGCGAACATGGCCGGCAGCTGGTTGTTCTCCTGAAGATAGGCCAACAGCTGCTGGGGCTCGATGCCGTACTGGCGGGACGTCGCCACCAGCCGCTCGGTGAGGTCGTCCTGGCCGACCTGGACCTGCAGCTCGTCGGCCAGCGCGTCGAGCAGCAGCTGCCTTTTGACGTCCGTCTCGGCGGCGGTGCGGGTCTCGGTCTCGAACTCCTCGCGAGACTTTCCCTGCCCGGCAAGCACTTCCTCGAGCTTGGATTCGTCGTGGTCGAGGCCGTGCAGCGCGTTATGGATGGCGCTGTCGACCTGAGCCTTCACGATCGTTTCGGGCAGCGGGATGTCGACCTGCTCGAGCAACGTGTCGATGGCCGCGTCGCGAACGCTTTCGGCTTGCTGAGCGCGCTTGGTCTGCCCGACCTGGTCGCGCAGGTTCGACCGCAGCTCCTCGATGGTGTCGAACTCGCTGGCCAATTGGGCGAACTCGTCGTCGGGCTCGGGCAGCTCGCGCTGCTTGACCGACTTAACCGTGACCGTCACCTGCGCGTCTTGCCCCGCGTGCTCGCCCGTCGCCAACTGCGCGGTGAACTCGCGGGATTCATCGACCGACAGACCGGCCAGCGCCTCGTCGAGGCCCGCGATGAGCCGGCCCGAGCCGACCTCGTGGGACAGCCCCTGCGCGGCGGCACCCGGAACCTCTTCGCCGTTGATCGTGGCCGACAAGTCGATGGAGACGAAGTCGCCATCGGCGACCGGGCGCTCCACCCCGGTCAGGGTGCCGAATCGGGCGCGCAGAGACTGCAGCTCGGCGTCGACGTCGTCGTCGCTGACCTCGATCGGATCCACCGAGATGGTCAGGGAGCCTGGGTCGGGCAGGGTGAGATTGGGGCGGATGTCGACCTCGGCGGTGAACGCCAGCTCCTCGCCGTACTCCTTCTTGGTGACCTCGATCTCGGGCTGGCCCAGCGGGTGCACCTCCGACTCGGCGACCGCCTGTCCGTACCGCGCGGGCAGCGCCTCGTTGACGACCTGATCGAGCATGGCCTCCCGGCCGAAACGGGCCTCCAGCAACTTCGCTGGCGCCTTGCCCGGCCGGAAGCCGGGCAGGCGCACCTGCCTGGCCAACTCTTTGTAGGCACGCTGGAAGTCGGGCTCGAGTTCTGAGAAGGGGACCTCCACATTGATGCGCACCCGGGTGGGGCTCAACTGCTCGACGGTGCTCTTCACGGATGCGCTCCTCGGTACTCGTTCCTGGCGGTCGGTGGCCCGCGCGCAGCGCAGGCCGGTCGTGCTGGTCGGGGTGACAGGATTTGAACCTGCGGCCTTCCGCTCCCAAAGCGGATGCGCTACCAAGCTGCGCTACACCCCGCGCTGACCTCGATGATCCTAAGGCCCCGCAAAGCCGGGTCCGTCACAGGCTTGGCAGCGACCTCGCGGACCTCACGGAGTGATCACAAGGCCGCGTCGATTAGATTTGACCTTGGTCGCCAGCTACAGTCACGCTCGACTAATACATGCGGGCGTAGCTCAATGGTAGAGCCCTAGTCTTCCAAACTAGCTACGCGGGTTCGATTCCCGTCGCCCGCTCGGGCTAGCTATCTGCTCGATAGAGAGGCGCCATGAGCGACCTGACGACGGACGCGTCGATCCATGGCTCATGCGCGTCGGACTTCGTCGGGGTTCGCGACGCGTTCGAGCGCAATTTCACGCTGGGCGACGAAATCGGCGCGGCCGTCGCGGTGTGGGTGGACGGGTCTCTCGTCGTCAATCTGTGGGGTGGTTGGGCCGACGCCGCCCATACCCGGCCCTGGCAGCAGAACACCCTCACCACGGTGTTGTCCGGCACCAAGGGCCTGTCGGCCACCTGCGTGCATCAGCTGGCCGACCGCGGCGAGCTGGACCTGCAGGCCCCGGTGGCCCACTACTGGCCCGAGTTCGCCCAGGCGGGCAAACAGGACATCACGCTCGCGATGGTGATGAGCCACCGCTCCGGCGTGATCGGCCCGCGCACCCGGATGCGTTGGGAACAGGTCGCGGATTGGAACTTCGTCTGCGAACAGCTGGCCGCCGCCGAGCCGTGGTGGGAGCCGGGCACCGCCCAGGGCTACCACATGACCACCTTCGGTTTCATCATGGGCGAGGTGTTCCGCCGGGTCACGGGCCGCACGATCGGCCAGTACCTGCGCACCGAGATCGCCGAACCGTTCGGCGCCGACGTCCACATCGGGTTGCCGCTGGCCGAACAGCACCGCTGCGCCGAGCGGATCAACAAGCCGCACGCGCGGGACCTGCTGGCCGACGCGAAGGCCCCCGGCTACCCGACCAGCCTGGCCGAGCACCCGAAGGCGGGGCTGTCCATCTCGATGGGGTTCGCCCCCGACGACGAACTCGGCTCACACGACCTGAGTCTGTGGCGCGAACTCGAGTTCCCCGGCACCAACGGGCAGGTGTCGGCGCTGGGGCTGGCGACGTTCTACAACGCGCTCGCCCAGGAGAAGGTGCTCAGCCGCGAGCACATGGACCTGGTGCGGGTCTGTCAGGGTGGGCTGGACACCGATCTGGTACTGGGGCCTCGGGTCGCCGACCACGGCTGGGGTCTCGGGTACATGCTCAACCAGCGGTGCGTTAACGGACCCAACCCGAAGATCTTCGGCCACGGCGGGCTGGGCGGCTCGTTCGGGTTCGTCGATCTCGAGCACCGCATCGGCTATGCCTATGTGGCGAATCACTTCGACCCCACCAAGGCCAACGCGGACCCGCGCAGCCTGGTCCTCAGTAACGAGGTCTACTCCGTGCTCGGTGTCATCTAGCGAAGGCGTCAGTGGCCGCCGCCTCCGCCGCCGTGTCCGCCACCGCCAGGTCCACCGGGCCCACCGGGTCCACCCAGTCCACCGGATCCCCCCGGGCCGATGTACGGATTAGGTCCGGGTCCGCGCCAGTTGTCGTGGCAGTGCCCGGCGTCCCAGTTGTCGCCCCAGCCGGGATCCCAGAAATCCCCAGGGCACCATCGCGGGAAGGGGCCGGGCTGCGCCTGCGCGTCGGACGCGAAGCCCAGCCCTGCCAGACCGAGGCCTGCTATCGCGGAAATCGTTGCAGCTGATCGAGCGAAAGTCCTCATGAAGACAGCAATGCCCGCGCCGATTGAATTCAAACCGGAGACGCCGACACTTTCGCCGTCATTTCTGGCACGTCGGGCACCAGAACACGTTGCGGCCCTCCAGCACGGTCGTGCGGATCGGGTCTCCGCACACGCGGCAGGGTTCGCCGGCACGCCGGTAGGCGTAGGTGCGGGGCCGGTCGGGGCGATACGGCGGCGCGCCGTGATCGTGTTCGGGCCGCATCACGACGATCTGGCCGCGGCGCAAGCCCACCTTCATCAGCGCAACCAGATCGGTCCAGGCCCCCTCGAACTCGGCCTCACCGACGTCGCGGCCCGGGCGGAACGGGTCGATGCCGTGGCGGAACAGCAACTCGCTGCGGTACACGTTGCCCACGCCGGCCATGACGGTCTGATCCATCAACAGCGCGCCAATAGGTCTGCGAGACTTGGCAATCCGTTTCCACGCCCATGACGGATCGGCGTCGTCGCGCAACGGGTCGGGACCCAGCCGGGCCAGAACGTCGCTGACCCGTCCTTCGTCGATGACTTCGCACACCGTCGGGCCGCGCAGGTCCGTGCCGTAGTCGGCGCCGATCATGCGCATCCGCACTTGCCCGACCGCATCGGGAAACGACCCGTCGCCGGGACGTTCCCATTCGGTGAAGGCGCCGTACAGGCCGAGATGCACGTGCACGATCGGGCCGCCGGCGTAGTGATGAAATAGGTGTTTACCCCAGGCACTCGTGCGCTGCAGCACCCGGCCGTCGACCGCCACGGCGGAATCAGCGAAGCGGCCCTGCGGGCTGGACACCGCCACGGGCGTGCCGGCATAGCGGCGTTGGTGCAGCCGGGCCAGCCGGTGCAGGGTATGCCCTTCGGGCATGTGCGGACCCTTCCGGCCTCAACCCGCCGCGCCGGGTACCGGCGGGGCTTGGTGGGTGCGTTCGTATTCGGCGAGGATGTCGATACGCCGTTGGTGGCGTTCGGCTTTCGACCACGGCGTGGTCACGAAAGCATCGACGATGGCCAGCGCCTCCGCCACGGTGTGCATGCGACCGCCGATGCCGATCAGCTGGGCGTTGTTGTGTTCACGGGCCAGCGCCGCGGTTTCGACGCTCCAGGCCAGCGCGCACCGGGCGCCGGGAACCTTGTTGGCGGCGATCTGCTCGCCGTTGCCCGACCCGCCCAGCACGATGCCCAAGCTGTCCGGGTCGGCCACCGTGCGGGTCGCGGCGGCGATGCAGAACGTCGGGTAGTCGTCGTCGGCGTCATAGCTGAAGGCGCCGCAGTCGATCGGCTCGTGGCCGGACTTTTCGAGGTGCTCGATGATCTGCTGCTTGAGCTCGAATCCGGCGTGGTCAGAGCCGAGGTAGACGCGCATGCCCGCAATCCTTACACAGGCGCGCGGCCCGGCCGGGTGGGGCGGGTCACCGCCCTACCGCTCAGTCGAATTCGGGCTTTTCGGTGCGGCTGCGCTTGAGCTCGAAGAAGTGCGGGTAGGACGCGAAGGCCACCGACGCGTCCCACAACTTGCCCGCTTCCTCGCCGCGCGGGATCTTGGAGAGCACCGGTCCGAAGAACGCCACATCGTTGACGTGGATGGTCGGTGTACCGACATCATCGCCGACCGCGTCCATCCCGGCGTGGTGGCTCGTGCGCACCGCTTCGTCGTAGGCATCGCTGTCGGCCGCCGCGGCCAGGTCCGCCGGCAGTCCGGCGTCATCCAGCGCGAGCTTGATCACTTCCTCGAGCTCTTTGTTGCCCTCGTTGTGGATTCGGGTCCCCATCGCGGTGTACAGCGGCCCCAGCACCTCCGCGCCGTGCGCCTGCTCGGCAGCGATCGCCACCCGCACCGGACCCCAGGCCCGCTTCATGTTCTCACGGTAGTTCTCCGGCAGGTCTTCGCGGTTTTCGTTGAGCACCGCCAGGCTCATCACGTGGAAGTTCACCTCGATGTCGCGCACCTTTTCCACCTCGAGGATCCAGCGCGAGGTGATCCACGCCCACGGGCACAGGGGATCGAACCAGAAATCGGCTTTGTTCTTCGCGGGCGCCTGGTCAGCCATGGCGGGTCCTCTCGTCGGTGGAAAGTCTGATGTGCACAACCGTAGGCCTCTCGCTCCTGTTCCCGGTTCGCCCGACCCGTAAGTTGGACCCGTGGCACTCCCCAACCTCACCCGTGAACAAGCCGTCGAGCGCGCCTCCCTGATCACCGTCGCCAGCTACCAGATCGACCTCGATCTCACCGACGGTTCCGGTCCCGGTGGCCCTCCCGGCGAACGGACCTTCCGCTCGGTCACCACGGTGGTTTTCGAGGCGCTCGCCGACGCCGACACGGTCATCGACATCGCCGCCGAAACCGTGCGCGGCGCCACGCTCAACGGCCGCGACCTCGACGTCTCCGGATACGACGAATCCACCGGCGTCGCCTTGCGCGGGCTGGCCGACCGCAACGTCGTCGTGGTCGACGCGGATTGCCGCTACTCCAACACCGGCGAGGGTCTGCATCGGTTCGTCGACCCGGTCGACAACGAGACCTACCTGTACTCGCAATTCGAAACCGCCGACGCCAAGCGCATGTTCGCCTGCTTCGACCAGCCCGACCTCAAGGCGACCTTCGACGTGCGGGTGACCGCGCCCTCGCATTGGAAGGTGATCTCCAACGGCGCGACGGTGTCGGTGAGCGACGGCCTCCACACCTTCACCACCACCCCGCGGATGAGCACCTACCTGGTCGCGTTGATCGCCGGTCCGTACGCCGAGTGGAAGGACGCCTACACCGACGAACACGGGGAAATCCCGCTGGGCATCTACTGCCGGGCGTCGCTGGCGCAACACATGGACGCCGAGCGGCTATTCGCCCAGACGAAGCAGGGATTTGGCTTCTACCACAAGAACTTTGGCTTGCCCTACGCGTTCGGAAAATACGATCAGCTGTTCGTCCCCGAGTTCAACGCCGGCGCAATGGAAAACGCGGGCGCGGTGACCTTCCTGGAGGACTACGTCTTCCGCAGCAAGGTCACCCGGGCCTCCTACGAGCGCCGCGCGGAGACCGTGCTGCATGAGATGGCGCACATGTGGTTCGGGGATTTGGTCACGATGGCCTGGTGGGACGACCTGTGGCTGAACGAGTCCTTCGCGACCTTCGCCTCGGTGTTGTGCCAAAGCGAGGCAACCGAATTCACGGAGGCCTGGACGACGTTCGCGACGGTCGAAAAGTCGTGGGCCTACCGCCAGGACCAGTTGCCCTCGACCCATCCGATCGCCGCCGATATTCCGGACCTGGCAGCCGTCGAGGTGAACTTCGATGGCATCACCTACGCGAAGGGCGCGTCGGTGCTCAAGCAGCTCGTCGCCTACGTCGGGCTGGAGCATTTCCTCGCCGGGCTGCGCGACTACTTCCGCACCCACGCGTTCGGCAACGCCACGTTCGACGACCTGGTCGCCGCGCTGGAGAAAGCGTCGGGACGCGACCTTTCCGACTGGGGTCAGCAGTGGCTGAAAACGACCGGGCTGAACACGCTGCGGCCCGACTTCGACGTCGACGGCCCGGGCGCCGAGGGCAAGTTCACCCGCTTCGCGGTGACCCAGAGCGGCGCCGCGCCGGGTGCCGGCGAGACCCGAGTGCACCGGCTGGCCATCGGCATCTACGACCTGGATGCTTCCGACGGGTCGGGAAAGCTGGTCCGGGTACGCCGCGAGGAACTCGACATCGAGGGCCCGGTGACGGAAGTTCCTGCGTTGGTTGGTGTTTCGCGGGGCCAACTGGTTCTGGTCAATGACGACGACCTGACGTACTGCTCGTTGCGGCTGGACGCCGAGTCGCTGCGCACCGCGCTGCAGCGCATCGCCGACATCGCCGAGCCGTTGCCGCGCTCGCTGGTCTGGTCGGCGGCCTGGGAGATGACGCGCGAGGCCGAACTGCGGGCCCGCGATTTCGTGGCCCTGGTGGCAGGCGGCGTGCACGCCGAAACCGAGGTCGGGGTGGCGCAGCGGCTGCTGCTGCAGGCGCAGACGGCGCTGGCGTCCTACGCCGAACCCGGCTGGGCACACGAGTACGGCTGGCCGCAGTTCGCCGACCGGTTACTGGAATTGGCGCGCGCCGCGCAGCCGGGATCGGATCACCAGCTCGCCTTCGTCAACACGCTGTGCTCCTCGGTGCTGTCGGCGCGGCACGTGGAGACTTTGGCGACGCTGGCCGACAGCGACCCGGCGGATCTGGGATTGCCTGGCCTCGAGATCGACACGGACCTGCGGTGGCGGATCGTGACGGCGCTGGCCACCGCGGGCGACATCGACGCCGACGGACCCGCCACACCGTTCATCGACGCCGAAGTCCAGCGCGACCCGACCGCCGCCGGCAAGCGGCACGGCGCCCAGGCCGCGACGGCGCGACCTCAGCTAAAGGTCAAGGAGGAAGCCTGGACGACGGTGGTCGAGGACGACACCCTGGCCAACATCACGGCCCGCGCGATCATCGCGGGCATCGCCCCGCCGGCGCAGCACGAGCTGCTCAAGCCGTTCACCGCGCGCTACTTCGAGGCGATCTCGGGCGTGTGGGCGCGCCGATCCAGCGAAGTGGCCCAGACGGTCGTGATCGGCCTGTACCCGCACTGGGACATCAGCGACGACGGCATCGCCGCGGCCGACAAGTTCTTGTCCGACCCCGAGGTGCCGGCAGCGCTGCGTCGCCTGGTGCTGGAGGGCCAGGCCGGGGTGAAGCGTGCGTTGCGCGCGCGCCGGTTCGACGCGGTTGAATAGGGCGCGAGCGTGCGTGTTTGTGCACCGACACGCCGCAGCTGACGTACAACTGCGCACGCCCGCGGATTAAGCCGGGGAGATTCCGGCGCTCAGCACGCGGATCGCGCTGACCAGCCCGTCCACCAGATCGCCCCGCTCGAATGCCGAGGAAGCCGCGGCGACACCCAGCGGTGCGGCCGACTCGGCGCCGCGACCGCGGACCGCGGAACCGTAGACCACCTCGATGACCTTCTGGTCGGGTGAGACCGCCAGCAGCACCGCGTTGTCCGGTGTCGGCACGTCGGCCAGAATTTCGCGGGCCCGCGCGGCGGTGTCGCTGCCCAGGTCGCCCAGGTAGATCGCGAAACGCGTCTTGGAGGACCGCGACCCGAATTTCAGCGCGTCGTCCACGGCGACGAGGTCTTTGGTGGGAAACGGGAAATGCACCGACAATTCGCCGGGCTCGGTGACCGCGGAGATCCGTCCGCTGGTGGTGATCACCGAGCCGTACGACAGCTCGGCGGGCTCCCTCGTCGCTACCTCACCACGTGCCACTGGCGCCACCTCCCACTGAGAATTCCGACGTGCCGTGTCCACCATGCCCGCCATGGGTGTGGCCGACCTCTTCACCGACGGCGGCCCACAGGATCGGCGGATGCGCCCACTTCTCCCCCAGCTTGTAGGTCGCCGGGTGCGGCCCCTTGTGGGACCAGATCAGCACCGACAGCACGACCACCAGCAGCAGGGGTATTCCGAGGAAGTACAAGTGGATTTGCAGAAGGCTCACGACGCAAACCGTATCCCACCAAGCGATCTACCGGTGCGCCCGGACACCAGATTGTTGCTCAGGCAGCACCTTCACCGAGGTATCGGGCCCACGCGGGGTCGAGCTCCTTGACCGTCGACAAGAGCCGCCAGTGCTGCCCCGTCGGCGGCATGGGCGGCCGGCGCAGTGCCCAGCCGAGCTCGCTGAGCAGCTTGTCGCCCTTGTGGTGGTTGCAGGTCGAGCAGCAGGCGACGCAGTTCTCCCAGGAATGATCGCCACCGCGGCTGCGTGGCACCACGTGGTCGACGGTATCCGCCTTCGACCCGCAATAGGCGCAGCAGAAGCGATCTCGGTGCATCAGCGCGGCGCGGGTCATCGGGACGCGCGCCCGGTAAGGAACGCGAACGTAAGACCGCAATTGAATCACCGAGGGAACGACGATCGAGCTGGTCGCCGAGTGGATAACCGGGCCGGCCGGGTCGTGATGCACCACGTCGGCCTTGCCGCAGATCACCATGACGATCGCGCGCCGCATCGGCAGCGCGGTCAGTGGCTCGTAGGTGGAGTTCAGCAGCAGCACCCGCCGGCGACTCCAAATGGAAGCGCTCTCCGGGCGGGCCGGCGGATGGATGTCAACACTGTGCAACGATGACGCGGTTGTGGGCCCGGTTAACCCTGCCGCGGCCACCTGACTGCGGTGGCTGCGGCGTCTCTTGCCCTGCGCCATAAATCCTCCGCGAACAGTCCACCATGATTCGTCGCCAATCGCACCCCTATGGCAGGTGAAACGCCGCCTCGAACCGATGAACAGCGGGAGCGGGATCGGGCCACCTCCGCGTGCCACCGCGACGATGCCCCACAATGGACCGCGATGGATGAGGTAGGACAGTCCTTCTATGACGCTGTCGGCGGTGCCGAGACTTTCCACGCGATCGTGTCGCGCTTTTACGCTCAGGTTCCCGAGGACGAGATCCTGAGCGAGCTGTATCCGCTGGACGATCTCGAGGGCGCCGAAGAACGCCTGCGGATGTTCCTCGAGCAGTATTGGGGCGGCCCGCGCACCTACTCTGACCGGCGCGGACATCCTCGCCTGCGGATGCGTCACGTCCCGTTCCGGATCACTCCCCTGGCGCGCGACGCGTGGCTGCGGTGCATGCAGACGGCGATCGCCTCCATCGATTCGAGGACGCTCGACGACGAGCACCGTCGCGAGTTGCTCGCCTATCTGGAGGCGGCCGCAGACTCCCTCGTGAACGCCCCTCTTTGATCTCTAGCCCAAATGCCCAGCAACTGAACGGAGCGGTATGAGCCCCGCAGCGTGGTGGTCGAGCGCGGTGTTTTATCAGGTATACCCGCGGTCCTTCGCCGACAGCGACGGCGACGGCGTCGGCGATCTGGACGGGCTGACGGCCCGCCTGGAATACCTCGAGCAACTCGGCGTGGACGCGATCTGGCTCAATCCGGTCACGGTCTCCCCGATGGCCGACCACGGCTACGACGTCGCCGATCCGCGCGACATCGACCCGCTGTTCGGCGGGATGGCCGCGATCGAACGGCTGATCGGCGCGGCCCACCGGCGGGGCATGAAGATCACCATGGACGTGGTGCCCAACCACACCAGTTCGGCCCATCGGTGGTTTCAGGCGGCGCTGGCCGCCGGCCCCGGCACCGAGGCACGGGAACGGTATTTCTTCCGCGACGGTCACGGCACGGACGGGGAGCTGCCGCCCAACAACTGGACCTCGGTGTTCGGCGGGCCGGCGTGGACCCGGGTGGTCGAACCCGACGGCAATGCCGGCCAGTGGTATCTGCATCTGTTCGACACCGAGCAGCCGGACCTGAACTGGGAGCACCCGGACGTCTTCGACGACTTCGAAAAGACGCTGCGCTTCTGGCTGGAACGCGGCGTAGACGGCTTCCGCATCGACGTCGCACACGGCATGGCCAAGCCGGCCGGCCTGCCCGATTCGCCCGACGTCGAGTCCAAGGTGTTGCACCACACCGACGACGACCCGCGCTTCAACAACCCGAGCGTGCACGACATCCACCGCGACATCCGCAGGGTGATCAACGACTACCCCGGGGCGGTGACCGTCGGCGAGGTCTGGGTCACCGACAACGCCCGCTGGGCGGAATACCTGCGACCCGACGAACTGCACCTCGGGTTCAATTTCCGGCTGACCAGGATCGACTTCGACGCCGCCGAGATCCATGACGCGATCCAGAACTCGCTGGCCGCCACCGCCCTCGAAGACGCCATCCCGACCTGGACGCTGTCCAACCACGACGTGGGCCGGGAGGTCACCCGCTACGGGGGCGGCGACCTCGGCCTGCGCCGCGCCCGCGCGATGGCGATGGTGATGCTCGCCCTGCCGGGCGCGGTGTTCATCTACAACGGCGAGGAACTGGGGCTGCCCGATGTGGAGCTGCCCGACGGGGTGCTGCAGGACCCGACGTGGGAACGTTCCGGGCACACCGAGCGCGGCCGCGACAAATGCCGGGTGCCGATCCCCTGGTCTGGCTCCGATCCCCCGTTCGGGTTCTCGTCCGCTGCCGACACCTGGTTGCCGATGCCCACGGAATGGGCGGCGCTGACCGTCGAAAAGCAGAGCGGCGATCCCGACTCGACGCTGTCGTTCTTCCGTCGCGCGCTCGAATTGCGCAAGCGCCGAGCCGAGTTCGACGGCGACGGTGTGGAGTGGCTGGAGGCGTCCGACGACGCGGTGATCTTCCGGCGTCCCGGCGGCCTGGTGTGCGCGCTCAACAGCGGCGAACAACCGGCGACGCTGCCGGCGGGAGAACTCATCCTGGCCAGCGCGCCGCTGGTCGACGGGAAACTCCCGCCGGACGCCGCGGCCTGGCTGGCGTAGCAGGCTCGGGCGCCACCGGCTGAATCCCGGTGGGCGTTTCGCCGCTGACTGCTCTATAAGTTGAGCATGGCTTCCTACGAGTGGGCAGTGATCGGTGCCGGGCCGGCGGGCATCGCCGCGGTGGGGAGGCTGCTGGATCACGGAGTCGCGGCCGCACGCATCGCCTGGATCGATCCTGCCTTCGCCGGCGGAGACATCGGCCAAAAGTGGCGGTCGGTGTCGAGCAACACCCACGTGGGGCTCTTCCTCGAATACTTCAACGGCTCCAAGTCATTTCGCTTCGCCGAAGCGCCACCCATGCCGCTGCGGGAAGTCGACCCCCGGGAGACCTGCGCACTGGGCCTGGTAGCCGAACCGTTGGTGTGGATCACCGGGCAACTACGTGAGCAGGTCGTCACGTTCACGACGACCGCCACCGCGCTGTACCTGGAGAACCGGCGGTGGCGGATCCACACGGAGCGGGACGACATTCTCTCCAAAAACGTGATCCTGGCCGTCGGCGCGGCTCCGAAGAAGCTGTGCCACCCCGGGCTGGAGGAGATTCCCGTGGAGGTCGCTCTCGATCCCGAGAAGCTCGCGCGGGAGCCGCTGCAGGGCGCGACGATCGCCGTCTTCGGCTCATCGCACTCGTCCATGATCGTGTTGCCGAATTTACTGCGCCATCCGGTCAAACAAGTGATCAACTTTTACCGTAATCCACTGAAATACGCTGTGTATTTTGATGATTGGATTCTCTTTGACGACACCGGCCTGAAGGGGCAGGCGGCGGAATGGGCGCGGGCGAACATCGACGGGGTGCTTCCGGAACGACTGGAGAGGTGCTGGACATCGAGCCCGGAGTTCTCCGAGCAACTGGCCCGGTGCGACCGGGCGGTTTATACCGTCGGCTTCGAACGAAGAAGCCTGCCCGAGACACCGCAGTGGGGCCGGCTGGAGTGCAACCGCACCAATGGAATCCTTGCTCCCGGCCTGTTCGGGGTGGGCATTGCGTTTCCTCAATATGCGCGAGACCCGTACGGGTACGGGCAATTCCGGGTGGGGCTGAAGAAATTCATGGACCATCTGGATGCCGTTCTCCCGCTGTGGCTGCGCTATGGCCCCTGATCAACCGGATGCGCCGCCCGCATCAGCCCAGCAGCAGCGCGGGATCGCCCCGGCGGCGATACACCGAACCGAAGCGGGCGTCCAGACGCAGCCACGTCGGCAGGATGCGGACCCGGATCAATTCGTCGGCGTCGACGGCATCGGGTGACTGCGGCAGGAAACCCATCGCGGTCAGCGCGAACACGCAGCGCATGGGCAACCCCACTTGCACATCGGCGGCGCTCACCTGAATGACCTCCTGGTCGAGCAGCGAAACCGGGGGTCCCTGAGAACTGCTGTGCTCCTTGGCAAGTCGCGCGCCGCGCTGTGCCAGGTCGAGCACCACCCGAGCCGGCAAGTCCTCGAGGTGGATGAAGCCGGACTCCGGGGGCAACGCGCCGCGCCACGCCGAGTCCATCGCGAACCCGGGATCGACGTAGCCCGAGTCGTCCATCGCGGACAGGCCACGCGCCAGCGCGTCCGCACCCACAGACAGATCCCCGGGCCGGACTTCACCTGCCACCACCCTGCTGGCCAGAACGTCGAAACCCGTTGCGAACCAGGCAGTCAGAAGCCCCTGCGGTCGCGTCCGCAGGCGGACGATCGCCGCCTCATCGAGTCGCAGCGCGCGATCGAGGAACGCGGCCAGATCCCTGCGGTGCTCGGCCCTCGACGGCGCCCCCAGCCACAGGCCGCGGTCGGCTACCTGATCCACCGTTGCAGATACTCCCGATGCTGCGGCGAGAGCCGCACCAGCCGCTGCTCCTCGATATGGACGGCGGCCAGTTGCGACTCGGCGATGACGGCGGGCTTCGACTCCGGATCCGCGTTGACCGAGCGCACCTCGTAGCCCAAGGTGAAGTCGACTGCTCGCAACCGCTTGGTCCAGATCGTCACCTGCAGCGGTGAGTCCGTCAGCCGCAGTTGGCCCTTGTAGGTGACCGTGACTTCGGCGATGAGCAACCCGATGGTTCTGATGTCGACCTCGAATGCCTCGCGCAGGAACTGGACCCGCGCCTCTTCGAGAATCGTGACCATGGTGGCGTGGTTGACGTGCTGGTACATGTCGATGTCCGACCAGCGCACCAGCACGGGCGCGACGAAGCCGATGCTCAACTCGATGATCCTCTTCCGCTCGTGCGGGTCATGCGACGGATTTGTCGCGCGGCGACGGACAGCGTCGCGAGATCCTTCTCCCCGTTTTCCTGGATCTCGATCAGTGTTCGGCGGGCCCGCTCGACCCTGGACGCGGACAGGTGTTCCCACTCGGCGATCTTCTCTTCACCGCTTTCGTCGGGCTCCCCGACCGCAAGCACGTCGAAGCACAGCGACCGCAACGAGGCGTAGATGTCGTCACGGATCGCCAAGCGCGCCAACGAGTGCCACCGGTCCCGTCGGGGCAGTTCGGATACCGCCGTCAGCAGGCCGTCGGTGCCGAGCCGGTCCATCAGGGCGAAATAGGTGTCCGCGACCTCGGCCGCTTCGATGTCGTTGATGTCGCCGATGTCGATGATGTCGAGCAGGCTGAAGTGGTACAGGCCGGCGGCCACGGTGTAGGCCAGGTCTTCGGGCGCGCCCTGGGAGGCGAATTCCGCGGCTTCTTTTTCGACGATCGCCTTGTCGTCACCGCGCAGCCATTCCGACATGCGCGGCGTCAGCGCCTTGACCTTCGCGGCGAACCGGTTGATCTCGGCGCCGACGGCCAGCGGCTGCGGACGGTAGTTGAGCAGCCAACGCCCGGCGCGGTCGACCAACCGCCGGGTGTCCAGCGTGAGCCGATCCGATAGCGGCACCGGCAGATTCGCCGCGCGGATGCGCCGCCAGATCTCCCCCACGCCGAAGATGGCGTCGGTGGCGACATAGGTGCGCACCGCGTCGACCGACCCGACTCCGACGTCTTCGGCGATCCGGAAGGCGTAGCTGATGCCGGCGGCGTCCACCAGGTCGTTGATCAGCATGGTGGTGACGATCTCGCGGCGCAGCTGGTGCGTGCGGATCTCGGGAGTGAACCGTTCCCGCAACGGTTTCGGGAAGTAGAGCGGCAACCGGGATGCGAACACATCCTGTTCGGTCAGTTCGGTCTCGAGCATCTCCTCTTTGAGGCCCAGCTTCACGTGCGCCATCAGGGTGCACATCTCCGGTGAGGTGAGCCCGATGCCTGCATCGGCCCGCCGCTGGATCTCCTTTTCCGAGGGCAGCGCTTCCAGCTCCCGGTTCATGCCGCGCTCGTCCACCAGGTACTGGATCAGCCTGGCGTGCACCGGCAGCAGGCTTCCCGCGTTCGCGCGGCTGGTGCCGATCAGGTCGTTCTGGTCCTCGTTGTCGGTGAGCACCAGTTGGGCGACCTCGTCGGTCATCGACTCCAGCAACGGTTTGCGCTCCTCCGCCTTGACCTTGCCGGCGGTGACCAGGGAGTCGATCAAGATCTTGATGTTGACCTCGTGGTCCGAACAGTCCACGCCGGCCGAGTTGTCCATCGCGTCGGTGTTGATCCGGCCGCCCGCAAGATCGAACTCGACGCGGCCCAACGCGGTCACGCCGAGGTTGCCGCCTTCGCCGATCACCTTGGCGCGCACCGCAGAACCGTTGACCCGCACCGGATCGTTGGTGCGGTCGCCGACGTCGGCGTCGGATTCGGACTCCGCCTTGATGTAGGTGCCGATCCCACCGTTGAACAGCAGATCGACCGGCGCCTGCAGGATCGCCTTGATCAGGTTGGGCGGGGTCATCTCGGTGACGTCACCGTCGATGCCCAACACGTCGCGGACCTGGGGGCTGACCGGAATGGACTTGTGCTCGCGGCTGTACGCCCCGCCGCCCTCGCTGATCAGCGACTTGTCGTAGTCGTCCCAGCTGGACCGCGGCAGGTCGAACATCCGCTGGCGCTCCTCCCACGAGGCCGCCGCGTCGGGGTCGGGGTCGAGGAAGATGTGCCGGTGGTCGAAGGCGGCGAGCAGCCGGATGTGCTTGCTCAGCAGCATGCCGTTGCCGAAGACGTCCCCGCTCATGTCGCCGACGCCGACCACGGTGAAGTCCTCGGTCTGGGTGTCGACATCCATCTCCCGGAAGTGCCGTTTGACGGCCTCCCAGGCGCCCTTGGCCGTGATGCCCATGGCCTTGTGGTCGTAGCCGACCGACCCGCCCGATGCGAACGCGTCGCCAAGCCAGAACCCGTAGGACTTGGCGACGTCGTTGGCGATGTCGGAGAACGTGGCGGTGCCCTTGTCCGCCGCCACCACCAGGTACGCGTCATCGCCGTCGCGCCGTATCACCTGCGGCGGCGGGCTGACGTTCCCGGTGGCGTGGTCGACGTTGTCGGTGACGTCGAGCAGCCCGGAGATGAACAGCTGATAGCAGGCGACACCCTCGTCGCGGGTGGCGTCGCGGTCGGCGGCGGCATCCCCGGTGGGCAGCGGTGGGCGCTTGAGGACGAAACCGCCCTTGGCGCCGACCGGCACGATGACGGCGTTCTTGACCGCTTGCGCCTTGACAAGACCCAGGATCTCGGTGCGGAAGTCGTCGCGGCGGTCCGACCAGCGCAGGCCGCCGCGGGCCACCGGGCCGAACCTCAGGTGCACGCCTTCGACCCGGGGCGAATAGACGAAGATCTCGTATTTGGGGCGCGGCAGTGGCAGCTCGTCGACCAGCTGGGCGTCCAGCTTGATGGCCAGCACGTTGCGGGCCCGGGCCGAGCCCTCGTGCGTGACAAA
>NZ_JAICZA010000060.1 GCF_025933915.1 Mycobacterium sp.
CGAGGCCGACGACGACGTCGTCGCCGAAGCGCGATCGGCGATCGAGGCCGTCACCGCGTCGTTGCGGCAACGGACCCGCCCGATCGGGGTGAGCTACCGCGTCAACGGCCGCCCGCTGCCGTTGGGCAACGCCGCGATCGGCGTGTGCAACCCCGTCGCCCCGCCGATCGTCGTGCAGCACGAGGGCGACGGGCGCTGCTGGAGCGAGTTCGTCCTCGGCTCGGCCTACGAGGGTCCGCCCAAACTGGTGCACGGCGGCGTCAGCGCGCTGGTGCTCGACCACATGCTCGGTGAGGCGGCCAGCGAGGGGCTGTCGAAGGCGCGCTTCACCGGGACCATCACCGTGAAATATCTGCGCGGCACCCGGTTGGGGCCGCTTCGCTGCGAGGCGTGGGTCGACGGCAAGGAGGGTCGCAAAGTCTTTGCGCGCGGGACCATTTCGGATTCCGAAGGCGTCACCGTCGAGGCCGAGGGCGTTTTCATCGAGCCGGCCTGGGCGCAGGAGGCACAGTGAAGTTCTACATCAGCAGCGCCTTCCTGAACACGCGGGAGATCATCGAGCTCGCCAAGGCGGCCGACGAACTCGGCTACGACGGGATCGGCATTCCGGACCACGTCGTCAACCTGGAGACGTTGGACACCCCGTACCCGTACACCAAAGACGGGGAACGACGCTGGCAGCCCTTCACCGACTGGCCCGATCCCTGGGTGCTCGTCGGTGCGCTCGCCCAGGTCACCACCCGGCTGCGGTTCGTCAACACCGTCTACATTCCCGCGATGCGCAACCCCTACTCGGCGGCGAAAGCCATTGGCACCGCGGCGGTTCTGGCGTCGGGCCGGGTGGAGCTGGGCATCGGCGTGGGCTGGTGCCGCGAGGAATTCGCTTTGATGGGTGAGCGATTCGAGGCCCGCGGCAAGCGCACCGATGAGATCATCGAGCTGATGCGGGCGCTGTGGGCGCCGGGGTGGACGGAGTTCGAGGGCGAGTTCTATCAGGCGCCGCGGCTGGAGATGCAGCCCACTCCGCCGCCGATACCGGTGTATGTCGGTGGCCTCAGCGACATCGCGCTGCGCCGCGCCGCCCGCAACGACGGCTGGATCGGCGATCTGATCAACACCGAGCGGGCCCTCGACGCGATCGGCCGGCTGCGGGAGATGCGCGCAGAAAAAGGTTTGACCATGGACGATTTCACCGTCCTGACGCCGCTGACCGACGCGTTCACCACCGCCGACTATCGGCGAGCGGAGGCCGGTGGTATCACCGGCATCATCACGATGCCCTGGATGTTCTACGCCGGGCCCGACGCCAGCCTGGACGACAAGATCGACGGCATGCAGCGCTTCCGCAAGGATCTATCGCTCGACGGCTAGGGCTGCTCGCGGGGGGACGGGCTTGTGGCCGTCGACGTCCATGTGTCGATGTCGGAGGGGTACATCGTCGATGGCGCTCCAATTCTGACTCGGCACGGAACGATAGAGCTAGGCTGCCGGTGTGAATCTGGAGAAGGTGGTTTTTGGTTTCTTTGTGATGCTGGCCGCGACCTTGAACTTCGGTTTCTTCGTCGGCGACGTCGGGGATCCCACGCTGCACAACTCCTGGGAGCTCTTCCTTGCTCTTGTCGTCGCCCTCATCACCACGGTCCTGAAGTTCGGTGACCGCACCCAGCTGGGTGCGGTCCACCTCTCGGCCAGTCTCGTCGCGCTGCTCCAGCTCATTGCCGCGACGGCGATGTGGGTGTTTGCCACCCAGGTGTCCGTCGCCGGACTGGACCGGCATGCGACCGCGAGTGTGGTGTCCCTGTCGGGCGGGGCGTTGCTGGCCAATATCGTGTCCGTCACCCTGCTCGTGGTCGAGACCGCGTCGTTCCGGCGCCGGTAGTCGATGTCGAACTTGCTGTACCTGTTTCCGCTGTGGACCCGACGGCGGCTGAAACCGCGGCGCAAGCCGATCAGCGTTCCGACGGCGGTACCGACCACCGATGTGATCTTCCTCTTCATGCGGCGCATGCGGGCGCCGCTGATCGTCGTGATCACGATTTTCAGCTTCTGTACCGCCGGGCTGATGTTCATGCCGGGCGTCGACGCGCATGGAAACCCATACCGGCTGACCGTCTTCGATGCCTTCTACCAGATGACCATCACGTTGACGACGGTCGGCTACAGCGAACTACCCGGCGCCTTCAGTTACCCGCAGCGGATGTGGCTGTCGCTGTCGATTTACCTGGTCGTGGTCAGCTGGGCCTACGCCATCGGGGTCTTCTTCTCCGTGATCCAGGACGTCGCTTTCCGGGATGCGATCGCGGCCCAGCGGTTCCGCCGTCGGGTCCGCCGGATGGTTGAGCCCTTTTTCGTCGTCGCCGGTTACGGAGATGCCGGCCGCACCGTCGGCTCCGAGCTCGACGAACGGCGGCGTCGGTTCGTCGTCATCGACAAGCAGAACGCCAAGGTCCAGTCGGTGATATCCGAGCAGCTTAGTTTTGACGTCCCCGCGGTCGAGGGCGACTGCGCCATACCGTCGATGCTGGGCGTGGCCGGGCTGGCGCATCGCGATTGTGAAGGTGTTCTCGCCCTGACCAACGACGACGACGCAAACCTCGCCGTCGTGATGACGGTATCGCTGCTGCGGCCTGAAGTGCCCGTCCTCGCCCGTTGCAGCGACCACCGAATCCAGGCTTGGATGGAACACTTCTCCCCGGCCGCCGTCATCAACCCCGACGATCGGTTTGGCGACTACCTCGCACTGTCGATCCACCGGCCGGTCAATCATCAGCTGCTGCGCTGGCTGATGGACAACGACCAAGCAGAGTTGCCGCCGGTGCGCGGCGGCCTTGCCGCCGGCCGTTGGGTTGTGTGCGCCGAGGCCGATTTCGGGCACGATCTCGTCAGTACTCTCGCTGCCATCGGGGTCACCGTGGAACTCGCCGACCCGGCCGGCCGCGAAGTAGACGTCTCGGATGCCGTCGGATTCGTCGCGGGCACCCGCAACGACACCGCCAATATCGCCATGGCCGAGCGGGCTCGGCTTGCCAATCCCGACGTTTACCTCGTCGTCCGCCAGCAGACGAGCGTCAACACGGCCCTGCTCGACGCCGTGCAGATCGACTCGGTGTACATCGCGACCGAACTCGTCGCCCGTGAGGTCCTCGCCCGCATTCTCACCCCGGTGTTTTGGAGCTTCGTTGAACATGCCTTCGGGCGCGACGAGCGGTGGGCCACCGAAGTGCGTGAGCACGTGCGGGATCGCTGCGGCCGGCGCACACCCGAGCGTGCCGCCATCGCCCTCTCCGCTGCGCAGGCCCCGGCCATCGCGGACTGGTTACGGCGCGGGCACACCCTGACAATAGGAGACCTCATGCGCCGGCCCGATGACCGCGACGCTGGGCTGCCGCTGGCCGCGCTGGTCCTCGTCCGTGACGGCGAGCCGCGGTTCATGCCGGCCTCGAATACCCCCCTCGCCCTCGACGACCTGGTGCTCCTCGTGGGTAAGCCCGACGGGTTGTCCCAGGCGCAAGAGATCTGCCACTATCCGGCCACCGTGGAGTACCTGGCGACCGGCCACGACGTCGCCTTGACATGGGTGTGGGGGCGGCTCACCTCTCGGCGCCGCACCAGGACGACCTGAGCGGATCACCGCGGCACAGTGCAGCAATCGCTTGGTGTGATCGCGGCGCGGGGTGGCTTCGGCCGGCGAGCAGACGCTGAATCGCACTCAACCGTGGCGGTTGGTGCGTTTCTGCGTCTGCTCGCGGGGGGACTAGCGCCTAAACGTCGTAGTACAGCGCGAATTCGTAGGGGTGCGGCCGGATCTGGACCGGCAGGATCTCGTTCTCGCGCTTGAAGTTGATCCACGTCTCGATCAGGTCGGGCGTGAAAACGCCGCCCTCGGTGAGATATTCGTGGTCTTCTTCCAGCCGGTCGATCACCGCGGACAGCTGCGTGGGCGCCTGCGGGATGTTGGCGGCCTCCTCGGGCGGCAGCTCGTAGAGGTCCTTGTCGACCGGCGCCTGCGGCTCGATCTTGTTCTTGATGCCGTCCAGGCCGGCCATCAGCATGGCCGAGAACGCCAGGTACGGGTTGCCCGAGGAGTCGGGGCAACGGAATTCGAGCCGCTTGGCCTTCGGGTTGGTGCCGGTGATCGGGATCCGCACACACGCCGAGCGGTTGCGCTGGCTGTAGACCAGGTTGATCGGCGCCTCGTAGCCGGGCACCAGCCGCTTGTAGGAGTTCACCGTCGGGTTGGTGAACGCCAGCAGCGACGGCGCGTGGTGCAGCAGGCCGCCGATGTAGTGCCGCGCGGTGTCCGACAGGCCGGCGTAGCCCATCTCGTCGTACATCAGCGGGCTGCCGTCTTTCCACAGCGACTGGTGAGTGTGCATGCCGGATCCGTTGTCACCGAACAGCGGCTTGGGCATGAACGTGACGGTCTTGCCGTTGGCCCACGCCGTGTTCTTGACGATGTACTTGTAGAGCATCATGTCGTCGGCCGCGTGCAGCAGCGTGTTGAACTTGTAGTTGATCTCGGCCTGGCCGCCGGTGCCCACCTCGTGGTGACCCTTCTCCAGGCTGAAGCCGTTCGCGATCAGGTTGGACAGCATCTTGTCGCGCAGGTCGACGTAGTGATCGACGGGGGCGACGGGGAAGTAGCCCCCCTTGGGGCGGACCTTGTAACCGCGGTTGGGGCTGCCGTCGAGTTCGTTCGGCGAGCCGGTGTTCCACCACCCCGAGATCGCGTCGACCTCGTAGAAGGAGCCGTTGGTGCGCGAGTCGAAACTCACCGAGTCGAAGATGTAGAACTCGGCCTCGGCGCCGAAGTACGCGGTGTCGGCGACCCCGGTGCTGATCAGGTAGTTCTCCGCCTTGCGGGCGATGTTGCGCGGGTCGCGCGAGTAGGGCTCGAGGGTGAACGGGTCATGCACGAAGAAGTTCAGGTTCAGCGTCTTGGCTTCGCGGAACAGGTCGATGCGCGCGGTGTCCGGGTCGGGCAGCAGGAGCATGTCGGATTCGTGAATGGACTGGAATCCGCGAATAGACGAGCCGTCGAAAGCCAAGCCGTCCTCAAAAACGCTCTCGTCGAAAAACGAAATCGGAATTGTGAAGTGCTGCATGATGCCGGGCAGGTCACAGAACCGGACGTCGACAAATTCGACGTTTTCGTCCTTCGCGAGTTTGAAGACGTCGTCGGGCGTCGTTTCCGTCACAGAATGCTCCTTTACTTTGTGAGATCCGCGGCCTGACGCTAGGGAGCAGATGTTGCCCGTCAGTCAACCCGATGTTGCGCGCACGTTACGTGACCATGCCCACACGCAAAAAGTGGCCGCCTCGGTGGCGGGTTCTATTGTGGGGCCATGGATCGCAAGATCGTATCTTTTCCGCTAACCGAGCGCACCGTTAGCCCGCCCTATCGGACCCGAACGACGGGGCATTCGGACCTCGGTCCGGGGCGATGATGCCGGAATCGCGATCCGCATACCCCGGCGAAAAGCTGGGATTGCCCCAGAATGGGCCGGGCTCGCTGGCGCCGATGGGACGCCGACTGGGCGCGCTGATGATCGATTGGCTGATCTCCTATGGCCTGGCGGCGCTGGCGATGCGGTTCGGCCTGTACCCCCAACCGGCGATCTCCACGGCGGTGCTGGTGATCTGGTTCGTGCTGGGTGTGGTCTCGGTGCGATTGTTCGGCTTCACGCCCGGGCAGCTGGCGCTGCGTCTGCAGGTGGTGACGGTGGACGGGCGTGGGCTGGTCGGCACGGGCCGCGCGGTGGTGCGCGGCCTGCTCGTCGGGACGGTCGTCCCGGCGTTGTTCACCGACTGGGACGGCCGCGGGCTGCAGGATCGGCTGACCGCGACGGCCGTGGTACGTCGCTGAATCCGCTGGCGCTGATGGCGGCGACCCGCTGCGCCCGGCTTCGCCGCGCTTGCGATCGCCGGGCTGATGGCGGCGACCCGCTGCGCCCGGCTTCGCCGCGCTTGCGATCGCCGCTACTTGCGGCGCACCGTGCGCTGCACACCGCGCATCTTGCCCGCATTGGGTAGGGGTCCCTTGGGCATGACGGCGGCCCCGGCCCGCGTCCCCAGCGCGGCCAGCCGCGACTCCAGCGTGTCCATCTGCTTGACGCTGATGTTGGCCGGCAACCGGGTGAGATGACGCTCCAGTTTGGCCAGGGGCACCTCGTCCTCGCCGTTGCCGACGATGATGTCGTAGATCGGCACTTCCCCGATCAGGCGGGCGGTGCGCTTCTTCTCCTGCGCCAGCAGCGGGCGCAACCGGGTCGCCGACCCCTCGCCGACCAGGATCACGCCCGGCCGGCCGAGGACCCGGTGCACGGCGTCGAAATGGCCGGTCGCGGCCACCCCCGGCGTCACCCGCCACTTGCCGCGCAGGTTGTCCAATGCCCATGCCGCCGCCCCGGTTTGGCCCTCGGCCTTGCGGTAGACGGACTTCTGGGCGCGGCGCCCGAAGATGATGAAGGCGACCAGCGCGCCCAGCACCACGCCGAGCGGGATCAAGGTGATCATCGTCAGCCCGCCGGCCCATAGACCGACGCCCACCGAGATGCCCACAATCAGCACGAAGGCGCCGATCATGTACGGCAGCAGACGCTTGTCCTCCTGGCGCTGGAGGTTGAACGCCTGCCACAGCTGGGTGCGGCGCTCTCGCGCGGCAGCCTTGCGGGCAGCCTGCGCCTGCGCTCTGGCGGCCTTGTTCTCAGCGGCAGTGCGGGTTTTAGCCATAGTCAAAGAATACGTAGGGCCGCGGTGACTACCCTGCCGCGGCATCCGCGGCGCGGGCACCGGCGGCTTGCTGGTAAAGCCGACCGGCGCGATACGACGATCGCACCAGCGGCCCGGCCAGCACCCCGGAGAAGCCGAGCTGTTCGGCGTGCTGCGCGAACTCGACGAATTCCTCCGGCCTCACCCAGCGCTCGACGGGATGGTGACGCGCCGACGGGCGCAGGTATTGGGTGATGGTGATGATGTCGCAGCCGGCGTTACGCAGGTCGGCCAGCGCGGTGCGCACCTCGTCAGGGGTTTCACCCAGGCCGAGGATGAGGTTGCTCTTGGTGACCAGCCCGAAGTCGCGCGCCGCGGTGAGCACGTCCAGGCTGCGCTGGTAAGTGAAGGCGGGCCGGATGCGCTTGAAGATGCGCGGCACGGTTTCGACGTTGTGCGCCAACACTTCTGGATGTGTCCCGAACACCTCGGCGAGCCGGTCGGGCTCGCCGTTGAAGTCGGGTATCAACAGCTCGACGCCGGTCGACGGGTTGAGTTCCTTGATGGCGCGCACCGTCTCGGCGTACAACCAGGCGCCGCCGTCGGGCAGGTCGTCGCGGGCCACCCCGGTGACCGTGGCGTAGCGCAGCCCCATCGTGCGCACGCTCTCGGCCACCCGCCGGGGCTCGTCGCGGTCCAGCTTTGTCGGCTTGCCGGTGGCGATCTGGCAGAAGTCGCAGCGGCGGGTGCACTGTTCGCCGCCGATCAGGAAGGTGGCCTCGCGGTCCTCCCAGCATTCGAAGATGTTGGGGCAGCCGGCCTCCTCGCAGACCGTGTGCAGCCCCTCGCGCCGGACGAGGTTCTTGAGCTTGGTGTATTCGGGGCCCATCCGGGCCTGCACCTTGATCCACGGCGGCTTGCGCTCGATCGGCGTCTCCGCGTTGCGCACCTCCAGGCGCAAGAGCTTGCGTCCCTCGGGTACGTCAGTCACATCGCTGATGCTACGCGCGCGACGGGATGTTCACGGACCGGCAGGACCCCGTCGAGGGCATCGCAGACGGCGTCGGCGACGGTGGTCCGGATGTCGTCGACGGCCACCTGACGGCGCAATTCGGCCGACAACGACGTCACCCCGGCGTCGCTGATGCCGCACGGCACGATGGCACTGAAGGCGTTGAGATCACAATCACAGTTGAGCGCGAAGCCGTGCAGGGTGGTCGCGCGCGACACCCGCACGCCGATGGCGGCGACCTTGCGGTCGGGCCGGCCGTCGGTGCCCGGCACCCACACCCCGGATCGGCCCTGGACGCGGATCGTGTCCAGGCCCAGATCGCCACACACCTTGATCAGCGCTTCCTCGAGCCGCCGCACGTAGTTGACCACGTCGAGCGGTTCGGCCAGGCCGATGATCGGATAGCCGACCAACTGGCCGGGACCGTGCCAGGTGACCTTGCCGCCGCGGTCGGTGTCGACGACGGGAATGCCATCCGCCGGCCGCTCGTGCGGCTCGGTGCGCCGGCCCGCGGTGTACACCGGCGGGTGCTCCAGCAACAGCAACGTGTCGCTGCCGCCGGCGACCCGGGCGTCGGCAAGGTCGCGCTGCTGCTGCCAGGCCACGCGGTAGTCGACGGTTGCGAGCTGGCGGACGTCGATCAAGGACGGGCTGGATCGGATGGAATCGATCACGTTCGCGACGGTACTCGGCCTGCGGACACCTGGCCCAATCCGGTGGCGCCGGCGGCGCCGCTACGGCTGTTGCGGCGACCCGCTGCGCCCGGCTGCGCCGCGCTGGCGATCGCACGCTGTCTCGCTGGACCTCACAACTAGTCGTGCTCGCGCCGGGCGGTGGCGTAGCCGAGCGCCTCGCCAATGGTGTTGTGGTGGAACGTAAATCCGGCCCGTTCCAGCGCCGACGGGATGGCGCGCTGCCCCGTCAGCAGCCCTTCGTCGGCGAACTCTCCCAGCGCGGCCCGGACGACGAAACCGGGCATCATCAACGGCGTCGGGCGGTTGACCGCCCGCCCGAACGCGGTGGTGAATTCGGCGTTGGTCACCGGCGCGGGTCCGGTCATGTTCACCGGGCCGGACAGCGCGGGGTTCGAAATCGCGAACAGCAGCGCTCGCACCTCGTCTTCCAGCGTGATCCACGACATGTATTGCCGCCCACTGCCGAGCCGCGCCCCGAGGCCTGTGCGGAACAGCGGCCGCAACCGCCCCAGCGCGCCACCCGCGGGGGAGAACACCAGTCCGGTGCGGGCCAGCACCACCCGAGCACCGCCGTATTGGGCCGGCAGCGTGGCGGCTTCCCAGTCTTCGCACAGCCGGGCCAGGAAACCGCTTCCGGCACGGTCGTTTTCGTCGACCACGCGGTCTTTGGTGTTTCCGTAGAAGCCCACCGCGCTGGCATTGACCAGGGTCGCCACGCCGGCGTCGGCGACCGCGTGCGCCAGAACTTCGGTGGGGGTGATGCGGCTGTCCCGCAGACGCTGCTTGAAGGCGCCCGACCACCGGCGCTTGCCGATGTTGACACCGCACAGGTTGACGACGGCGTCGACGTCGCTCAGCGTGTCGGGATCGAGATCGCCGCTCTCGGGATTCCAGTGCACCTCGTCGCCGTTCGCCGGTGTCCGGCGCACAATGCGCAGCACCCGGTGATCGGCGGCACGCAGGGCCGCGGCGAGGGCGGATCCGATCAGGCCGGACGACCCCGCGATCGCGACGATGGACTTCTGACCAGCGCGAGCTACGTTCACCGTCCTTCTCAGAGCCCCAGGTCGGCCTCGAACGCCCCCTCTTCGAGCCGGTGCTTGATGGTGGTCAGGAAGCGCCCGGCGTCCGCGCCGTCGATGAGCCGGTGGTCATAGGTCAGCGGGAGGTAGCAAATCGAGCGGACACCGATCGACTCGTTGCCGAACTCGTCCACGATCACCCGGGGGCGTTTGACGATCGCGCCGGTGCCCAGCATGGCGGCCTGCGGCGGAACCAGGATCGGGGTGTCGAACAGCGCGCCCTGGCTGCCGATGTTGGTGATCGTGAAGGTACCGCCGGACAGCTCGTCGGGCTTCAGGTTGCCCGACCTGGCGCGCGCGGCGATGTCGGCGATCGCCCTGGCCACCCCGGCCAGCGACAGGTCGCCGGCGTTGTGCACGACGGGGGAGAGCAGTCCCTGTTCGGTATCGACCGCGAAGCCGAGGTGCTCGGCGTCGTAGTAGGTGATCTCCTTGGTTTCCTCGTTGTAGCTCGCGTTCACGTTCGGGTGGATCTTGAGGGCGTCGATCACCGCGCGGGCGATGAACGACAAGAAGGTCAAGTTCACGCCTTCACGCTCGGCGAACGCCGCCTTGGCCCGGGCCCGCAACCCGACCAGCTTCGTCATGTCGACCTCGTGAGTCTGGGTGAGTTGGGCTGTGGCCTGCAGGGATTCGCGAGTCTTGTTGGCGGTGATCTGGCGGATCCGGCTGGCCTTCTGGGTGGTGCCCCGCAGGTTCGCCAGCGCCGGCGCCGGGGTGGGCGCGGGAGCCGCCTTACGCCCCTCGGCGGCCGCGGGGGCCGGCGCGGGGGCGGGGGCCTTGTCGGCCTGCTGCTTGCGCTCGGCGGCGGCCAGCACGTCTTGCTTGCGGATGCGACCGCCCACCCCGGTGCCGGTGACCGAGGTTAGGTCAATGTTGTTCTCGGCGGCCAGTTTTCGCACCAGCGGCGTGACATAGGGGGTGCCGTCGGTGCTCGCGTCTGTCGCCTGCGCCGGCGGCTGGGTCGGCGCCGGTGGCGCTTGCGGCTCCGGTTGAGCCTTCGGCGGCGGTGCGGGGGCCGGGGTGGGTTCGGGCTTCGGCTGCGCCTGGGGCGGGGCCGCCGGTTGGGGCGTGGGTTCGGCTTTGGGCGCGGGCGGTGGCTGGGGAGCGGCCGGGGCGGGGGCGGGGGCCTCGGAACCGCTGCCGATGCGCGCCAACTCGCCGCCGACGGGCACGGTGGCGTCTTCCTCGGCGGTGATGCTGATCAGCACACCGGCCACCGGTGACGGGATCTCGGTGTCGACCTTGTCGGTGGACACCTCGACCAGCGCGTCGTCGACCTGGACCGAATCGCCGACCTTCTTGAGCCAGCGGGTCACGGTGCCCTCGGTGACCGACTCGCCGAGTTCCGGCATCAACACCGGGGTCGCGTCGCCGCCCCCGGAGCTCTGCCTGGCGGGCTGGGGCTCCGGCTGGGCCGTGGCTTGGGGCTGCGGCTCGGGCTCGGGCTGCGGCTCGGGCTGCGGTTGCGTCTCGGGCTGGGCGGGCGGCGCGGACTGCGCCTGCGGCGCCGGCTCGCTGGGCGCCTGCGATCCGCCGTCCTCCGCCGCGTCGCCGATGACGGCCAGCTCGCCGCCCACCTCGACGGTGTCGTCTTCCCGGGCGACGATCTTGGTCAGCACACCCGCGGCCGGCGACGGGATTTCGGTGTCGACCTTGTCGGTCGACACCTCGACGAGCGGCTCGTCGAGTTCAACCGTGTCGCCTTCCTGCTTGAGCCAGCGGGTGACCGTCCCCTCGGTGACGCTCTCACCGAGTGCCGGCATCTGGACGGAGAAGGCCATCGTTTTTGACTCCTCGATCGCTCGTGGGTCGGGGCGGGTCGTTCAGGTCGCTTGCGGAAGGCGAAGTAGCAATCCAAAACTATCCTGTCACTGCGGCTTCGTCGGCACACATCCAGGGCAGATCCCACTCGGCTGAGCCGTGTGACCGTGATCATGCTTGCTACGGTGTGGCCACTGCAGCCAGAGCGGGGAGGTCCGATGCCGCCACCACAACAGTTACCCCAGCATTTCGTCGACAGCGCTGACGGCGCGCGCATCGCGGTCTACGAGGAGGGCAACCCGGAGGGCCCCGCGGTGGTGCTGGTGCACGGCTTCCCCGACTCGCACGTGCTGTGGGACGGCGTCGTCCCGCTGCTGGCCGAGCGGTTCCGGATCATCCGCTACGACAACCGCGGCGTCGGTGAGTCCTCGGTACCCAAGCCGGTGTCGGCCTACAGCATGGACCGCTTCGCCGACGACTTCGCCGCGGTGACCGGCGAGCTGAGCCCGGGCCGGCCCGTGCACGTGCTGGCCCACGACTGGGGCTCGGTGGGCGTGTGGCACTACCTCAAGCGCCCCGGCGCCGACGACCGGGTCGCCACGTTCACGTCGGTGTCCGGGCCCGCTCAAGACCAGCTGGTCGACTACATCTTCAGCGGCCTGCGGGCGCCCTGGCGCCCCCGCGCCTTCGTCCGGGCGATCAGCCAGGCGCTGCGGTTCACGTACATGCTGCTGTTCTCGATCCCGCTGCTCGCCCCGTTGTTCCTGCGGCTGACCCTGTCGATCCCGGCGCTGCGGCGCAACGCGGTCGACAACATTCCCGTCGAGCTGATCCATCACTCCGACAAGCTCGCGAGAGACGCCGCCCGGTCGGTGAAAACCTATCCCGCCAACTACTTTCGCTCGTTCTCCGGGCGCGGGCAGGGGGTCGCGGTCATCGACGTGCCGGTGCAGCTGATCGTCAACACCAAAGACAAGTACGTACGGCCCTACGGTTACGACCACACCCCGCGGTTCGTGCCGCGACTGTGGCGCCGCGACATCCGGGCCGGTCACTTCTCCCCGATGTCGCACCCGCAGGTGATGGCGGCGGCGGTGCACGACTTCGCCGACCTGGCCGAGGGCAAACCGCCCAGCCGCGCGCTGCTGCGCGCGCAGGTGGGACGCCCCCGCGGGTCGTTCGGCGACACCCTGGTGTCGGTCAGCGGCGCCGGCAGTGGGATCGGCCGCGAAACCGCGTTCGCGTTCGCGCGCGAAGGCGCCGAGCTGGTCATCAGCGATATCGACGAAGCCGCCGTCAAGGCCACCGCCGCCGAGATCGCCACCCGGGGCGGCGTCGCCCACTCCTACGTGCTCGACGTGTCCGACGCCCAGGCGGTGGAGGCGTTCGCCGAGCGGGTCAGCACCGAGCACGGCGTGCCCGACATCGTCGTCAACAACGCCGGTATCGGGCAGGCGGGGGGATTCCTGGACACCCCGGCCGAGCAGTTCGACCGGGTGCTCGACGTCAACCTGGGCGGCGTGGTGAACGGCTGCCGGTCGTTCGGGCGGCGGCTGGTGGAGCGCGGCACCGGCGGCTACATCGTCAACGTGTCGTCGATGGCCGCCTACGCCCCGCTGCAGTCGCTGAACGCCTACTGCACGTCGAAGGCGGCGACCTACATGTTCTCGGACTGCCTGCGTGCCGAACTCGACGCCGCCGACGTGGGGCTGACCACGATCTGCCCCGGCGTCATCGACACGAACATCATCAACACCACCCGATTCGACGCGCCCGCGGGCAAGCAAGCCGACGCCGTCGACGGCCGCCGCGGGCAGCTGGGCAAGATGTTCGCGCTGCGGCGCTACGGCCCCGACAAGGTCGCCGACGCGATCCTGTCATCGGTCAAGAAGAAGAAGCCGATTCGCCCGGTCGCACCGGAAGCCTATGCGCTGTACGGGCTTTCGCGTGTGGCGCCGCAGGGCTTGCGTAACGCCGCGCGGATGCGGGTGATCTGAGGCGGGCTAGGCGCCCGGCGCGGCCGACCCGCGGCGCCCCGTCAGCAACGTCGCACCGATCGCGATGACCCCGAGGACGGCCAGCGGGATGGTCCATGCCCGCCGGTCACCCACCGACGACTGGCACTGCGCGACATAGTCGGTGTGCGGAACGATCTGGTTGAGGATCGGGATGTTCGCCACGCTGCTGTTGTTCGCGTCTCTGGCCGCGGACAGATCGGTCGCCACCGCGTTCCCGCATCCGATCGAGTGGCCATTGCTGTCCGACACCGACACCGGCGCCAGCAGGCCGATGACCCCGGCCAGTAACAGCACGGCGCCCACGCCGATGATCAACCGTCGCGCCGTCATGGTTTCGCCTTTCGCCTTCGGGATTTCGACCGCTAGGGAGATTAGCCGCGGTGCACCGCCGGTAAACCCCGACGGATACAGCGCCCGGTTCGTGGGTATCCCGCCGCGGTAGCCGTGCGGGGAAAGGAATTGTGGTGATCACAGCGACGCGAGAGGTACGCGTCCCGCGTGAGCGGGTGTGGGAGGTGCTTGCGCAGGGCTGGACCTACACCCAGTGGGTGGTGGGTAACAGCCGCATGCGGGCCGTGGATCCGAACTGGCCGGAAGCCGGCTCCTCGATCAGGCATTCGATCGGAATCTGGCCGCTGGTGGTCAACGACGCGACGATCGTTGAGGAGAGCGAACCGCCGCACAAGCTGGTGCTGTGTGCCCGCCTGGGGCCGCTGGGTGCCGCGCGGATCACGATGCTGCTGCACGAGACGCCGCAGGGGTGCCGGGTCGAAATGATCGAAGTGCCGGTCGAAGGCGCGATGGGGTTCGTCCCCGATTCGATTGCGTTGGCCGCGGCCTACCCGCGTAACAAGGAGTGCCTGTTGCGGCTGGCGGCCGTGGCGGAGCGCTTGGAGCCGAGCCAGGTGAAGTGACCGTGCGCGACACCGCCGACGCGGTCGTCATCGGGGCGGGGCATCACGGTCTGGTCGCCGCCTCGATGCTGGCCGACGCTGGGTGGGACGTGCTGGTGCTGGAAGCCCAGCCGGAGCCGGGCGGCGCGGTACGCAGCGCCGAGCTGACGCCGGGCTACATCACCGACCTGTTCAGCTCCTACTACCCGATGACGGTGGCCTCACCCGCGATCGCGGCGCTGCGGCTCGAGGACCACGGGCTGCTGTGGTCACACGCGCCGGCGGTGGTGGGCCATCCGCGCAGCGGCGCCGACGACGATCCGCCCATCATCTACCACGACCCGGCGCGCACCGCAGCGGAATTCGCACGCCGGGAACCCGCCGACGGCGAAAACTGGTGGCGCATCGTGGAGTTGTGGCAGCGCATCAAGTCGCCGCTGCTCGATGCCATGCTGGCGCCCTTCCCGCCCGTGCGGCCGTTGCTGCGGCTGCTGGCCAAACTCGGTACGTCCGAAGCGATTCGGGTCGCGCGGCTGCTGGTGCAACCGGCGAACACCATGGCCAGCGAGTTGTTTGCCGGGGAGGCGCCGCGAGTACTGTTGTTGGGCAACGCAATGCACGCCGACGCTCCGCCCGACGCGCCGATCAGCGGCGCCATGGGGTTCCTGATGACGATGCTGGCCCAGGACTGCGGCTGGCCGGTGCCCGTCGGGGGTTCGGGTCAGCTCACGGCCGCCTTGGTCGGCCGCGCCCGCTCGGCGGGCGCGCGAATCGAGTGCAACGAGAACGTTTCCCGCATCGAGGTGCGGGGTGGCCGGGCGGTCGGGGTGACGACGGCCCAGGGGCGCACGGTGCGGGCGCGGCGGGCGATCGTGGCCGACGTGACCGCGCCGCGGCTGTTTTGCGACATGCTGCCCGCGGACGCGGTGCCGCCCAGGGTGCGGGGCGACCTCGAGCACTTTGTGTGGGATCCGCCGGTGGTCAAGGTGAACTATGCGCTGCGGGGGCCCGTCCCCTGGCGGGCGCAGGGTCTGCACGGGGTGGGCACCGTCCATCTGGGAGCCGACGGCGACGGGCTGGTGCGCTGGATGGCCGACCTGAACACCCGGACGGTGCCGCAGCATCCGTTCATGCTGTTGGGCCAAACCACCACAGCGGATCCGACCCGGTCGCCGGCGGGCACCGAAAGCGTCTGGGCCTACACGCATTTGCCACGCAACATCGCCGACGACGCGTCGGCCGAGCGGCTCGCCGAATCGGTGGACCGGGTCATCGAGGAGCACGCGCCGGGCTTCGGTGCGGCGGTGATCGATCGATTCGTGCAACGTCCGTCGGACCTGGAGGCCAGCGACGCCAACCTGCACCTGGGCGCGCTCAACGGCGGCACCGCGCAACTTCAGCAGATGCTGATCTTTCGCCCCACGGCCGGGATGGGCCGGGCCGAAACCCCGGTCGAGGGGCTGTATCTGGGCAGCGCGTCGGCCACGCCGGGCGGTTCCGTGCACGGCGCCTGTGGGCGCAATGCGGCCAACGCCGCCCTGGCCGCCAACGGGGTCACCGGCTGGCCGCGCCGCAGGCTGACCCGCGCGGCGATGTCGCTGCTGACGAAGTAGCCTGCGGGCTAGCCCTTTTCGGCGATGTCTTCCAGCACCGCGAACATGGTGCGGGTCGGTACGCCGGTGGCGCCCTTGGGGGAGTATCCCCACGGGCCGCCGGTGTTGTAGGCCGGGCCGGCCACGTCGATGTGCGCCCAGCTCACGCCGTCGGCGACGAACTCGCGCAGGAACACCCCCGCGACCAGCATGCCGGCGAAGCGCTGCCCGCTGATGTTCGACAGGTCGGCCACCGTGGACTTCAGGTCTTCCTTGAGTTCGTCGGGCAGCGGCATCGGCCAACCGTTCTCCCCGACGCGCTGCGAGATCGCGGCGACCCGGTCGCGGAACTCGTCGCTGCCCATCACCCCCGGAATCCGGCTGCCCAGCGCCACCGTCTGCGCGCCGGTCAGCGTGGACGTCTCGATCAGGTAATCCGGGTTGTCCTCGCAGGCCCGCACGATGGCGTCGGCCAGGATGAGCCGGCCCTCGGCGTCGGTGTTCTGCACCTCGACGGTGATGCCGCCGTATTGGGTCAGCACGTCGCCGGGGCGCTGCGCCGTCGCCGACGGCATGTTCTCGGCCATCGGCACGGTGGCGATCACGTCGATCGGCAACTTCAGCTGCGCGGCCAACGCGACGGTCGCAATCACCGCGGCGGCCCCACCCATGTCCGAGGTCATGTGATGCATGCCGGCCGCAGGCTTGATCGAGATGCCGCCGGTGTCGAACGTGACGCCCTTGCCGACCAGCGCCACCCGCTTGGCCTGCTTGGATTTCTTGGCCAGCTTCGAACCCCGGTGGGTCAGCCGGACCAGCCGCGGCGGACGCGACGACCCCTGGCCGACGCCGATGATCCCGCCGTAGCCGCCCTTCTGCAGCGCCCTGTCGTCGAGCACCTCGACCTCGAGGCCCACGGACTCACCCAAAGCCCTTGCGCGCTGGGCGAATTCATCGGGAAACAGGTGACTCGGCGGGGTGTTGACGAGGTCACGCGCGGTGGCGACCGCGGTCGCGACGGCCGCGCCGTGCACAGCCTGCGCCTTGGCGTCCTTCCCGGTGGCGAGCACCGTGATCTTGCCCAGCCCTTTGTCTTTGGGCGCCGTCTTGGCGCTGCGGAAGTCGGTGAACCGGTAGCCGCCCAGGATCAGGCCCTCGACGGCGGCCGAGGCGACACCCTCGCCGGGCAATTCGGCCAGCGTGGTGAACACGGTCTCGGCGCTGCCGAGCGAGCGCGCGGCCGCACCGGCGGCGCGACGGATCGCGTCGGTGGGCCACTCGGGTCGCGGCTTACCCAGACCGATCGTCAGCACGCTGGACACCGGCAGCGACGGCACCACCAGCCGGTGCACCTGGTCGGCGCCGCCGGTGGCCTCCAGCGCGCGCAGGCCGGATTCGATCTCGGCGACCGCGCCGGAGGACAGGAACGGCCCGGCCGACGCAACCGCCGCGCCGGGCTTGTCGTCGTCGCCGGTCGAGACGACGGGCACGATCAACACGGTGGACGCGGCGGCGCGACGGGGCAGCGAGGAGGCGACACTGACAGCGGGGGAGGCGTAACCGGGTTCTGTGCTCATCCGCATCACCCTAACGGGCCGCCCGTTGCGGCTGATTAGGGTGAAGAGTCGTGAGCAACGAAGCCGATCTTCTGCATGGACCCTTAGAAGACCGTCACCGCGAGCTGGGTGCCAGCTTCGCCGAGTTCGGCGGCTGGCTGATGCCGGTGTCGTATGCGGGCACCGTCAGCGAACACAACGCAACCCGCAACACGGTCGGTCTCTTCGACGTCAGCCACCTGGGCAAGGCGCTGGTGCGCGGGCCGGGCGCCGCGCGGTTCGTCAACTCCGCGTTCACCAATGACCTGAACCGCGTCGGGCCGGGCAAGGCTCAATACACCCTGTGCTGCACCGAATCCGGTGGAGTCGTCGATGACCTGATCGCCTACTACGTCGACGACGACGAGGTCTTTCTGGTGCCCAACGCCGCCAACACCGCCGCCGTCGTCGAGGCGCTACAGGCAGCCGCCGAGGCCGGCTCGGGGGCCGGGCTGAGCATCACCAACCTGCATCGCTCCTACGCGGTGCTGGCCGTGCAGGGCCCGCGATCGGCCGACGTGCTCGGCGAGCTGGGCCTTCCCACCGGCATGGATTACATGGCCTACGCCGACACCGAGTTTTCCGGGGTACCGGTGCGGGTCTGCCGCACCGGCTACACCGGTGAGCACGGCTACGAGCTGCTGCCGCCGTGGGAATCCGCCGGTGTGGTGTTCGACGCCCTGGCCGCGGCGGTCAGCGCGGCCGGCGGCGAGCCGGCCGGACTGGGCGCCCGCGACACGCTGCGCACCGAGATGGGCTACCCGCTGCACGGACACGAACTGTCACTCGACATTTCCCCACTGCAGGCCCGCTGCGGCTGGGCGATCGGCTGGAAGAAGGACGCGTTCTTCGGCCGCGACGCACTGGTGGCCGAGAAGGAGGCGGGGCCGCGGCGGCTGCTGCGCGGGCTGCGGATGCTCGGCCGCGGCGTGCTGCGCGCCGGGCAGACGGTGCTCGCCGGCGACACCCCGGTCGGGGTGACCACCTCGGGCACCTTCTCCCCGACGCTGCAGGCCGGCATCGCGCTGGCGCTGATCGACACCGACGCCGGAGTCGAGGACGGCCAGCAAATCACCGTCGACCTCCGCGGTCGTCCCGCCGCATGCGAAGTCGTGCGCCCGCCCTTCGTCGCGGTGAAAACCCGCTAGCCGCTCCGCTCGCGCGGGCGAAATCCGATTCGGCAGGCGGATATACAATCAGCGCATGACCAGTGGCTCCCTCGAGTTCACGGTTTCGCGCTCGACAAATCCGGCGACCGACACCGAACGCGAAACCATCCTGGCCGAGCCGGGTTTCGGCAGATACTTCACCGACCACATGGTGTCGATCGATTACGACGAGACCGCCGCGGGTCAGGGCTGGCACGATGCGCGTGTCATCCCGTACGGCCCGATCGAGCTCGACCCGTCGGCGCTCGTGCTGCACTACGCGCAGGAAATCTTCGAAGGGCTCAAGGCTTACCGCTGGGCGGACGGCTCCATCGTGTCGTTCCGCGCCGAGGCCAATGCCGCCCGGCTGCAGACGTCCGCGCGGCGGTTGGCGATTCCGGAACTCCCCCAAGAGCTGTTCATGGAATCGCTGCGCCAGCTCATCGCGGTCGACAGCGCGTGGGTCCCGGCCGCCGGCGGGGAAGAGGCGCTGTACTTGCGCCCGTTCGTCATCGCCACCGAGCCCGGGCTGGGCGTGCGGCCCTCCAAGCGGTACCGCTACCTGCTGATCGCCTCCCCGGCCGGGGCGTATTTCAAGGGCGGCATCAGCCCCGTCACGGTCTGGGTGTCGACGGAGTACGTGCGGGCCAGCCCCGGCGGCACCGGCGCGGCGAAGTTCGGCGGTAACTACGCCGCCTCGCTCTCCGCCCAGGCCGAAGCGGCGGCCAACGATTGCGACCAGGTGGTGTGGCTGGACGCCGTCGAGCGACGCTTCGTCGAAGAGATGGGCGGGATGAACATTTTCTTCGTGTTCGGCAGCGGCGGATCGGCGCGGCTGGTCACCCCGGAGCTGTCCGGCTCGCTGCTGCCCGGGATCACGCGAAATTCCTTGCTGCAGTTGGCTATTGACGCCGGATTCTCCGTCGAGGAACGCAAGATCGATATCGACGAGTGGCAAAAGAAGGCCGCCGCCGGGGAGATCACCGAGGTGTTCGCCTGTGGCACCGCCGCGGTTATCACGCCGGTCTCGCACGTGAAGTACGGCGACGCCGAGTTCACCATCGCCGATGGTCAACCCGGCGAAGTGACGATGGCGTTGCGCGACACGCTGACCGGGATCCAGCGAGGCACCTTCGCCGACACCCACGGCTGGATGGCCCGGCTCGGATAGCGCGGCTTGGCGCCACTGTGACGCTGCAGTCATGTTGGCCGGCGAACGTGACGGCAGCGTCACGTTCGAGGCGCGCTACAAGCGCACCAGGCCCGCGAGCGCCACCGCGCACACCGTCGTCGTCAGCTCGATCGCGGCGCCCAGCACATCGCCGGTGATGCCGCCGAACCGACGCGCACAGTGCCGCACCAGCACCGCGCCGCAGCCCAGGCCCAGCAGCACGGCGACCGGCCCGTGCCACGGCCGCGGGCCGGCCGTCAGCGAAATCGCAAGCAGCACCGCGACCCAGGCCGTCACCACCGCCGTCGGCTGACTTCCGGCGACCGCGGCTCCCAGGGCGCTGCCCTCGGCCGCGGGCACCGAGCGGTGACCGGCCAGTACCGCGGTGACCCGGCCGGCGAAGACCGCCACCGCGATCCCGACGACGCCGTGAACCGCTGACCCCGCCGTTCCCGCGCCCAGCGCCGAGAACGCCAGCCCCTGCAACATCACCACCACGACGACGGCGGCCACCCCGAACGGCCCGGTCGATCCCTCGCGCATCACCGCCAGCGCCCGCTGCCGCGTGCCATAGCAGCCCAGGCCGTCGGCGGTATCGGCGACACCGTCGACGTGCAGGCCGCGTGTCACCAGCAGCAGCGCCGTGACCGCGAGCAGCCCGGGCAGCGGGCCGGACCGGCCGAAGGCCAGCTCCCCGCCCCAGGTCACGGCCGCGGCCAACATTCCCAAGACCGCACCCACCACCGGCAGCGCCGTCATGGCGCCGCGGCCCATCGGCGCGGTCCGGGTGCCCGGCACGGGCAGCACCGTCCCGAACGCGAAAGCCGTTGCTAGCGAACGGATCACGACGCGGGAGGGGCTTGCTCGGTGCGGTTGGACACGCCGGCCTGGGTGAAGGTCGCCATCGACGACAGGGCGGCCACCGCGGCACGCAGGACCGGCAGCGCCAGCGCGGCTCCGGTTCCCTCGCCCAGCCGCATGCGCAGGTCGAGAATCGGCTCCAAATCCAGCGCCGTCAGCGCCAGCCCATGACCAGGCTCGGTGGACCGGTGACCGGCCTGCCACCACATCCGGGCACCGGGAGCCAGGTGCTCGGCCACCAGCGCCGCCGCCGTCACCGCTATGCCGTCGAGCAGCAGCGGCGTGCGCCTGACCGCGGACTGCGCGCAAAAGCCCGCCATCGCGGCCAGATCCGCGCCGCCGGCGCAGCGAAGCAGTGCGACCGGATCGGGCAGCACCTGCCGCGCACGAAACAGGGCGTCGCGCACCGCGGCGGTCTTGCGTCCCCACCCGGCGTCATCGATCCCGGTCCCGAAGCCCACCACCACGACCGGCTCGGCATTCGTCAACGCCGCCACCAAAACCGCTGCGGCCGTGGTATTTCCGATGCCCATATCGCCGGCGATCAGCAGGTCGGCGCCGGCGTCGACCTCCTCGTCGGCGATGGCCGCGCCGGCGGCGAGCGCCCGCGCGGTCTCGTCGTCGGTCAACGCGTCCCGCACGGCGATGTCGCCGCTCCCGCGCCGCACCTTGTGGGCGCCGATCTGCTGCGTCAGCGGGTCGGCGTCGACGGCCAGATCCGCGACGCGCACGCCCGCCCCGGCGAGGCCGGCCAGCGCGTTGATGGCGGCCCCGCCGGCAGCGAAGTTGGCGACCATCTGAGCCGTCACCTCCGGCGGGTAAGCCGACACCCCCGACCGGGCGACGCCGTGGTCACCGGCAAACACCACCACCCGGGCGCGCTCGAATTGTCTTGGCGGGCATTGCCCCTGGCACGACGCGATCCACACCGACAGGTCCTCGAGGCGGCCCAGCGCGCCCCGCGGCTTGGTGAGGGTGTCCTGGCGTGCGCGGGCGGCGGCGGCGACGCCCACGTCCGGCGGCGACACGGGGGCGAATTCCATCAGGCCCCCGACGGCTTGATCGGCACCGCCTGCCCGGCCACCACCAGCACCACCCGATCGCACAACCCGGCCAGGCGCTGGTTGAGGCCGCCGAGCTCGTCGGCGAACCGGCGCCCGGACGCGGTGGCCGGCACGACGGTCAACCCGACTTCCGGGCTGACGAGCACCAGCGTGGAGGTGAAGTCGCCGACCGCGGCCAGCACGTCCTCGACCGGAGCCGCCACCGAGCCACCCTCCCACGCGTTGTCGCGGTCCATCGCGCCGGTCAGCCAGGTGCCGAGATCGTCGACCAGCGTGGGCGTGTCCGGGGACCGGCGCAATTGGGTTGCGATGTCCCCGGTTTCGATCGTCGACCAATGCGCCGGCCGGCGGTTGCGGTGCGCGGCGACCCGGCGCGCCCAGGCCGCGTCGTCGTGACCGGCCGGCCCGGGGGCCAGGTAATGAACCGGCTGGCCGGCCGGCAACCCCGTGGCGACGGCTTCCTCCGCCCACCGTGACTTGCCTGACCTGATCCCGCCGAGCACCAGGGTGCGCACCGGCGTCAGCCGGCTTTCAGGCGAGAACTATTCGACACTGGCGCCATGCTTGACCTGGGGCCGCGGCGCCCGCAGCCGGCGCATCTGGGAGGCCCGGCCGGCGGCGTAAAGGCCTAGCTTCCAACGGCTTTCGGTGTTGTTCGGGAACTTCACGTCGACCAGTTTGCTGACTTTGCGGCCCAGGATGAGGCCGTCGACGCTCATCACGGCCATCAGCGCCAGCATCGCCGGAGACACCCAGAGCTGCAGTTGCGGGACGCCGAACATGACAAACATCAAAAACAGGGTCGACGGCATGAACAGGCCCAGCAGATTGCGCCGGGAATCCACCACATCGCGCACGTAGCGCCGGAGGGGGCCCTGGTCGCGCGGCAGCAGGTAGCCCTCTTCGCCGGCCATCATGCGCGCCCGGCGATCCGACATGCGCGCACGGTTGGCGGTCTTGCCGGCGCGGCGCTCCTCGCGGCTGAGCTTGGGGCCGGCCAGCGATTTGCGCCGGGCCCGCGCCTCCGACGAGGTCATGGGTGCGGGTGCGACGGGACCCTTCTTCGCGTTCCGCCGCGCCTGGTTGCGCTTAGGCGTGGGGCGGCCCTTGGGCCCGGTCCGGCGGGCGGTGGCGTCCGCAGCAACGTCCGATGCGGCCGACGCAGCCAAGCTTTCGTCGAGGTCCTCGTCCTGGCCTTTCTTACGGCCCAACAGCTTCACAGTGGCCAGGTTACTTCGCGGATGTCCCGCGCCGGAATTCGCCTGGAATGCCTTGCTATTAGACCTGCGTTAGTGCCGCACTTGGCCCTAGTCTTACACGTGATGAACGGCTGCCTTTGATGGACGACGGGTCGATGGCCTCGGATGATGCTGCCCTCGGCCTGGCACCCGGCCGTCTTCAGCTCCCCGCGATGCAAGTTCTGGTGGCCCCGGACTGCTACGCCGACAGCATGTCGGCCCTGGAGGCCTCTGCCGCCATCGCGACCGGTTGGACCCGGTCGCGCCCCGGGGACCGGTTCATCGTCGCGCCCCAGTCCGACGGCGGGCCCGGCTTCGTGGAGGTGCTGGCCAGCCGGCTGGGGGAGACGCGGCGACTGCGGGTGTCGGGGCCGCTAAAAGCCATGGTGGAAGCCGAGTGGGTCTTCGATCGCGCTGCGGCGACCGCGTACCTGGAGTGCGCCCAAGCCTGCGGCCTGACCCTGATCGGCGGTCGACCCACCCCGGAGACCGCCATGGCGGCCCACAGCAAAGGCGTGGGGCAGCTGATCGCCGAGGCGCTTCGGGTGGGGGCGACGCGGATCGTCGTCGGACTAGGCGGCAGCGCGTGCACCGACGGCGGGCAGGCCATGATCGCCGAGTTGGGCGGCCTGGACACCGCGCGCCGCCAACTGGGCAACGTGGAGCTGATCGCGGCCTCCGACACCGAATACCCCATGTTGGGTCCGTGGGGGGCCGCCCGGGTGTTCGGGCCGCAGAAGGGCGCCGACACGGCCACCGTCGCGGCACTGGAGGTTCGGCTGCAGGCGTGGGCGCTCATCTTGGAAGCGGTCGCCGGACGCGACGTGAGCGCCGAGCCGGGCGCGGGGGCCGCCGGCGGCATCGGCGCCGGGCTGCTGGCGCTCGGCGGGCGGTGTGAGTCCGGAGCCGCGATCATCGCCGAACACACACGGTTGTCCGACGACCTCGACACGGCGGAGTTGATCGTCACCGGGGAGGGCCGCTTCGACGAGCAGTCCCTGCACGGCAAGGTGGTGGGCTTCCTGGCCGACGCGGCCCGACCGCGGGGGATCCCGGTGGTGGTGCTGGCCGGGCAGGTCGATTTGGACAACGCGACTGTGCGCTCGTCGGGCATCATGGCCGCGTTGTCCATTGCCGAGCACGCCGGATCGGTGCGGCTGGCGCAGGCCGACGCGGCCAATCAGCTGATGGGCCTGGCATCTGTGGTGGCGGCGCGACTCGGGAATAGCGGGCCCGCAAGGTACCGTTAACGGTGTGGACTTTCCGGCAGTCCGGGCCGCTTGGCGCAAGTCGGCGGTATCGGGCTTGATCGGGTCCACCCACCAATGAGGCATGTAGGAGAAGCAATGACGGTGCAAAACGAGTCGAACGCCAAGACCCACAGCGTGATCTTGACTGAGGCCGCCGCCACCAAGGCGAAGTCCCTGCTGGACCAAGAGGGACGCGACGACCTGGCGCTGCGCATCGCGGTCCAGCCGGGCGGGTGCGCTGGGCTGCGCTACAACCTCTTCTTCGACGACCGGGTGCTGGATGGTGACCTGATCGCGGAGTTCGGGGGCGTGAGCCTGAGGGTGGACCGGATGAGCGCGCCCTACGTCGAAGGCGCGTCCATCGACTTCGTGGACTCCATCGAAAAGCAGGGTTTCACCATCGACAACCCCAACGCCGGCGGGTCGTGCGCCTGCGGCGACTCGTTCAACTGATTTCACCGCGAGACTGCGACTGGCGACGCATTGCCTGAGTAGGGCCGTCGGCAGTTGCAGTCTCGCGGCAAGAAAAGCTCAGTACGAGCCCCCGGTGCGCAGCACGTACGAGCACACCATGATCTGGCCACGCTGAAAAAGCAGCTGTGCGATGCCCTGCACCTGCCCGCGCATCGGGCCCCCGCTTACCGGCGACACCCGCATGGTGAACAACGCCTGAGCCTGGTATTGCGACAGGTACACGATCTTGTCGATCGAGGTGATTTCGATCTCGGAGAACTGTTTGCGGAATGCGTCGCTGCTGAGCTTCGCCAACGCCTGGTCGGCTCGCTTGTCCTGGACGGCGTCATAGAGGCCGCATAGCGCGTTGCGGGCGATCTCGTTGATGTCGCGGTGTTCGAGCGCGTCCAGGTACCCCTGAATCGCCGTCTTCGCCGCGCCCTCGGAGAACGTCGTGCCGGTATTGGCCCCGTTGGTGCGCACCCCGTAGACGATGGCCACGGTCATCACCGCGACGAGCACGATGGCCAGCGCGACGCCGACGATCAGCCGCCGCTTGGACCGCGGCGGCGGATATGGCGACGGCGCAGGTGGCGGCCCGCCATAATTGGCGGAAGGGGGTCCCGCCTGCGGACCTGGGGTGAAGCCCGGGCTGCCCGCGTGGGGGTCATCGGGGAATTCGAGTGGCCGGGATTCGCGTGGGGGCTCATGTCCGCTCGGTCCGCCGCTGCCGCCGCCGACAGGGTGGTTCGGCGAGTGCGGGCCTGCCATCGTGGTTCTCCTACGGTGGTAGACGGGATTGCAAGCGGGTTGCGGCCCGAGCATGGTGATCCCGACGACGTGAGTGAGTTACTGGGAGGCTAGCGCAGACTGTGCGACGACCGTGCGCGCGGCGATGGCCAAGACGCGTGAGTAAGCTAGCTAACCTTACTAACGAAGGATGGAGATTTCGTGACGATCGCGGTGACAGGTTCGATTGCGACCGACAATCTGATGCGGTTCCCCGGCCGGTTTTCCGAGCACCTGCTGGCCGAGCACCTGCAGAAGGTGTCCCTGAGCTTTCTGGTCGACGACTTGGTGATTCACCGCGGCGGCGTGGCGGGCAACATCGCGTTTGCCATCGGGGTGCTGGGCGGCGATGTGGCGCTGATCGGCGCGGCCGGTGACGATTTCGGCGAGTACCGCGAATGGCTACAGGGCCACGGCGTCAATTGCGACCACGTGCTGATCTCGAAGACCGCGCACACCGCACGTTTCGTGTGCACCACCGACCTGGACATGGCCCAGATCGCGTCCTTCTATCCCGGCGCCATGTCCGAAGCCCGCAACATCAAGCTCGCCGACGTCGCGTCGTCCGTGGGCGAGCCGGACCTGGTGATCATCGGGGCCAACGACCCGGACGCGATGGTGGTGCATACCGAGGAGTGCCGCAAGCTCGGCCTGCCGTTCGCCGCCGACCCGTCCCAGCAGTTGCCCCGCCTGTCCGGGGAAGAGATCGACAAGCTGGTCGACGGCGCTGCCTACCTGTTCACCAACGACTACGAGTGGGAGCTGATGCTCTCCAAGACCGGCTGGTCAGACGCCGATGTGCAGAAGAAGGTGGGCCTGCGGGTGACGACGCTCGGCGCCAAGGGCGTCGACATCGTCGAGAGGGACGGGACCACCACGCACGTCGGCGTGGTGCCCGAGACCAGCCAGACCGACCCCACCGGCGTCGGCGACGCGTTCCGCGCCGGTTTCCTCACCGGGCGTAGCGCCGGGCTGAACCTCGAGCGCTCGGCTCAGCTGGGTTCGCTGGTCGCGGTGCTGGTGCTGGAGTCGACCGGAACCCAGGAGTGGGTGTGGGACCACGAG
>NZ_JAICZA010000086.1 GCF_025933915.1 Mycobacterium sp.
ACGCACTACTGGTGCTGCAGGCCGACGCGGAACCGGTGCCGACGGCGAAGCTGCTGTCGCTGATCGGTGACCGCGCCCCCGAATCCGACGTCCTCGACGCGGTCGACGATCTCCGGCAGCGCGTCTTGGTGTGGGGCGAGACCGCGCTGCGGGTCGCCGCCGATGCCGCGACGGGAATGCCGTGGTACCCGGGGCAGGTCATTCTCGAGGACACTTTCCGCAGCGCCGAGCAGATCGCCGGCCTGATCGACGACCTCAACCAGGCTCAGCTCGAGGTCCTGGAGAAACTCCTCGAAGGGTCCCCGATGGGCCGCACCCGTGACGCCGCACCCGGCGCGCCGGCCGACCGCCCGGTGCCCCAGCTGCTGGCCATAGGGCTGCTGCGCCGGATCGACGCCGAGACCGTGATCCTGCCCCGCCACGTGGGGCAGGTGCTGCGTGGCGAGCGGCCCGGCCCCATGCGGCTGACCGCTCCGGACCCGGTGGTATCGACCACCACTCCCGACGATGCCGACGCGACCGCCGCCGGAGCCGCCATCGATCTGCTGCGGGAGCTCGACGTTTTGCTTGAAACGCTTTCCGCCGCACCGGTTTCCGAGCTGCGCAGCGGCGGGCTGGGAATTCGGGATGTCAAGCGGCTGAGCAAGCTGACCGGCATCGACGAGCCGCGGTTGGGTTTGATCCTCGAAGTCGCGGCCGCGGCCGGATTGATCGCCAGCGGGATGCCCGACCCCGAACCCACCGCCGGTGAGGGACCGTACTGGGCGCCGACGGTCGCCACCGACCGGTTCACCGCGATGTCCACCGCCGAGCGCTGGCAGCTGTTGGCCGCTAGCTGGCTCGACCTTCCCAGCCGGCCTGCGCTGATCGGCACTCGCAGCCCCGACGCCAAACCCTATGGGGCCCTGAGTGATGCGCTGTACTCCACCGCCGCACCGCTGGACCGCCGGCTATTGCTCGGCATGCTGTCCGAGCTCCCGTCGGGTGCCGGCGTCGACGCGGTGGAGGCGTCGGCGGCGCTGATCTGGCGGCGTCCGCGCTGGGCTAAGCGGTTGCAGCCCGGGCCCATCGGGGATCTGCTCGCCGAAAGCCACGCCATGGGCCTGGTGGGGCGCGGGGCGATCAGCACGCCCGGTCGCGCGCTGCTGGACGAGGACGCCGATCCCCAGGCCGCGGTCGACGCGATGGCCCGGGCGCTACCCAAGCCGGTCGATCACTTCTTGGTGCAGGCGGACCTGACCGTGGTCGTGCCCGGCCCGCTGCAGCGAGAGTTGGCCGAGCAACTCGCCGCCGTGGCCACCGTCGAATCGGCCGGTACAGCGATGGTGTATCGCGTCAGCGAGCAGTCGATCCGGCATGCGCTCGATGTCGGCAAGACCCGCGACTGGATGCACGCACTGTTCGCCAAGCACTCCAAAACGCCGGTGCCCCAAGGCCTTACCTATCTCATTGACGACGTCGCGCGCAGGCACGGGCAGCTGCGGATCGGCTTGGCCGCGTCGTTCGTCCGCTGCGAGGACCCGGCCTTGCTGGCCCAGGCCGTGGCCGCGACCGAAGATGTGCAGTTGCGCGCCCTGGCCCCCACGGTGGCGGTGTCGCCGGCGCCGATCGGCGAGGTGCTCGCCGCGCTGCGGGCCGCGGGTTTTGCCCCGGCGGCCGAAGACTCCTCGGGCGCCATCGTCGACGTCCGGCCCCGCGGCGCCCGGGTGGCCACGCCGCAGCAACGCCGCCCGTACCGTCCGGTGCGGCGCCCCAACAGCGAAAGCCTCAACGCGGTCGTGGCGGTGCTGCGCAAGGTCACCGCCGCGCCGTTCGGCAATATCCGTGTCGATCCGGCGGCCACCATGACGCTGTTGCAGCGCGCGGCCAGGGAACAAGACACCATGGTGATCGGTTATCTAGACGCGGCCGGCGTGGCCACCCAGCGGGTCGTATCGCCGATCACCGTCCGGGGCGGTCAGCTGGTCGCGTTCGACTCGGCGTCGGGGAGGCTGCGCGACTTCGCGATCCACCGGATCACGTCGGTGGTATCGGCCCCCGACCGATAATGGAATGACTCACGCCGGCCAGGAAATGAAAAGGAGCGACGCTGACTATGTCTGACGGACCGTTGATCGTGCAGTCCGACAAGACGGTGTTGCTCGAAGTTGATCACGAGCAGGCCGGCGCGGCGCGGGCCGCCATCGCACCGTTCGCCGAGCTGGAACGCGCACCCGAACACGTGCACACCTACCGCATCACGCCGCTGGCGCTGTGGAACGCGCGCGCCGCCGGTCATGATGCCGAACAGGTCGTCGACGCACTGGTCTCCTTCTCCCGCTACGCGGTGCCCCAGCCGCTGCTGGTCGACATCGTCGACACCATGGCCCGCTATGGCCGTCTACAGCTGGTGAAAAACCCGGCATACGGCCTCAGCCTGGTAAGCCTGGATCGCGCGGTGCTCGAGGAGGTGTTGCGCAACAAGAAGATCGCGCCGATGCTCGGTGCCCGAGTCGACGACGACACCGTCATCGTCCACCCCAGCGAGCGCGGCCGGGTCAAGCAGATGCTGCTCAAGATCGGTTGGCCCGCCGAGGATCTCGCGGGCTATGTCGATGGCGAGGCGCATCCGATCAGCTTGGCCCAAGACGGCTGGCACCTGCGCGACTACCAGCAGATGGCCACCGACTCGTTCTGGTCCGGCGGATCCGGTGTGGTGGTGCTTCCCTGCGGTGCCGGTAAGACGCTGGTGGGGGCGGCCGCGATGGCGAAAGCCGGTGCGACGACGCTGATCCTGGTCACCAACATCGTCGCGGCGCGGCAGTGGAAACGCGAGCTGATCGCCCGCACGTCGCTCACCGAGGACGAGATCGGCGAATACTCCGGCGAGCGCAAGGAAATCCGGCCCGTCACCATCTCGACGTACCAGATGATCACTCGCCGCACCAAAGGCGAGTATCGGCACCTCGAGCTTTTCGACAGCCGCGACTGGGGGCTGATCATCTATGACGAGGTCCACTTGTTGCCGGCGCCGGTGTTTCGGATGACCGCCGACCTGCAGTCCAAGCGGCGCCTGGGGTTGACCGCCACGCTGGTCCGCGAGGACGGCCGCGAGGGCGACGTGTTCTCCCTGATCGGCCCGAAACGCTATGACGCGCCGTGGAAGGACATCGAGGCGCAGGGGTGGATCGCGCCGGCGGAGTGCGTCGAGGTGCGGGTCACGATGACCGACAACGAGCGGATGATGTACGCCACCGCGGAACCCGAGGACCGTTACAAGCTGTGCTCGACGGTGCACACCAAAATCGCCGTGGTCAAATCGATTTTGGCAAAGCACCCGGGTGAGCAGACCCTGGTGATCGGCGCGTACCTCGATCAGCTCGACGAGCTGGGCGCCGAGCTGGGCGCCCCGGTGATCCAGGGCTCCACGCGGACCAAGGAACGCGAAGAACTGTTCGACGCGTTCCGCCGCGGCGAGGTGAACACGCTGGTGGTGTCCAAGGTCGCCAACTTCTCCATCGACTTGCCGGAAGCCTCGGTGGCCGTGCAGGTCTCGGGCACCTTCGGTTCACGCCAGGAGGAGGCGCAGCGGCTGGGCCGGTTGTTGCGGCCCAAGGCCGACGGCGGGGGCGCCATCTTCTATTCCGTGGTGGCGCGCGACAGCCTCGACGCCGAATACGCCGCGCACCGGCAGCGCTTCCTCGCCGAGCAGGGCTATGGCTACATCATCCGCGACGCGGACGACCTCCTGGGCCCGGCCATCTAGCGCGAGCGTGCGCTACAGAGACAGGATCGTCGCCGACGCGGTGCCGGGCGCACCGTACACCTGGGCCAGCCCGACGCGCGGGTTGCCGGGTACCTGACGCTCCCCCGCTTCCCCGCGCAACTGCCGCACCAGTTCGTGTACCTGCCGCAGCCCCGACGCGCCGATCGGCTCGCCGTTGGCGATCAGCCCGCCGTCGGTGTTGACGGGTATCGAGCCGTGGATCTCGGTGGCGCCATCGGCCAGCAGCTTCTCCTGCTCGCCGTCCGCGCAGAGACCGGTCTCGGCCATGTGAATCACCTCGGCCCCGGCGTCGGTGTCCTGCAGCTGCGCGACGTCGACGTCTTCGGGTCCGATGCCGGCCGCCTCGTAGGCAGCCTTGGCGGCGTACACGGTCGGCGAGGGATCCTCGTCGAGCGGCGCCGAGGTGGCATGCACCTCATAGGCGCCGAACGTGCGCGTGCGGATCTCACTGGCGCGCACATACACCGGCTTGTCGGTGAATTTCTCGGCGATGTCGGCGCGACACATGATGACCGCGGCGGCGCCCTCGTCGGGCGCGCAGAACATGTACTGGGTCAGCGGGTAGTTGAGCACCGTCGAGTTGAGGATCTCGTCTTCGGGAATGGCTTTGCGCCGGAACGCATTCGGATTCAGTGCGCCGTTGCGGAAGTTCTTGGCGGCCACCTTGGCCAAGGTGCCCTGGGAGATGTTGTGGTCGTGGATGTACTTGTTGGCCTTCATCCCGAAGAACTTGGTGGTGACGAACTGCCCGTTGTTGGCGTACCACTGCGGCAGCGCCAGCTTGGCGGGGTCGTCGGTGAACGCGCCGCGGGGGTGCTTGTCGAGGCCGATGGCGATGCCGATGTCGTACTTGCCCAGCCGGATGGTGTCGGCGGTCTGCTGGATGGCGCTGGCCGCGGTGGCGCAGGCGTTGAACACGTTGGTGAACGTGATGCCCGTCAGCCCGACCAGCCGGGTCACCGCGTCGGGGTTGGACACCTCATAGCTGCCACCGAAACCGAACTGGATGTCTTTCCAGGCCACGCCGGCGTCTTTGAGCGCCAGCTGCACCGCCTCGGCGCCCATCTGCATCGCGGTCTTCTCGAACCTGCCGAACGGGTGGAGGCCCACGCCGATGATGGCGACGTCGTTGGTCATCTCAAATCCTCCTGGGTGGACGGGGGCAACCCGCTGGATAGCTTGGTGGCGCCCGCCCCTAGACCGGCTGGAACGCGAAGGTGATGATTTCGGCGCCCTCGTCGTCGGTGGCGAACGGCACCATGGTGAGCTCGACCTGCTGGCCGAACTGCAGCTTGGCCGGGTCGTTCTCGGTCAACCGCCCTTCGACGCGGATGACGTCACCGAGCTGAACCAGGCCGACGCCGAACGGCACGAAGTCCTTGCCGGCCGGGCCGAGGTAGGGGGCTCCGGGCGGGAAGCCCTGCGTCGTCCACGCCACCAGCGTCCCGCGGCGCGGCAACAACACGTCGGACATCTCGCCGGCGCTGCAACGCGGGCACCATTGCTGCACCGGGAAGGTGGTGGCCGCACAGCTGCCGCATCGGCTGCCGATCAGCTGCGGGCTCTCATCCGGCCAGGTAGAGATCTCGGGGGCTAGCGCCTTCTGCATCGAGGGATCCTCCAGGACGTCCACAATCCGCCAACAGAACTCACTGAACCGTATAACAGCCTTCCGAAAAGTGGAAACCGCATTCTCGTCAGCGCACAACGGCCGAACGCCGGGGGGCCGCGCGGGGAAGATATGTTGGCGCCATGACGGTCACCGTGATACTCGAGCTCAGGTTCAAGCCCGACGAGGTCGCCGCGGGGCGCGAGCTGATGGGCCGGGCGCTGCAAGACACCCGGAGGTTCGACGGCAACGTCCGCACCGACGTGCTCGTCGACGAGGACGACGAAGCGCACTGGCTGATCTACGAGATCTGGGATTCGGTCGAGCATGACGAGGCCTACCGCGCGTTTCGCGCCGGCGAGGGCAAGCTGACCCAGCTTCCCCCGCTGCTGGCCGCGCCCCCGGCCAAGACGAGGTACGTCACGGCCGACGTCTGACGAGCCGTCAGCTCAGGGCGGGAATGATCTCTCGTTCGAACAGCTCGATGCCGGAACGGTCGTAGGCGGCCTCGGGGAAATAGCAGATGGCGTAGTCACACCCGAGGTCGCGGATCTTCGCCAGGCGCTCGATGACCCGTTCCGGTGTGCCCGTTGCCGAGTCCGGACCGCTGGTGCCGGCGATCATCGCGTCCGCGGCAGCCTCGCCCACGTACCCGACCATGCGGTCGCGGACCCGTTGCAGCCGGTCCTTGACGTCGACCTCCGACGTCCCGACGACGGCATTGACGTTGACCGAACGCACGATGCCATCGAAGTCGGTGCCCAATTCGCGGCAATGCTCGGCCAGCAGCTCCGACTTGTGGGCGAACGCCCCGGGCTCGGGCGTGAAGTTGGTGTACTGCGCGTATTTGGCGGCGATGCGCAAGGTCACCTTCTCGCCGCCGCCCGCGATCCACAGTGGGATTCCGTTGTCCTGCAGCGGCTTAGGAGCGACGATCGCGCCGTCCACCTGATAATGCTTACCGTCCAAGCTCACTTTGCCGTCGCGCCAGGCGTCGCGCATGATCTGGACCCCCTCGTCCAGGCGACCCAACCGCACGCCCGCCGACGGGAATCCGTAACCGTAAGCGCGCCATTCGTGTTCGTACCAGCCGCCGCCGATCCCCATTTGAATCCGGCCACCGGAGATGATGTCGGCCGTGGCGGCGACCTTGGCGAGGTAGACCGGGTTGCGGTAGCTCATCGCCGTGCACATTTGGCCGAGCTTGATCCGCGACGTGGTGGCCGCGTACGCGGCCATGAGCGACCACGCTTCGTGGGTGGCTTCACCGGTGGGCACCGGGACGGTGTGGAAATGGTCGTAGACCCACAGTGAATCCCAGCTGCCCCGGTCCGCGTGGCCGGCCAGGTCTCGCATCACCGCCCAGTGTTTTTCGGGTTCGATACCGACGAGATCCATTCGCCAGCCCTGCGGAATGAAGAGTCCAAAGCGCATACCAAGGGACTTTATCCCGGCCAGACCTCACCCACGCAGCGCGGCGAGCGCTGCCGCGACCGACTTCTCGCGCAACTCCTCCTGCGGCGCGTCGACGAACTGCACGCAGCAGTCCTGCAGACCGCCGAACGCCACGACCGCGCGGGTGGACTGCGCGAGCGTCGGCTTCTCACCGAACACCAGCCGGGCCAGCCGCTCGCGCCATGCGAGGACGGTGTCGATGAGGTCGAGGTCGATCAGTGTCGACAACTCGGTCAGCAGCAGCACCAGATCCCGGCGGTGCCGATAGTGGAAATCGAAATAGCCCTCTAGTAACTCGCGGGCATCGGTGTCGCCGCGGCTCTCGTGGTCGGCGACGAACCGCTCGCCCTCGTCGATCAGCGGCACCAGGATGCTGCGCACCAACTCTTCGCGCGACGGGAAGTGGTAGTACAGAGCGGGTTTGGTGATGCCTAGCTGGTTGGCGATGTCCTGCAGGCTGGTGCGCTGCACGCCCCGCTGCAAAAACAGCTCGCGCGCGACCTCTTGAATCCGCTCGCGCGTGTCTGATCGGGGCCTGCTCACCCCATGAGTTTATCTGACTTACCGATCGGTAAGTGGGATGTTATGCTTACCGAACGTTAAGTAAGTGCGGGAGGTGGATCATGCGGATACTCATTTCCGGTGCCAGCGTCGCCGGCCCGGTGCTGGCCTACTGGCTGTCCCGTTACGGTTTCGACGTCACGGTCGTCGAGCGCGCACCGACGTTGCGCAAAACCGGCGGTCACGCCGTCGACTTGTTCCGCCCCGCAATGGAAATCTCGGCGAAGATGGGTGTCCTGCCGCGTATCGAGGCCCTGGCCACCGGAACGAACCGGCTGGCGTTGTTCCGAGAAGGCCGGGCACGGGCCATCGAGGTCGACCTCACCAAGGTCTACGCCGCGAGCTCCGACCGGCACGTGGAAATCATGCGCGACGACCTCAGCGAGATTTACTACGACGCCGCCCGCAACGACGTCGAGTACCTGTTCGGCGACTCGATCACCGCGATCGAGCACGACGGCACCGTGGCGTTCGAGCGCTCCCCGGCGCGCACCTTCGACGTCATCGTCGGTGCCGACGGCCTGCATTCCAACGTTCGGCGCCTGACGTTCGGTGATGAGGCCGGGCTGACGCGCTTCCTCGGGGGATACCTGTCGGTGTTGTCGGCGCCCAAATCGCTGGTCGAGCCCGGCCGGATGGTCGGCCACGTCGGCGTCGGCCGTTTCGCCGGGATCTACACGGCGGACCACCTGGACGACGCACGGGTGGTGTTTCTGTTTCGCAACAACGAGGAATTGGACTACGGCCACCGCGATGCGGTGCGGCAGAAGGAGTTACTGCGCGACGCGTTCGCCGGGATGCACGACCAGGTGGACAGCTGGCTGACCGAAATCGAGCGCACGCCCACGTTCTACTTCGACTCCATCACCCAGCTGCGCACGGACAGGTGGTCGCGCCGCCGGGTCACCCTGGTCGGCGACGCCGGATACTGCCCCGGCCCGGCCGTGGGCGGCAGCACCAGCCTTGCCGTCCTCGGCGCCTACGTGCTGGCCGGAGAGCTCGCCCGGGCCGACGGCGACCACCTACGCGCCTTCGCCGCGTACGAACTGCAGATGCGCGAACCGGTGCATCGCAGCCGGTCCTTCGCTCGCGGCGCCGCCAAGGGCATCATCCCCGGTTCAAAAGCTGGACTCTGGGCGTTAACCCGTGGAGCCCAACTGATCTCGGCGATGCCAGGGTCACTATCCCGATCGTTGGCCAAGCTGAACACCAAGGGAGTCCGCATGCACGATTCGATGCCGGTCCCCGAATACGCCGGAAGCGACGTCTGACAGCATGTCCAGTAAGACGCGGAACCGAGTCGCCGCGGCAGGCGCATGCCAAGAAGGGAAGGCATCAGATGGAACTGACCGGCGTTGGGATCTGGAGCAGTCAGCTGCGCTACGGCGACCCGGGCGAATCCGCCGACGCAGCAGCCGAACTCGATGAACTCGGCTTCCCCGCGTTGTGGATACCCGACGTCGGCGGACCGGTGTTCGACTCGGTGGGTCATCTGCTCGCCTCGACCAAGCGGACCGTGATCGCCACCGGCATCCTGAATCTGTGGATGCATTCGCCGGAGGACGTCGCCGAATCCTATGCGACGCTGACCTCCGAGCACGGGGACCGCTTCCTGCTGGGAATCGGCGTCAGCCACGCACCGCTGATCGACGCCGGCCAGCCCGGTCGCTACCGCAAACCGCTGGCGGCGACGGCGTCGTTCCTCGACGCATTGGATGCCGCGCCGCGGCCGGTTCCCATCGAGCGCCGGGTTCTCGCCGCGCTTGGCCCGAAGATGCTGCAACTGTCCGCGAGCCGCGCCGGTGGCGCCCATCCGTACCTGGTCACTCCCGACCACACCGCTTCTGCCCGTTCGGCTTTGGGCCAGGGCCCCCTGCTGCTCCCGGAGCAGACGGTGATCCTGACCGACAGCGCCGACGAGGCGCGCCAGGTCGGAACCGATTGGCTGCGGTCGTATTTGGCGTTGCCCAACTACGCGAACAACCTGCTGCGCAGCGGCTTCTCCGAAGATGATGTGACACAGGTGAGCGATCGGCTCTTCGACGCGATCATTGCCTGGGGTGACGAAGACGCCATCATGGGCAGGGTCGCCGAACATCGTTCCGCGGGCGCTGATCATGTCTGCGTCCAGGTGCTACTGGCCGATCCACGAGCCTTCCCGCGCGCGGAATGGCGCCGAATCGCCGCCGCCACCAGATAGAAGGGTGACCGGCCACGCGGCTTAGGGTGAGCTATGGCTTCCAAACAGACGCTGTTTCGGATCTTTTACCGCTTCGGTTTCACCCCGTGGGACGGTCATCCGCTCGCCCAAAGCGTGCGGGATCTGGTCGAGGGGACCAGCGACGCCGCCGCACTTCCCGCCGGGTCCGCCCTGGAACTCGGATGCGGTACCGGTGACTGTTCGATCTACCTCGCCCAGCACGGCTGGAAGGTCACCGCTGTCGACTTCGTGGCCAAGCCCCTCGAACGGGCGCGGGCCAAGGCCGGCGCGGCCGGCGCGGCGGTGGACTTCGTCCGGGCCGACGTCACACAGCTGAGCCAGGCCGGGATCGGTGCGAACTTCGAGTTGATCATCGACAACGGTTGCCTGCATAACATGAGCGACGCGGATCGCGACGGCTACGTCCGAGAGGTCAGCGCCGTGGCCGCCCCCGATGCCCGGCTGTTGATCGTCGCGTTCGTGCCCGGCGGCCGGGTCGGGGTGCGCGGCGTCGATCACGCCGAGATGGAACGACGCTTCGCACAAAGCTGGACGCTACTGTCGGCGGGTGCCGAACGCGAGCTGGACCGCGCCGAGAAAACCCCGGCTCGGTACTACCTGTTCCAAAGGCACCGTTAGCTTTTCGGACGACACAACGCAAAAGCCCCCGAAACCTCGTTGTTTCGGGGGCTTTCGCGTCTGCTCGCGGTAGGACTCAGCTCAGAGACGCGGGCGGCAGGAAGCGGTCGCCGTACTTGGCGGCCAGTTCCTTGGCGCGGGCCACGAAGGCGTCCTTACCCGTGCCGCCGGCACCGGAGTAGCCGACGATGAACTGCGCGCTACCGCCGGTGTACGGCGGGAAGCCGATGCCCATGATCGAGCCGATGTTGGCGTCGGCGGTCGACGTCAGTACTCCCTCGTCCAGGCACTTCTGCGTCTCGAGTGCCTCGGCGAACAGCATGCGATCGATCATGTCCTGCAACGGAATCTCGGCGCTGCCCGACTTGAACGTGTCCCCCAGGCCCGGCCACAGCTGGGTCCGCTTGCCGTCGACATACTCGTAGAAGCCGGCGCCCTTCAACCGGCCGGGCCGTCCGATTTCGATCATCTTCTCGACGACCGCCTCGGCCGGATGCGGCTCATACTTGCCGCCCGCATCTTCGACGCCCTTGCGGGTAGCGGCGGCGATCTTATGCATCAGCTCCAGGTTGAGCTCGTCGGACAGCTGCAGCGGCGGCGCCGGGTAGCCGGCCTGCGAACCGGCGTGCTCGATGCTGGCCGCGGGCACGCCCTCGCCGAGCATCGCCAGTGCCTCGTTCACGAACGTGCCGATCACGCGGCTGGTGAAGAACCCCCGGCTGTCGTTGACGACGATCGGGGTCTTGCCGATGGCCAGCGTGTAGTCGAACACCCGGGCCAGGGCCTCGTCAGAAGTCTTCTCGCCCTTGATGATTTCGACCAGGGGCATCTTGTCGACCGGCGAGAAGAAGTGGATCCCGACGAAGTCCTCCTGCCGCTTGACGCCGGCCGCCAGACCGGTGATCGGCAGCGTGGAGGTATTCGACCCGAGCAACGCATTGGGCTCGACGATGTCCTCGATCTCGGCGAACACCTTGTGCTTGAGTTCCTGGTTCTCGAAGACGGCCTCGATCACGAAGTCGACGCCCGCCAGGTCGGCGGGGTCGGCGGCCGGCGTAATGCGGTCCAGCAGCGCCTTGCTCTTCTCCTCGGTGGTCTTGCCACGCTGAAGTGCCTTGGCCTCAAGCTTTTCGGAGTAGCCCTTACCCTTCTGCGCGGCCTCGAGGCTGACATCCTTGAGCACCACGTCGAATCCGGCCTTGGCCGACACGTAGGCGATACCGGCGCCCATCATGCCCGCGCCCAGCACACCGATCTTGTTGATCTTGACCGGCTCGATGCCGTCGGGCCGCGACCCGCCGCCGTTGATGTGCTGCAGGTCGAAGAAGAACGCCTGGATCATGTTCTTGGCGACCTGGCCGGTGACCAGCGAGGTGAAGTAACGGCTTTCGATGCGGCTGGCGGTGTCGAAGTCCACCTGCGCGCCCTCGACGGCCGCGTCCAGGATGGCCCGCGGCGCAGGCATCGGGGCGCCCTTGAGTTGCTTCTTGAGCAACGCCGGGAACGACGGCAGGATGCCGGCCAGCGCGGGGCTGGTCGGGGTTCCGCCGGGCATCTTGTAACCCTTTTTGTCCCAGGGCTGTTCGTGTGAGTCGGGGTTGGCCTTGATCCAGGCTTTGGCCGCTGGGACCAGCTCCTCGACGGAGCCGACCAGCTCGTCGACCAGGCCGATCTCTTTCGCCTTGTCCGGCTTGAAGCGGGTGCCCTGCGACAGGATGTTCATGAACGCGTTCTGGATGCCGAACATCCGCACGGTGCGGGTCACCCCGCCGCCACCGGGCAGCAGGCCCAGGGTCACCTCGGGCAGACCGACGACCAGTCCCTTGACGTCGGCGGCGATGCGATGATGGCAGGCCAGCGCGATTTCCAGGCCACCACCCAGCGCGGCACCGTTGATGGCGGCCACCACGGGCTTGCCCAGGGTCTCCAGCGCGCGCAGATCACGCTTGACCGACTCGACGGTGTCGAACGCCTCGCCGGCGTTCTCCGGTCCGAGGTTGATCATGCCCTTCAGGTCACCGCCGGCGAAGAAGGTCTTCTTCGCGCTGGTGATCACCACGCCGGTGATCGAATCCTTTTCGGCGGCAAGGCGTTCGACGGCGTTGTGCATGGACTCGCTGTAGTGCTCGTTCATCACGTTGGCCGACCCGGTGGGGTCGTCCAGGGTCAGGGTGACGATGCCGTCGGCGTCCTTATCCCAAGCAATGGTGTTCTCTGCCATGGCCTTAAACCCTCTCGATGATGGTGGCGACACCCATGCCGCCGCCGATGCACAGTGTGACCAGGGCACGACGCGCGTTGCGGTGCTCGAGCTCGTCGACCATGGTGCCGGTGATCATGGCGCCGGTGGCGCCCAGCGGGTGGCCCATCGCGATGGCGCCACCGTTGACGTTGAGCTTCTCGTCGGGAATGTTCAGGTCCTTCTGGAACTTCAGCACCACCGATGCGAACGCCTCATTGATCTCGACCAGGTCGATGTCGTCGAGGGTCAGACCGGCGCGATCGAGCACCTTGCGGGTGGCCGGTGTCGGGCCGGTGAGCATGATGACCGGGTCGGCGCCGCTGGTGGCGGTCGCCACCACGCGGGCCCGCGGAGTCAGGCCCTGCGACTTGCCGGCGGCCTCCGAACCGACCAGCACCAGCGCGGCGCCGTCGACGATGCCGGAGCTGTTGCCGCCGGTGTGCACGTGGTTGATCTTCTCGACGAAGTGGTACTTCTGCAGTGCCACGTCGTCGAAGCCGCCCATCTCGCCGATACCGTCGAACGCGGTCTTGAGCTTGCCCAGGCCTTCCAGGGTGGAGTCGGGACGCATGTGCTCATCGTGGTCGAGGATCACCAGGCCGTTCTGGTCGCGCACCGGGACCACCGACTTGGCGAAGTAGCCGCCCGACCAGGCCGCCGCGGCCTTCTCCTGGCTGCGCAACGCAAAGCGGTCGACGTCGTCGCGGGAGAAGCCCTCGATGGTCGCGATCAGGTCGGCACCGATGCCCTGCGGCACGAACCCGACCGCATAGTTGGTTTCCGGGTCCAGCGCCCACGCGCCGCCGTCGGACCCCATCGGCACCCGGCTCATCGACTCCACGCCACCGGCGAGCACCAGGTCGTCCCAGCCGGAACGCACCTTCTGCGCGGCCAGGTTAACCGCCTCCAGGCCCGACGCGCAGAACCGGTTGAGCTGGAAGCCGCCGGTCGTCTCGGGCAGCTTGGCCACTAGTGCGGCGGTGCGGGCGATGTCGCCGCCCTGGTCACCGACCGGGGAGACACAACCGAGGATGACGTCGCTGATCAGGTTCTCGTCCAGGTCGGGGAACCGGGTACGCATTTCCTCGATCAGGCCGACGACCAGGTTGACCGGCTTGACCTCGTTCAACGATCCGTGGCGTTGCTTGCCCCGCGGTGTGCGGATGGCCTCATAAATGAAAGCTTGTTCGGACATGACGACTTCCTGTTCGCGAATAGGGTTCGAATCCGTCTTGAAGACTAGGTCCAGCTCCACCCTAACAGCAGGGCCCGGCCAACCTGTTGGTTGGGCAGGTTGGCACTGGTCAGCGGCCCGAGCGTGACGCGACAGTCACGTTCGGCGCCGAGCTTGACGCTGCAGTCACGCCGGAGGCCGGAAGTTAAGCTCGACGACCATGACGGTCTCGCGACTGCGCCCGTACGCGACCACGGTGTTCGCCGAGATGTCGGCGCTGGCCGCACGAGTTTCAGCGGTGAACCTTGGCCAGGGTTTCCCCGACGAAGACGGGCCGCCGGCCATGCTGAAGGCCGCCCAGCAGGCCATCGCCGACGGCATCAACCAGTACCCACCCGGGATCGGCATCGCGTCGCTACGGCACGCGATCGCCGCCCAACGTCAGCGCCACTACGGCATCGAGTACGACCCCGACACCGAGGTGCTGGTGACGGTCGGAGCGACCGAGGCCATCGCCTCGGCGGTGATCGGCCTGATCGAACCCCGCTCGGAAGTCTTACTCATCGAGCCGTTCTACGACTCCTACTCGCCGGTGGTGGCGATGGCCGCCGCGCACCGCGTCACCGTGCCGCTGGTCCCCCACGGCCGCGGTTTCGCGCTGGACGCCGACGCGCTGCGGCGGGCGGTGACGCCACGGACCCGCGCGCTGATCGTCAACTCACCGCACAACCCGACTGGCACGGTGCTCAGCACGACCGAACTCACGGCCATCGCGGAGATCGCCGTCGCGGCCGACCTGTTGGTGATCACCGATGAGGTGTACGAGCACCTGGTGTATGACGGCCGGCAACACGTGCCGCTGGCCGGATTCGACGGCATGGCCGAACGGACGATCACCATCTCCAGCGCGGCCAAGATGTTCAACTGCACAGGTTGGAAGATCGGATGGGCTTGCGGCCCAGCACAACTCATCGCCGGGATGCGCGCGGCCAAACAGTATCTGAGCTATGTCGGGGGCGCGCCATTCCAGCCGGCAGTGGCTCTGGCGTTGGAAAAGGAGGGCGCGTGGGTGGACGAACTGCGCGCCACTTTGCAGGCGAGGCGCGATCGGCTGGCCGCCGGGCTGATCGATATCGGGTTCGAGGTGCACGACAGCGCCGGCACCTATTTCTTGTGCGCCGATCCGCGCCCGTTGGGTTATGACGACAGCACCGCGTTCTGCGCGGCGCTCCCGGAAAGGGTCGGGGTCGCCGCGATCCCGATGTCGGCCTTCTGCGATCCGGAGACAGCGCACGGGCCGGCCGACGTGTGGAACCACTTGGTGCGCTTCACCTTCTGTAAACGCGACGACACGCTCGATGAGGCGATCAGGCGCCTGGCCGCGCTGCGCGACGCTACCTAGCCGGGCCGAAGCCCTCGAGACCCATCACCCGCGTGCGCAAACCTTCCAGGGCGGCATGAAGAATTTTCTTGCGGGCCCGCGCGACCCAGAACTCCGGTAGCGGGGCCCAGGGTTCGACCGTGATGGTGAAGCGCACCCTGGTCTTGTCGTCGCCCAGCCGGCTCAGGTTGTACTCCCCGTGCTGACCGTGTTGCTGGGCCGTCTTGTGGGCATCCCACACCATCCAGTCCGGCCCCCAGTGGTATTCGACCAGTTCCGTGTCGTGGATTCCGGTCACCGCGATCGTGACCCTCACATGATGCGGTCGCCCGTCGGGGTACTTGTCGACGACCTCGACCCGCTTGTGCACCGACGACCACGACGGCACCGCGTCCATATCGGCGAGCGCCTCCATGATGACCTCTGGAGGCGCATCGATCACGATTTCCGACGATGCTTGCACAGCCACTGCCTACAAGTTAACAACAGCACCGCCGCCGATGGAGGCCGAAAACCATCGATGACGACTATTCCGACTCGGCTGAACGGTTGCCGCGCATCACCAATTCCCGCAATCCCTTTTCCGCCCCGTCGAGAGCGCTTTCGCTTGCCCGCCGGACGATGAACGCGGGTATGGGCCGGCCCGGTTCGACGGTGATGTCGAAGCGCACACGGGTCTGGCCGACGCCTTCGGGTGTGAGGTTGTACTCGACGTGCTGACCATGTTGCTGAGAGGTGCCTTTGGCGTCGTAGCAGACCCAGTCGGGACCCCAGTGATATTCCAGGATCTCTTTGTCGGCGAGCCCCAGAACCTTGATGGTGGTCTTGACATGGTGGGGCCGGCCGTCGGGATAACGGTCGATCACTTCGATGTGTTTGTGCAGCGGTGACCACGACGACAGGACGCGGACATCTGTCAGCGCCTCCATGACCACTTCTGGCGGCGCATCGACGACAAATTCGCGTGATGCTTTTACGGCCACTGACATCAAATTTAGCAACACCGACCCGGGTACGGATCGGTTCGGCGCAAGCGACGTTCTACCAATCGATTTCGTCAGGCGACGTGGTCGCCCCGGCGGTCGCTCGACCGGTCCGGGCGGTGTCCGAGAACCGCGCGGAAGCGTGATCGGCAATGCGCTGCGCTGCGTCGTTAGCCGTCGCGGCATGTGTACCCCCGCGGGGTAGGTACGATGGCCACACGGGGCGTGATCGACCCGCTGACGACAATGGTGGAGGCCCGGTGACAACCCAGCGCGGGTATTCCGCAAAGAAGGACAACTACGCGAAACGGCTGCGGCGGATCGAAGGCCAGGTCCGCGGCATCGCGAAGATGATCGAGGACGACAAATACTGCATCGACGTGCTGACCCAGATCAGTGCAGTCAACAGTGCCATGCGCTCGGTGGCGCTGAGTCTGCTGGACGAGCACCTTGATCACTGCGTGACACGTGCGGTCGCCCAGGGCGGTGCCGAGGCCGAGGGCAAACTCGCCGAAGCCTCGGCGGCCATTGCGCGCCTCGTACGCTCCTGATCACTCGGTCGCAATCAAGCCTTGGGGCCTAAAGGCCTAAACGTTGTGCCGATCGTGGACGTGTGATTCGGTGCGGGGGGCGGATGCACCCGGTCCGTCGTCGGATTTCGCCGCTTGAAAAATGCTCCACCGCAGGCGCATTGGCGCCAAATCCCCCACCGTTTATCGCAGCCCCAGACGTGTCACCCCGGCCAGCGGGCGACCGCCGCTCACCGAGACTACTTACGCTTCTTCACCGTGAGCACCCGCTCGCGCAGCGCCTTGGTGGCGGAATCGATGGTGCCCTTCACGGCACGCTTCAGTACGAAGCCGGGCAGCGGCACATTCGGGTCCGCGAACAGCTCGAACTTCACCAGGGTGGCCTCGCCCTGCGGTATCAGGGTGTACTTCCCGTCCTGTGCCTTTTGCTGCGAGGAGTTGACCAGCGTCCAGCTCACCGTGTCGGCCCCCCAGGTGTAGGCGACCACCTGTTCGTCGGTGATCCCGGCGACCTTGACCTTCATCTTCACTTGGCGGGGCCGCCCGTCGTCGCCGGTCTCGAGGACCTCCGCGCTCTGATGCGGGTCCGACCATTCCGGCATCGATTCGAAATCGGCGATGACGTCCAGAATCTCCTCGGGACTGGCTTCGATCACGATGTCGCGGGATTCTTTGAGTGCCATGGCCCGCACGATACTGGCACGGCGTCCCGCCCGGGATGGATTCGGTCGAGCGTACCGTCGTGGCTGTGACTGATGCCGTGACCGATCCCGCATACACCGTCGGTGACTACCTGTTGGACCGTCTCGCCGAACTCGGCGTCTCGGAGATCTTCGGCGTTCCCGGTGATTACAACCTGGAGTTCCTCGACCACATCATCGCCCACCCGACCCTGCGGTGGGTCGGCAACGCCAACGAGCTGAACGCCGGCTATGCCGCCGACGGATATGGACGACTGCGCGGAATGTCGGCTTTGGTAACGACATTCGGTGTCGGTGAGCTGTCAGCGGCCAATGCGATCGCGGGGAGCTTCGCCGAGCAGGTGCCCGTCGTGCACATCGTCGGCGGCCCCTCCAAGGACGCCCAAGGCACCCGGCGCGCACTGCACCATTCGCTCGGCGACGGGGATTTCGAGCACTTCTTCCGGGTCAGCCGCGAAATCACCTGCGCTCAAGCCAATCTCATGCCCGCAACGGCGCGCCGAGAGATCGACCGGGTGCTGTGCGAGGTGCGCGAACAGAAGCGACCCGGATACATCCTGCTGTCCACGGACGTGGCCCGCTTCCCCACCGAAGCGCCCGAGGCGCCGCTGCCCCGCTACCCCGGAGGCACCAGCCCCCGCGCGCTGGCCATGTTCGTCGAGGCGGCGACCGAGCTCATCGCCGACCACCAGCTCACCGTGCTCGCCGACCTGCTCGTCCACCGCCTGCAGGCGATCAAAGAGCTGGAGGCGCTGCTGGCGGCGGACGTCGTGCCGCACGCCACGTTGATGTGGGGGAAGAGCCTGCTCGACGAGAGCGCACCGAATTTCCTGGGAATCTACGCGGGATCGGCCAGTGCGCCGACGGTACGTACCGCGATCGAAGAGGCGCCGGTCTTGGTCACCGCCGGTGTGGTGTTCACCGACATGGTGAGCGGCTTCTTCAGCCAGCGGATCGACCCGGCCCGGACCATCGACGTCGGCCAGTATCAAAGCAGCGTGGCCGGAGAAGTCTTCGCGCCGTTGGAAATGGGCGCAGCGCTGGAGGCACTGGCCACCATCCTGGTCCGGCGCGGGATCTCGTCGCCCCCGGTGACGCCGCCGCGCGCCGCACCGCTCCCGCCGTCCCCGCCGCGCGATCAACCACTTACGCAAAAGATGTTGTGGAATCGTCTTTGCCTGGCGCTCACACCGGGCAACGTGGTGCTCGCCGATCAGGGCACGTCCTTCTACGGCATGGCCGACCACCGGTTGCCGCAAGGAGTCACCTTCATCGGTCAACCGCTATGGGGCTCAATCGGTTACACGTTGCCCGCCGCGCTCGGGGCCGCGGTGGCGCATCCGGACCGCAGGACGGTGTTGCTCATCGGGGACGGCGCGGCGCAACTGACCATCCAAGAGCTCGGCACCTTCTCGCGCGAGGGGCTCTCCCCGGTCATCGTGGTGGTCAACAACGACGGCTACACCGTCGAACGCGCGATCCACGGCGAGACGGCGCCGTACAACGACATCGTGAGCTGGAAGTGGACTGACGTTCCGGGCGCACTGGGCGTCACCGGCCACCTGGCGTTCCGGGTTCACACCTACGGGGAACTCGACGACGCATTGACCGCCGCGGCCAAACACAAAGACCGCATGGTGTTCGTCGAGGTGGTGCTGCCGCGGCTCGAGATTCCACGCCTGCTCGTCGAACTCGTCCAGCAGACGTCACCGGACGGCAGTCCGCGCCGCTGACGACGACGGCGGCGCGGACCCGGTCAAATCGAGTTGGGTGTGTGGTCCGGCGACGATGACCGCAGGATGGCCTGTAGCGTGCGCCGGCAGCGACCGCAATCGGCGCCCGCTCCGCACGCCTCGGCAACTTCTTTGGTGCTCGACGCCCCGCATTCCACGGCCTCGGTCACCGTCTGGCTGGTGACCCCGTTACACAGGCACACGAACACGGGCGAATCCTCAGTCCGCCCCGATGCGCATCATGTCGAAGAACCGGCCGACGAACAGCGGCGGGTAGGCGCCGATACCCGCTCCCGACATCCACTGCGCCGCGGCATCAGGGTGGTCGATCCACTGCCGCGCGCTGTCTTCGTCGGGGAACTCCTGCAGGATCAACACTTCGTGGTCATCGTCGAAGGCCTGGAATACCCAGGTCTTTCGGATTCCGGCGGTGGTGAACCTGTCTATCGCCGTGCTGACTTCGGAAGTCAGCAGGAGTACATCGTTGACGGACGCGATGGCGGCCACCACGACGCCGGGTGCTGACGAGGTTGTCGGTGGCTGGGCGATGAACCTGTCGACGATCTCGCCGGCGAACACCGCAGGGATGTCGTCGACGCCGGCTTCGTCGAACCAGTCGAAGAAGACCCGGGACCGCAGCAGCTCGACGATCGGCTCGCGGCTGTGGACTCCGATCATCACCAGGACCCGGCCATAGTCGTGTGTTGAGGTGTAGACCAGCACGTGGTGCGCGCCGATATCGGCGAGGGCCGCTTTGTTGCGTTCCAGCAGCGGCCAAACCCGGGACGGATCCGGGATCCGGTAGTCCGAGGCGATCACCATCGAATGAATATCGCCGTTGTTCATCGGAGTTGGTCCTTCATCACCTTCCCCGTCGCGTTGAGTGGGAGTGAATCAAGGAACTGTACCGCGCGCGGCACCTTGAACCCGGCCATGCGGTCACGACACCAGCCGATCAACTCGTCGGCGCTGA
>NZ_JAICZA010000246.1 GCF_025933915.1 Mycobacterium sp.
CCTCTATGGCAACCCGAACCGTTCGTTGCCCGAGCAGTTCTTCACGACCACGGTGCTGCTGCGTGACATCGCGGTCATCGGGCTGTGTGCGCTGGTGATTCGTCAGATCTACCGGCCCGACGAGGACCTGGTGCGATGGGGCGGACGGGTGGACGATCCGGCGGGCGGGCCGTTCGACCGCGCACCTGACGCCCCGCCCGGTTGGCTGCCGGACTGGCTGCGACCGGCAGGGTCGCGTCGCGCGAGCGCGCCGGCGTCCGACGGTGCCGAAGAACAACCCGCGATGGCGCCATGACGCCATGAATCTGGTAGCGATTCCGATCTTTCCGCGCTTCACCGCACTGGACGCGGTGGGTCCCTACGAGGTACTGCAACGCATCCCGTCGATCGAGGTTGTGTTCGTCGGGCACCGCCGGGGTGAGGTGCGGACCGAGAACGGCATGCTCGGCGTCAGCTGCGATGCCACCTTCGACGAGGTGGGAGCGCCGGATGTGGTGGTGTTCCCCGGCGGCATCGGTACCCGCCAGCTGATCCACGACGAGGCCATCCGGGCCTGGCTGCAGGCGGTACATCCGACCACCCGGTTCACCACCTCGGTGTGCACCGGCGCGCTGCTGCTGGCCGCGGCCGGACTGCTGAACGGGCTGACCGCGACGACGCACTGGAGCGCGGCCGACCTGCTGAACGAGTTGGGTGCGCACTATGTGTCCGACCGCGTCGTCGAGCACCTACCCCAGCGGATCATCACCGCCGCCGGGGTGTCCAGCGGCATCGACATGGCCTTGCGCCTGGTGGAGTTGCTCGTCGATCGTCAGGCCGCGCAGGCCGCTCAGCTGCTCATCGAGTACGACCCGCAGCCGCCCTTCGACGCGGGCTCGCTGGCCAAGGCCGACGACGCGACGGTCGCCCGGGCCGCCGAATACCGGCACACCCGGAAGTGATCGGGAGGATTTTTGGTGGTCAGCCCGCCTTCCGGTAGCCTGGGGCGGTTGCCGACGCAGGCGACTCTCCTGCCACGGATCGACCGTGGCCGCATAGACCAGAGGAGGTGGTGAGGTTTCCATGCGTCCCTACGAAATCATGGTCATTCTTGACCCCACGCTCGACGAACGTACCGTTGCTCCGTCGCTGGAGACGTTCCTCAATGTCGTTCGCAAGGACGGCGGGAGCGTCGACAAGGTCGACATCTGGGGTAAGCGCCGGCTGGCTTACGAGATCGCCAAGCACGCCGAAGGCATCTACGTTGTGGTCGACCTGAAAGCCGAGCCGGCGACGGTGTCCGAGCTCGACCGCCAGCTGAGCCTCAACGAGTCGGTGCTGCGCACCAAGGTGATGCGCACCGACAAGCACTAACAATCGTGGCCGCGCCGTGGACCCACGGCGGGGTGCACCTGCGTAGGCTTCAGCGAGAACACGCTCATGACATCCACTACCGGAGCGGCGAGGAACAGCGTGGAACGAGGAGGAAACTGTGGCTGGTGACACCACTATCACCGTTGTCGGAAACCTGACCGCAGACCCTGAACTGCGGTTCACCCCGTCGGGTGCCGCCGTCGCGAATTTCACGGTGGCGTCGACGCCTCGGATCTACGACCGCCAGAGCGGCGAGTGGAAGGACGGCGAGGCGCTGTTCCTGCGGTGCAACATCTGGCGGGAAGCCGCCGAGAACGTCGCCGAAAGCCTCACCCGCGGCTCCCGCGTGATCGTCACGGGCCGGCTCAAGCAGCGTTCGTTCGAGACCCGTGAAGGTGAGAAGCGCACCGTCTTCGAGGTCGAGGTCGACGAGATCGGCCCCTCACTGCGGTACGCCACCGCCAAGGTCAACAAGGCCTCGCGCAGTGGTGGCGGCGGTGGTGGCGGCGGCTTCGGCGGTGGGGGCGGCGGTGGATCCCGCCAGCAGGCGGCGCCGGCGAGCAACGCGCCCGCCGACGACCCCTGGGGCAGCGCGCCCGCGTCGGGCTCGTTCGCCGGCGGCGACGACGAACCGCCGTTCTGACACAAAGAACTTCAGCAGTAGAAAAGGGAAAGAAAGACAGACATGGCCAAGTCCAACAAGCGGCGCCCGGCTCCGGAAAAGCCGGTCAAGGCGCGTAAATGTGTCTTCTGCTCGAAGAAGGGACAAGCGATCGACTACAAGGACACCGCGCTGCTGCGCACGTACATCAGTGAGCGCGGCAAGATCCGTGCGCGCCGCGTGACCGGCAACTGTGTGCAGCACCAGCGCGACGTCGCGATCGCGGTGAAGAACGCCCGCGAGGTGGCTCTGCTGCCCTTCACCTCCTCGGCGCGATAGACGCCACGCCTTTTTAACCCAACTGAAAGTACGAAACGATGAAGCTGATTCTGACGGCTGACGTCGACCACCTCGGTGCCGTCGGCGACACTGTCGAGGTCAAGGACGGCTACGGCCGCAACTACCTGCTCCCGCGCGGCCTGGCGATCGTGGCCTCGCGCGGTGCGCAGAAGCAGGCCGACGATATCCGCCGGGCCCGCGAAACCAAGGTGGTGCGCGACCTCGGCCACGCCAACGAACTCAAGACCGCCATCGAGGCGCTGGGGCAGGTCTCGCTGCCGGTGAAGACCGCGGCGGATTCCGGGAAGCTGTTCGGCTCGGTGACCGCCGGCGATGTCGTCGCCGCGATCAAGAAGGCCGGCGGCCCCAACCTGGACAAACGGATCGTCCGGCTGCCCAAGTCGCACATCAAAGCCCTCGGCACCCACCCGGTGGCGGTGCACCTGCACCCGGAGGTCGACGTCGAGGTCGCGGTCGAGGTAGTCGCGCAGAGCTAAGCGCTCAACATTTGCTCATTCCCAGCGGTGACCTTGGTCGGCCGCCGTCGGGGTCTGTTGCGCTGCGGGCTTGTGGCTGCGCTTCGCCCCGGACGGTCGCGGACGCGCTCCCTAGCGAACTATTTCTGGGGTGTATCCAGGTGGTCCCCGTTACCGGCCCGTAACGCTGGGAAAATGTGGCGGAAAGCCAACACGCCCGGGACGGTAACCTGGCCCGACACGCCGTAGAGATTCTTGTCCACACAAATTTCATGGCGTTGTATGGCCGGTATCTGCACAGATGCCCTAGCCCTTTGCATTAATCCACAGGTTCTCCACACCCCGCTCAACACAGGTGTCGACGGATATGCACACACGATGCACAGCTTCATGAACAGCGCCCCGTTTACCTAGTAGCCAGCAACGTCTAACGTCGTCCCGGCGCCGGACGCGCGACTGTTCTGGGGCGAAGGTGTCAATACCTTGACCTACCCTCAATGTCGTCTATCGAATGTATGTTCGGGTGCGTGGAAACGGGGAGAAGGGAATCCATGGCGGTCGTCGATGATCTGACGTCGGGCATGGATTCGTCGTCGCCCAGCGAGGACTTCGGGCGGCAGCCACCGCAGGATCTCGCGGCGGAGCAGGCCGTCTTGGGCGGCATGCTGCTGAGCAAGGACGCCATCGCCGATGTGCTCGAGCGGCTGCGGCCCGGGGACTTCTATCGCCCCGCGCACCAGAACGTCTACGACGCGATCCTGGACCTGTACGGGCGTGGTGAGCCGGCCGACGCCGTGACGGTCGCCGCCGAATTGGACCGCCGCAACCTGCTGCGCCGGATCGGTGGAGCGCCGTATCTGCACACGCTGATCTCGACGGTCCCCACCGCCGCCAACGCGAGCTATTACGCGACCATCGTCGCCGAGAAGGCGCTACTGCGGCGCCTGGTCGAGGCGGGCACACGGGTGGTGCAGTACGGCTATGCGGGCGCCGAGGGCGCCGATGTGGCCGAGGTGGTCGACCGCGCGCAGGCCGAGATCTACGAGGTGGCCGACCGCCGGACAACGGAGGATTTCGTACCGCTCGAGGATCTGCTGCAGCCGACGATGGACGAGATCGACGCCATCGCCTCCAACGGCGGCGTGGCGCGCGGCGTGCCGACCGGTTTCACCGAGCTCGACGAGGTGACCAACGGTCTACATGCGGGGCAGATGATCATCGTGGCGGCCAGGCCTGGAGTGGGGAAGGCGCTCGCGTTGGACACGCCGCTGCCCACGCCGAGCGGCTGGACGACGATGGCTGATGTCGCGGTCGGTGATGAGTTGCTCGGCGCCGACGGACAGCCGACGCGGGTCGTCGCTGCCACCGACGTGATGCTGGGACGGCCGTGCTATGAGGTGGAATTTTCTGACGGGACGGTCATTGTCGCCGACGCGGCGCATCAGTGGCCGACCTCTGCTGGCATTCGCACGTCGGCCCAATTGCGGTCCGGTGTGGACGCAATCGTCGTAGAAGGGTCCGCCGCTCGGTACGCCGGACAGCGGACCGCCACCGGACTGCTGGCTCCGGTAGTACAGATCGAGTCGGCACGCCGGGTGCCCAGCGTCCCGGTCCGCTGCGTCGAGGTGGACGATCCCGCGCACCTGTACCTGGCGGGGCGCGGGATGGTGCCGACGCACAATTCCACGCTGGGTTTGGATTTTTTGCGGTCGTGTTCGATCAAGCACCGCATGGCCAGCGTCATCTTCTCGCTGGAGATGAGCAAGTCCGAGATCGTGATGCGGCTGCTGTCGGCGGAGGCGAAAATCAAACTCGCCGATATGCGTTCGGGTCGGATGAGCGACGAGGACTGGACTCGGCTAGCACGTCGGATGAGCGAAATCAGCGAGGCGCCACTGTATATCGACGACTCGCCGAACCTGACGATGATGGAGATCCGCGCCAAAGCGCGCCGGCTGCGGCAGAAAGCCGACCTGCGCCTGGTGGTCGTCGATTATCTGCAGCTGATGTCGTC
>NZ_JAICZA010000137.1 GCF_025933915.1 Mycobacterium sp.
AAGTCTTTCGCGGTCGATGAGACGGCTGATCTCGGCGGTCTGGCGAGCGAAAAGCTTTCCGAAATACGGGTAAAGCCAACGCATCAGCGCTCGCTCCGCGCGACTGCAGCGCGCGGCGCAGTAACCGACGTGGCCCAGCTCATCGGTGAGGATTTCGGTGTAGAGCCGCTCAATCCGTGCGGCGACTTCTGGTTCGCCGGCGAACAATTCGACGCCGGCGCGGCGCAATTCGTCGAACATGATGCAACCCGCCATTTCGGCAGCGCCCACGAAGGCAAACCCGATGCGTTCGGGCAAGAACACCTCCATCTTGACGAACTGGCGCATCACGAACGGGGGCACCACCACGTGGAACGGCAAACCGAATATGTCCAGCACGTACGCCAATAGCCTGGTGTGATAGTGCTCTTCGAGCGCGAGATAGATCCGTTCCGGCGGCTGGTCCTCGCCGCCGATGCGTCCGTAGGTATCCCCCAAATCCACGCCGAATCGTTCGGCTTGGTTCAGCTTGGCGGTCGCCAGGAGGAACAGCATTTCCTGGGATAACCCTGATTCGGGGCGCCGACGACGCAGGTTGTTCATGAACACGCCACGGTCGACGACATGGGCAGAGCGGACGGGATCGGCCTCCAGCGATTCGAAGAATTCCTCCCGATTGGCGAGGCGTCGATGCAGTAGGTCGGCGTCCCCGTCGCGGTGCGCCAGATAATCTCGGTAACCCTCGATCCCCGTGCGGCTCATGATGCCTCCATTCCCGAAACAACGGTTTTCACATATCGGTTGAGTAGGGCGTTGCGTGCCCGGGATGCCGGTGCGCCAGTGGCCAGCAACGCAAATAGCCCGGTCAAGAAGATCACCCCGAGCTCGCCCGGGTCGGCATCCCGAACCACCTGGCCCGCGGTTTGGGCTTTGGTGAGCGTGGCGATGAGGAAGCTGGCCAGCGGATGCTCGGCCAACTCGTCCTCGATCGGCCTCGTCGCAGAGAAGTGCAGCCCCAGCATGTCTCTGAAGACCACCGGGCCCAACCGCTGCTCGGCGTCGAGCACCTCGCGCACCAACAGCTTGAGCATGGACAGCAGATCGGAAGATCCGGTCTTCCGGTTGGCGAGTTTCGCGACGATCTTGATCTCCTCGGCCCGCTCCAACTCGACCAGCACGTGCTCTTTGGTAGGGAAGTGGAAGTAGAACGTCCCCCGTGCCACCCCGACCGCGGTCGCGATCGCGGCGACGTCCGTTCCCGCCAATCCCGATCTGCCGATCTCTGCCACCGTCGCGTCGAACAGGCGCGCCCGCGTCGCAAGCCGCTGGGCCGCTCTGGTGCTGACGACGGGTGAACGCGATTGTGAGGTCGTTGATGCCGGGGGCACGGTCGCCAACCTATGTCACTCATTGCCACCCGTCAATGACAGGCGTCGGCGAAATCCGCGTTGCTCTGCGTCGGGGAAGACGGCATCGGGGGAGGGCGTCGAAGGTGATGCCACGGCGAAATTCCGGGCGCACACTCGCCGCCGCGCTACGCTGGCGCTGCTTGGTGAACGGCTTGACGAAAGGCACGGGTGCCGGGAATGGATTTCGAACTCGACGCCGGGCAGCGTGCCTGGCTGACCGAGGTCCGCGAGTTTCTGCGCGACAACGTCACCCCCGCCCTGCGCGCCGAGCTCGCCGCGCACGACCTGGAGTTTCCCCACGGCGAAGTGGCGCGGTTCCGCAACAAGATCGGCGCCAAGGGCTGGTTCGGGCTGAACTGGCCGCGCGAGTATGGCGGTCTGGGTCTCGGCGCCATTCACCTGCATCTGTTGATGAGCGAATTCGAATACTGGGGTGTGCCCGGCCCCGACCTGACCGTCACATCGGTGGCGCCGATGATCATGCGGCACGGCACCGAGCGCAACAAGAACGAATGGCTGCCACCGATCGCCAGGGGCGAAATGATCTGTGCGGTCGGCTATTCCGAGCCCGACGCCGGGACCGACCTGGCAAATCTGCGGACCAGCGCCACGCGGGACGGCGAGGAATGGGTGATCAACGGCACCAAGATCTGGAACAGCGGCGCCCAGCGGGCGACGCACGAATGGCTCTGCGTCCGCACCGACCCAACCGGCGCCCGCCACCGCGGCATCTCCGTCATCATCGTCCCGATCGACAGCGCCGGCGTCGACATCCGCCCGCTCTACGCGTGGTCGGGCTACCGCACCAACGAGGTGCACTTCCAGGATGTGCGGGTGCCGGTCACCAACCTCGTCGGCGACGTCAACCGCGGCTGGACGTACATCACCGGCGCGCTCGATCTCGAGCGCGGCGCATTGACCAACGCGGGGGACCTGCGGCGCGCCGTCGAGGAATTGCATGAGCTTTCGCGAAGCCCGCGGCGGGACGGAACGCTGCCCGCCGACGACGCGTCGCTTCGCCGTCGGCTGGCGCAGGCCGAAGCCGATGTCGCGGTGGCCACCCTGATGGGCTACGAGGCGGCGTCGATCCTCGACAGCGACGTGATTCCGACCGTCGAGGTCAGCGTCGAAAAAGTATTCACCAGCGAGCTGCGGCAGCGCATCGCCGATCTGGCGCTCGATCTGCTGGGCCCGGACGGCTTGCTTGCGCATCGCAGCGAACAGGCGCCGCTGGCCGGCAAGTTCGAGCGGCTCTACCGGGCCGCCCCGCTGATGCGCTTCGGTGGGGGCACCAACGAGGTGCTTCGCGACATCATCGCGCAGCGCGGGCACGGAATGCCGTCCTATGGACGCTGACGGCAGCCTGGCGCGCCCCCGATGAAGACGATCCTGTCCACCGAACAGCGCGCGTTCGCCGCGGCGTTACGCGCCCTGCTGGCCGCCGAGAATCCGGTCAGCCTGGTGCGCGCCCTCGACGAACCGGACGCGGACCGCCGCACCCCGGCCCTGTGGAAGGCGCTGACCGACGCGGGTGTCTTCGGCCTCGCCATCGCCGAGGAGTATGGCGGCGCCGGCGGCGCGCTCGACGACCTCGCCGTCTTCTACACCGAAGCCGGTCGCGCGCTGTGTCCGACGACGGTGCACGCCAGCGTGCACGCCGCCCTCGCCATCGAGCAGCTCGGCTCCCCGGACGTCAAGGCCACCTGGCTGCCGCCGCTCGCGTCCGGAAGCATCCGCGCCACCACCGCGCTCTGGAACGCCCGCGACGCCGCGCTCGTCTCGCCGTCGCTGCGCGCCGATCCCGCCTCGGAACTGTGGCGGCTCAACGGAATCGCGGATTACGTCGCCGACGCCGATGTCGCCGATCTCATCCTGGTGTCGGCCGCCGCGGCCGAAAACACACTGGTCTTCATCGTCGACGCGCATGCCGGCGGTGTGACCATGGAGCCGCTCGACATGGCCGGCGGGTACCGCGCATTCACCGTGCGCTTCGACGAAGCGGTGGTGGCGGAAGACGCGGTGCTCGACGGTGTCTCCGCGCAGGGATTGCGCCGGCTGGCCAACACCGCGGTGGCGTTGGGGTCGCTCGACCTGGTGGGCGTCGGGCAGGCTGTGCTGGACCGCACCGTCGAGTACACCAAGCTGCGCCATCAATTCGGGCGGCCCATCGCGTCGTTTCAGGCCGCCCAGCATCTGATCGCCAATATGCACATCGCCCTGGCGGCAGCGCGATTGGCCGCGCACGCGGCGGTGTTCTGGCTGGGACGCGGCCACACCGCGAACAGGGAGACGGCCATCGCGCGCATGCATGCGGCCACCGCGGCCCGGGCGATCACGCTGGACGCCCACCAGCTGCACGGCGGGATGGGCTATGTCATCGAGACCGACCTGCATTTGTGGACCGAACGGGCGCGGCTCGGCTCGACGTTCGGCGGCGGAGCCGACGTCGCCGCATCGTGGCTGCAGGCGAGCATGCACGAGGGGAGAGCCGGTGAGTGAGGACAGCTTGATCGACGCCGAGTCGGCATCGCGGGTGGGCACGGTCGCGGCGTCGGCGACCGGTGAGGTGAACCGGCGCGATTGGCAACGCTGGGCGGCCGCGGTGGGTGAGGACAACCCGTTGTATTTCGACCCCGAGTACGCCCGCGCCAACGGCTTTCGCGACGTCATCTGCCCGCCCCTGTTTCTGCAGTACGCGGTGCTCGGGGTGTCGCGGCTCGAGTCGCTGCGCCCCGACGGATCCTCCGGCGCCGCCTCCGGCAGCCTCGCGTTTCCCCGCGCCCCCAAGCGGATGGCCGGCGGGGAGAGCTTCACCTTTCACCTGCCGGCCTACCATCGCGACGAGATCGAGATGGTGCGAACCATCGAGTCGATCGTCGAAAAGCAGGGCCGCTCCGGCAGATTCGTGCTCGTCACTTGGCACACGGTGTACCGCAACCAGGACCGCGAGCTGCTGGCCGAGGCGTCGACGTCGATGATCGCCCGCCCATGACCCGCGCCGACGACGATGCAGAGCGAAGCGATGAGGAGGAGTGGTGCTTGTGACCGCGGCGCAGGTGTTCTATGACGACATCGCCGTGGGCGACCACATTCCCACGCTCACCGTCACCGTCGACGAAACCCAGATGTTCTTCTTCAGCGCCGCGACGTACAACGGGCATCGCATTCACTACGACAAACAGTGGGCCCGCGACACCGAGGGATACGACAACGTACTGGTGCACGGTCCGCTGCAGGCGGCGCTGCTGGCCCGCGCCCTCGGGGACTGGATCGGCGGGCGGGGCCGTCTCGTGGCATTCTCGGTGCAAAACCGGGCGATCGCCTATCCCGGTGAGCCGCTCAGCTTCGGTGGCGAGGTCACCGGTAAACGCCTGGGCGACAACGGGACCGGGCTGGTCGATCTGCAGGTCGCCGGGCTCCGCGACGACACGGTGCTGATGCCGGGCACCGCCACGGTCGAGCTGCCGCTGCGGGGGACGTCGGCGTGAGCGGGCTGCGCGGCGAAGCCGCGATCGTCGGCATCGCCGAGTTGCCGGCCGAACGGCGTCCCACCCGCCCGGCGCTGTTCACCCTCGACCAGTACGCGTTGCTGGCGAAGATGGTGATCGAGGACGCCGGTGTCGATCCCGGCTGCGTCAACGGCCTGCTGACGCATGGCGTCGCCGAGTCGGCCATGTTCGCGCCCGCCACGCTGTGCGAATACCTGGGTTTGGCACTGGATTTCGGTGAACGGGTCGATCTGGGCGGGGCCACGTCGGCCGGCATGGTGTGGCGGGCCGCGGCGGCCGTCGAACTCGGCATCTGCGAGGCGGCGCTGGCCGTGGTGCCGGGCTCGGCGTCGGTGCCGCAGTCCGGGCGGCGGCCCCCGCCCGACCCGAATTGGTATGGGGCCTCCTCCAACAACTACGGCTCGCCGCAGGCCGAGTTCGAGATCCCCTACGGCAACGTCGGCCAAAACGCGCCCTACGCCCAGATCGCTCAGCGGTACGCGGCCGAATTCGGCTACGACCCCGCCGCGGTCGCCAAGATCGCCGTCGACCAACGCACCAACGCGTGTGCCCATCCCGGCGCGGCCTTTCACGGCGCCCCGATCACCGTGATCGACGTGCTGGAGAGCCCGATGATCGCCGATCCCATCCACATGCTCGAAACGGTGATGCGCGTGCACGGGGGAGCGGCGGTGTTGATCGCCAACGCCGACGTCGCCCGCCGCGCCCGCCACCGCCCGGTCTGGATCAGGGGATTCGGCGAGCACATCGCCTTCAAAACCCCCACCTACGCCGAGGACCTGCTGTCGACGCCGATCGCGCGCGCCGCGGAACGGGCCTTCGCGATGGCCGGGCTGAGCCGGTCCGATGTCGACGTCGCCTCGATCTACGATTGCTACACCATCACGGTCCTGATGAGTCTGGAGGACTCCGGGTTCTGCGCGAAAGGCAAAGGCATGTCGTGGATTAGCGAGCACGACCTGACCTACCGCGGCGACTTCCCGCTGAACACCGCGGGCGGCCAACTCTCCTTCGGCCAGGCCGGCATGGCCGGCGGCCTGCACCACGTCGTCGACGGCGCACGCCAGGTCATGGGGCGCGCCGGCGACGCGCAGGTGCCCGACTGCCACACCGCGTTCGTGACGGGTAACGGCGGCATCATGAGCGAGCAGGTCGCGCTGCTCATGCAGGGGGATTAGCGATGACGCGCCCCGTCCCCGAGCCCACGCCCGTCTCCCAGCCCTTCTGGGACGCCCTCGCGCAGCACCGCATCCTGGTGCAGTACTCGCCGTCACTTCAGCGGTACGTGTTCTACCCGCGCACCCTCGCCCCGGGTACCCTGGCCGACGACCTGGAATGGCGTGAAATCGACGGAGCCGCAACGCTGTATACCTTCACGATCGCGCGCCGGCCCACCGGGCCGCCGTGGGCCGACGCGTTACCGCAGCTGCCCGCGGTGGTGCAGTGGGATGCCGGACCGAAATTCAGCACCGAGTTGGTCGACGTCGATCCCGGCGACATCCGGATCGGGATGCGGGTGGAGCCGGTGTTCGACGATCTCGACGACGGGATCACGCTACTGAAGTACCGGCCCGCATGACACCGTTGACGACCCGATGATCGAGACGGTTCAGCAGCTGTTGCGGCAGCGCAGACACGAGAACACCCCGGCGATCGCGCACGGCGAACAGACCTGGACCTGGCGCGAGCACCTCGCCGAAGCCGAGACCGAGGCGGCGGCGCTGATCGCGCGCGCCGATCCCGCGCGGCCGCTGCATGTCGGTGCCGCGCTGGGCAATTCACCGGCCATGCTGCGCGCGATGGCCGCCGCCGCGCTCGGCGGCTACGTGCTGTGCGGCCTGAACACGACCCGCCGCGGGACCGCTCTGCTCGCCGATATCCGGCGCTCCGACTGCCAAATTCTGCTCGTCGACGACGAACACATGCCCCTGCTGGAGGGCATGGATCTCCGGGGAATTCAGGTTCTTGACGTAAGTGGCGCGCGCTATGCCGACGCGGTGGCCGCGGCGCCGCCGCTGACTCCGCACCGCGAGGTCGGCGCCGCCGACACGTTCATGATGATCTTCACCTCGGGGACAAGCGGCGACCCCAAGGTGGTGCGGTTCGCGCACGGGATGGCGATCATGTGCGGCGCCAGCCTGATCTTCCAGTACGACGTCACCGCCGCGGATGTCTGCTATCTGGCGATGCCGCTGTTTCACTCCAACGGTGTCGCCGCCGGGTGGGCCGTGGCCATCGGCAGCGGGGCCACCATGGTGCCCGCCAAGTTTTCGCCGTCCCGGTTTCTGGACGACGTGCGCCGCTACAACGTGACCTACCTGAACTACGTGGGCAAGCCGCTGGCGTTGATCCTGTCCACCTCCGAGCGGCCTGACGACGCCGAGAACACGTTGCGGGTGGCCTTCGGCAACGAGGCGACCGATCGCGATATCGCCGAATTCGCACGGCGTTTCGGATGCCGCGTGGTGGACAGCTTCGGCTCCAGCGAGTTCGCGGTGATCGTCGTCCGAGAAGACGGCACCCCGCCCGGTTCCATCGGCAAGCCGTACCCCGGGGTGAGCATCTACAGCTCGACGACGCTGACCGAATGTGCCGTAGCGAAGTTCGACGCACACGGGGCGTTGACCAACTTCGATGAGGCCGTCGGCGAGCTCGTCAACACCCAGGGGGCGGGGCCCTTCGCCGGCTACTACAACGATCCCGGCGCCACGGCCGAGCGCATGCGGCACGGGATGTACTGGTCGGGCGATCTGGCCTACCGGGATGCCGACGGCTGGATCTACCTGGCCGGCCGGACCTCCGATTGGATGCGGGTGGACGGGGAGAACTTGGCGGCCGCCCCGATCGAGCGGATCCTGGCGCGGCTACCCGGACTCAGCCAGGTCGCCGTCTACGCGGTCCCCGACGACCGGGTCGGTGACCAGGTGATGGCCGCCCTGGTGCTGCGCGCCGGGGCGGACCTGACCCCGAACGATTTCGGGGAGTTCCTCGCGGCACAGGCCGATCTGTCACCGAAGGCGTGGCCGCGCTACGTGCGCATCAACGACCACCTGCCCGCGACGGCAACCAACAAGATCCTCAAGCGTGCGCTCATCGCTGCGGGCGTCAGCGCGCAGGACGGTGTGCTGTGGATGCGCCCCGCACGTGGCACCGCCTACGCTCCGGCGGCTGAAAACGCCGATGGCCGTGCGGCATCCATCGCCGGGCACCTGATTCAGGGGCCCGACTGAGGGGGAACCTCACCGGCTTCGGTGGGTGCGGGCGCTTCCCCGAACCGCGCCAGCACCAGCGTCGCGCACACGGCGACAGCGAACCCGACGATCACCAGCCAGCCGAGCCCGTCGCGCGCGGTGTCGCCCAACCACAGCACCCCGACGATCGCGGGCGCGAGCGTTTCACCGACAACCATCCCCGCCACGGCGGTGGTCACCGATCCGCGATGCAGCGCTGAGGTGAGCAACAGGAATCCCGCGGCGCCACCTGCCGCCACGGCGTACAGGGCGGGGTTGACGTAGAAGGAGCGTCGGGTGGGATCGAGCCCGTCGATCAGGCGCACGCCGACCTCGACGACGCCGAAACCGCTTCCGGCGCCGAGCCCGAGTGCCAGCGCACGCGCACGGTCGGGCAGGCGTCCGGCGGCCGCGCCGGCGATGAATATCGCGGCCACCACGCCCAGCAGCGCCCAGCCGAGCCCGGCGGGGCCATGCCGAAAGTGCCCGGGCCCAGCGGCCAGCGCGAGGATGGCGAGGCTGGCGCAGACCACGCCCACAGCCGTCCATTCGGCCGAGGACAGCCGCGCCGACAAGACCCATGCGGCCACGACGCCGGTGACGGCGATCGATGCGGCCAACGCCGCGGCGACGACATATATCGGCACCAGGCGCAGCGCGGCCACTTGGAGCAGAAACCCCGCGACGTCGAGGCCGATGCCGGCCAGGTAGCGCCACTGGCGGACGGCGCGCAACAGCAACACGGTGTCGACGCCCGAGCCGCTGCCCGCTTCCACCGATCGCGTCCCGGCCGCTTGCAACACGGTCGCCGTGCCGTAGCAGATCGAGCAGCCCAGAGCGAGGAGGAAGCCGATCAGCACCCATCGACAATAGGCGCGGCATCGGCGCGGCGCCCCGTGAGCGGCCGGCGCGGAGTATCTGAACAAAGGTTTGGGCGCTGGCTACCCGGGAACACGGCACAGGTATCCGTCTCAACAGCCCAGAATTAATAGACAGCCGTCAGTAAACGGCTAATTCTGTTTGGGCGCGGACCGATATGCATGGTATTGCCTGTGTTACAACGCAATTCAGATCGATGTTTAGCATCGGTGTACAACTGTGTACTCTGACGGCATGGCTGAACGCGGCGCACAGCCCAACGTCCCCCGCGGGCGTCGGTTGTTCCTGCGGGCGGTACGACGATTGTTCAGTCCACTACAGCCCGACGACTACCTGGAGATGATCAATCCGCTCTGGACCACCAGGGAGCTGCGCGGAAAGGTCGAACGCATCGAGCCGCAGGGTTCGGAAGCGGCCAGCGTCCTGATCCGGCCCGGCTACGAATGGCCAGGCCACAAGCCCGGCCAATACGTTCGACTCGGCGTGGTCGTCGACGGCGTCTACTACTGGCGCGCGTATTCGCTGACGTCGGATCCTGCGCCCGAGGACGGGCTGATCAGCGTGACGCCCAAGAAGGTGGACGGCGGTGTGGTGTCGCCATATCTGGTGCAGAAGATCCAGCCCGGGGATCTGGTGCGGCTCGGCGAGATAGAAGGCGTATTCACCTTGCCCGACCCGCTGCCGGCCAAGATGCTGTTCATCAGCGCGGGCAGCGGCATCACGCCGATCATCAGCATGTTGCGCAGCATCGATCACGGGGATGACTTCGGCGATGTCGTGGTCATCCACTCCGCGCGCACCCGTGAGCAGGTCATGTTCTTGTCGGTTCTCGAAGAGTTCGAGCGCCGCCACCTTGGGATGCGGCTGGACTTGCGTCTCACCGCCGAACGCGGCCGGCTGGAGCCAGGCGATTTGGACGAGGTGTGCCCGGACTGGCGCGAGCGCGAGGCTTTTTGCTCGGGTCCCGGCGACATGCTCGACGCGCTGATCGAGCACTGGGAAAGCAACGGGGACCGCGACCGTCTGCACTTTGAGCGCTTCCAGCCCAAGATCGGCGGCGACGCCAACGCCGGTGAGGGCGGCACAGTGTGTTTTCTGGACAGCGAGAAGGACGTCGAATGTGACGGCGGCACATCGATTTTGGAGGCGGGGGAGAAGGCCGGTCTGAACCTCGCCTACGGCTGTCGAATCGGAATTTGTCATACCTGCGTCGGGACGCTGAAGTCGGGCAAGCTGCGTGACCTGCGCTCAGGTGACGTGATCGAACCCACCGAACAAGACGTACGGATCTGCATCAACACCGCCGAAGGCGATGTTGAGCTCGAACTGTGATCGAAAGGAGCGGCTTATGACAACCGCCGCGAAAACCACCGGGGGCGAGCTTCTTGCCCGCCTGAGCGAGCAAGAGCTGGAAAAGCTCGCGAAAGAACTGGACGCGATTCATGACGAGGTATTCGCCGATCTCGGTGAACGGGACCGGCATTACATCAAGACGGTGATCTCGGTCCAGCGCCAGATTGTCGTGGTCGGCCGCGTGCTGTTGCTCGCATCGCGCTCTAAAACCGCCTGGGTCCTGGGCACGGCCTGTCTGGGAATGGCCAAGATCTTGGAGAACATGGAGATCGGCCACAATGTGATGCACGGGCAGTGGGATTGGATGAACGATCCCGATATCCATTCCTCGGTGTGGGACTGGGATACCGCGTCGACCGCCGAAGCCTGGAAGCACTCACACAACTACATTCACCACACCTATACGAATATCTTGGGCAAGGACAAAGATCTCGGCTACGAGCTCCTGCGGATCGACCCGAATCAGAAATGGCAACCGCGCTTTCTCTTTCAGCCGCTGTACAACGTCTTGCTCATGCTGTTGTTCGAGTGGGGTGTGGCCATTCACGACATGGACATCGACGCCATCCGCACCCGCCAGAAGCCATGGTCGGAGGTGCGCGAGGATCTGCGAGGCATCGGGGGCAAAGTGCGCGCGCAGATCTTCAAGGACTATCTCGGTTGGCCGCTGATCAGCGCGGGCGCCTTCGCGCTCGTCCAGTTGGCCTCGGGCGGCAGACTCGAGCAGCCGGCGCGGTCACGCCTGGGCAGGGCGCTTCGCAAGGTGTCGGGCAAGGGCCGCGTGGGTGCCACGGCCGCATTCCTCGACAAGGTGATGCCGGGAGTGGAAAGCACCTATTTACGAACCATGGGCGCCGACGCGGTGGCCAACGTCATCCGCAACGTGTGGTCGAACGCGATCATCTTCTGCGGTCATTTTCCCGACCAGACCTACACCTTCAGCGAGAAAGACGTTGAGGACGAGACGCGCGGCGGTTGGTATCTGCGCCAGTTGGTCGGGGCCGCGAACATCGACGGCGGCCCGCTGTTCCACATCATTAGCGGAAACCTCGGTTATCAAGTGGAACATCATCTCTATCCAGACATGCCGAGTAGCCGGTACTCGGAGATCGCGCCCCAGGTCAAAGACATCTGCGAGCGCTATGAGCTGCCGTACAACTCCGGCCGGTTCTCCAAGCAGTGGCTGATGGTGCAGCGCACCATCGTTCGGCTGGCATTTCCCGGCGGAAAGCCCCGCCGGAAACCGGGACCATACCGAAGCCCGGACGGACGGGCGCAAGCGCCGCGACCCAGCGAGGGTGCCCGGTTCCGGGAACGTGTCCCCGCCGAACACCCGGCCGCGGGCCCCGAGCACCAAGCCTCCGGCGTCGCGGTGCAGCCGCCGCCGCGCGGCAACGACTGACGCGCGATGCGTCGTCGAATCTGAACTATTTTCGGCGACCGGTCGTGGATCATCATCGATGATGCCCCGCGTCCGCACAGCCGACACCGACGTCCCCGGGCCGCCGACCGATTCGGGCGGCGAACGCTTCGCCGCGCGGCTGTGGCGCAGCCCGCTGCGGGGACCATGGCTGACATCGGTATTCGGCTCGGTCCTGTTGGTGACGCTGCCGATCGTCATCCTCACGGGCCTGCTGTCCTACATGGCCTACGGACCGCGATTCGGTCAGGCCATCCCCGGCGACGTCGGTTGGCTGAAGTTGCCAACCTTCGACTGGCCCACCGACCCGTCCTGGCTGTACCGGCTGACCCAGGGGCTCCACGTCGGACTCGGGTTGGTTCTGATCCCCGTGGTGCTCGCCAAGCTGTGGTCGGTGATACCCCGGCTCTTCGTGTGGCCGCCCGCACGGTCGATTGCCCAACTGCTGGAACGGGTTTCGTTGCTGATGCTGGTCGGGGGCATCCTGTTCGAGATCGTCACCGGCGTGCTGAACATCCAGTACGACTATGTTTTCGGATTCAGCTTCTACACCGCGCACTATTTCGGCGCGTGGGTGTTCATCACGGGATTCGTCATGCATGTGGCGATCAAGAGCCGGCGCATGTGGTCGGGCCTGCGCTCGATGCCGCTGCGCGACGTCCTGCGCACCGGACGCGCCGATACCAAGCCGCAGCCCTGGCAGCCCGACGGGCTGGTCGCCGCCCAGGCGGGCCCCGCGACGATGAGCCGCCGTGGCGCGCTGGCGCTGGTGGGCGGTGGCGCGCTCTTTCTCGCGCTCATCACCGCCGGTCAAACCGTGGGGGGCTACACCCGGCCCGCCGCCCTGCTGCTGCCACGCGGACGCTTCCGCGGGCACGGGCCCAATGACTTCGAGGTCAACCGGACCGCGGCGGCCGCCGGTATCTCTCCCGAAGGCACCGCCGGCCGGTGGCGACTGAGCGTGAGCGGCGGCCCCCAACCGCTCA
>NZ_JAICZA010000145.1 GCF_025933915.1 Mycobacterium sp.
TCCGACGTCGTTGGCGAGTGCGCCGAGGTCGGTGACGTGGTTGTAGAGACGTTCCAGCTCGACGAGCAGAGCCCGCAGCCGGTGCGCCCCGTCGGGAACTTCCACGCCGAGCGCGTCTTCGATCGCAAGGCTGTGGGCGAGCGCGTGGGCGGCGGAGGTATCACCGCTGACGCGTTCGGCCAGCTCAACCGCGCCGTCGGCCGGGCGGCCCTCGAACAGCTTTTCCAGGCCCCGGTGCACGAACCAAAGCCGGGCCTTGAGGCGCACCACGGTTTCGCCTGCGACCGAGAAGCGGAAATGGCCCGGCTCGATCAGCCCCGCGTGCACCGGCCCCACCGGGATTTCATAGATCCCCGGCCCCTCGACGGTGACGAACGGAAAATGGCCGGCACCTCCGAATTCCGGAGGCGGTGCGACGGCCCCGCGCATGGGGTACCAATGCTCGGGCCAGTGCGCGTGCCGCACCAGCCGCCGCAACTTGGGATGCCCGACGGGTCGAATGCCGTACAAATCCGCCATCTCGCGCTCGAATCGGCCGGCCGGGAACGACAGGTAAGCCAGCGAACGCACCGCCGGGTCACGTTTCGGCACCACGCATTCCAGTTCGATGCGACGGTCCGGTGCACCGGCGAGAAACAGGTACATGATGCGGAGAACGCTGTCGTCGTCGTGTGCGGCCACCAGACCCAGCCGAAACCCGTTGTCCAACAGCTGCTCCGACGCATCAGCCAGCTCGTCCTGCGACACCTTGTGCCGGGCGAAGTCACGGCTCACGGCGATGCCCCGACGATCCCCGCCGCGGCGGTGAACAGCCCGGCGAGCGGGCCGGCGGTTACCCCGAGGGCTATCGATGCCGTGACACCGAGAAGCAATGCCGCGGCGATCGTTTCCGGCACAACGATTTTCGGTGCCATCTCCGATGCACCGGTCACGCTGCCGAGCAGGATGCGGCCCGAGTTGCGCACCAGCGCGGCAAAGCCGATCGCAATCGCGAGCATGCCCGCACCCAGAACCCAGGTGAGCCGGGCATCGGCGAGCGATCGGGCGATAGACAGCTCGCTGGCGAACATCGCGAACGGTGGCAGCCCGAGCAACACGATTACCCCGACGGCGATCGACAAACCTACTACGCGGGAGCGCCGCAGTACGGCGGTGATGTCGGCGATGGCGGTGGAATTGTGCGCCGCTTGCAACTGACCGCTGGCCAAGAACAACACCGTCTTCCCGATCCCGTGCGCGAGCACGTGCAGCAGCAGTGCGGCGATCGCCAGCGTGGTGCCGGCGGCCGCGGCGATCGCGATCAGGCCCATGTTCTCCATCGAGGAGTAGGCGAGCATGCGTTTGATGTCGGGTGTCACGGTCAGCATCAGGGCGGCGATGACCAGCGTCGCCAGTCCGATCACCAGTAGGCCCGACCGCATGAAGGTAGTCCCGGTTGCCGTGTCGATGATCGGTTTGATGCGTATCAGTACGGAGATGGCAACCGACAGCAGCACCCCGCTCATCAGCGCCGAAACGGGCGCCGGGGCCTGGCTGTGCGCGTCGGCCAGCCAGGTGTGGAACGGGAAAAGCCCGGCCTTGGCGCCATATCCGATGAGCAATAGCCCGCTGGCCATCCGCGCGGTGCCGGAATCGAGCTTCGCCGCGTGCGCGGTCAACACGTCGAGGTTCAGTGCCGCCGCGGCAGGTGCGCCGGCATGCTCGGCGGCGTAATACAGCAGCACGGTCCCCAGAAAAGCGATCGCGATGCCCACCGAGCAGATAACGACGTATTTCCAGGTCGCTTCGAGTGCCGTACGGGTGCGGCGATGCCCGACCAGAAAGGCGGTGATCACCGTCGTGGCTTCAATTGCGACCCAGATGACACCAATGTTGTTGGCGCCCACCGCCACAACCATCGCCGCCAGAAACGCCGCGATCAACACGCCGTAGGTGCGCGCACCCCGCGCGTCGGTGTGGCCCTGAGCGAGTTCGGTGTCGACATAACCGATGCTGGCCCAGGCCGCCAGTGTGGCGACGGTTCCGATGACGATCAGCATGGTGACGCTCAGCGCGTCCAACCGCAGCAAGCCGCCCAGGACGATCCGAGTCCCGGATCCGACACCGCAACCCAACGCCACCCCACACGCCAAAACCGTTGCCGCCGAGAGCACGGTCAGGGTCGCGGTCGCCCGCCGCCACCCGCCGATCAAGGTCGCGATCGACGCGGCGACCGGAGAGAGTATCGCGGCGAGAAGTAAACCGGTCATCAGTCGTGCAACTCCTGCAAAGCGTCGAGGTCGGCACCCCCGAAGGCACCGGTCAGGCGCCCGGTCAACACGCCGATCACGAGAACCGCGAAGAGGATGTCCAGGGAGGCGCCGAGTTCGACGATGAGCGGCACGCCCGCGGTGAGCAAGAACGCGGTGGCGGCAATCCCGTTGTCCAGCATGAGGAATCCAGCGGCCTGCGACACCGCATGCCGCCGCGTGACCATGACGAGCAGCGCGACCAGGACCGCCGCCGAAGCGGCCGGGACCGCGGCGGTGGTGGCCCCCGGCCGCAGGTTCACCAGGGAGCGCGTGGCCGCGAACGCCACCAGCGTCAGGGCCGCTGCGATCAGCAGCGATGTCGCCGTGTTGACCAACGGCGTGGCCTCGCGGTGACGATCCGGCGTGGCGCCGGCCGCCCGAGCCAGCAGCCGCGGCAGTATCACCGCCCGTAACGCGAAGACCGCCACGCCGACGGCGATAAGTGCGGCATCGCGGGTGTACGCACCGCGCAGGATGGGGATTGCCGATAGAGCGACGCCCTGCCACGCCAGCAGGTGCACGATGGCGCCCAGATCGCGGCGCCACACGACCAGCACGGCGACCAAGATCATCCCTCCGGCCGCGAAGTCGACGAGCACGGCAAACGTATTGGACGTCATGCCGGCACCCCGAAGAAGTTGGCGGCGATCACCGCGAGCAACGCCAACACGAATGACCCGGCCAGCAATTCGGGCACCCGGAAGAGCCGAAGCTTGGCCATGAACAGCTCGACGGTGGCCAGGACTCCTGCCAGGACGGCGACCTTCGCGGCCACCGCCGCCAAGCCCATGACAATGTCGATCGCGCCGGCCCCGCTGCCTGCAATACCCCACGGCGCGAACAGGTTAGCCAACAGCGCCAGCAGCACGGTCAGACGCATGCCGGCCGCCCACTCGACCAGAGCGAGGCGGGGCCCGGCGTATTCCAGGATCATCGCCTCGTGGACCATGGTCAGCTCGAGGTGGGTCGCCGGGTTATCCACCGGGAGGCGCCCCGTCTCGGCGACGATCACGATCACCAGGGCGACGAAGGCCAGGACTGCGGCCAGCGACACCGCCTGACCGGGATGGGCGATGGTATGTGCAACCAGCGCACCGAGATTGGCTGACCCCGCCGGTATGGAGAGCGCGAAGACCGCGAGCAAGATGGTGGGCTCGACCAACGCGGCGATGGTGATCTCGCGGCTCGCCCCCATGCCGCCGAACGAGGTGCCGGTGTCGATTCCGGCCAGGGTCAACGCCACGGTGCCCAGGAACAGCAGGCCGACGACGGCAACCATGTCGGCGCTGGTGTCCAGTGGCGATCCGATCGCGACGAGCGGCGCGATCGCGGCGACCAGCAGCGTGGACGCGGCGACCAGGACCGGGGCAGCCGCGAAGACCATCGTCGTCCCGAGTGGTTTGATCTGTTGCTTGCCGAGTTGTTTCACGATGTCACGCCACGGCTGCAGGATGCCCGCACCGATGCGTCCCTCCCCGCGGGCCCGCACCTGCCGGGTGAGGCCCACCACGAGCGGTGAGCCGGCGACCACGGCGCCGAGCTGCACCGCACCCGCGACATAGGACAACCCGTTCATCGGGCGACCACCAGCACCGTCAGGACGCCGAGCGCACCGTAAGCCAGGTACAGGTGGACGCTGCCGGTGTGGGCGCGCCGGACCATGGCCGCGGCCGTCGTCACCATCTGCAGCACCGGTGAATAGAAGCGCTCCTCTATCGCATCGGCGATGCGGGTGCGGTAGACGATCTTCTCGGCGAAATATCTCGACTCGGCGGCGTGTGTGATCTCGATATCGGTGTCGGGCCGCAACACGTCATCGAAGACTCGCTGCAACGGTTCGGCGAAAGAGGTGGCGGTGTATTGCATGCGAGCGGTGAGATCGTCCGCGCCACAAGCCCATAGCGGCAAGTCAGCGGGTTCGGGCCGAATCCGCCTACGCCATTGCGCGAGCGCGGCCACGGTCAGCGCGGCCACGCCCAAGGCGGCGGCGATGATCCCGGGCGCTACCGACCCCTGCAGACCGGGCAGCCGTATCAGGGTGCCGAAATCGGTGAACTGCGCCGCCCGCGCCGCGGGTAGCGCCGCGAGCGCCCGGCGCAGAGCGGGCGCGATAACCGAGGGCACCAGCGCGAGGACCACACAGGCGGTAGCCGCGCAGGCCATACCGGCCACCATGCTGGGCGCCGCTTCACGCGCCCGGGCGGCCTGGTCGCTGCGCGGCCGTGCCAAGAATCCGATCCCGAACGCCTTGACCATCGCCGCCACGCCCAGACCGGTGGTGAGTGCGACGGCACCCACGGCCAGCGGCGTGGTCAAAGCCAGGAGGGTGGCATGGCCGGAAGCCGTGTGGATCAGCGACTGCACCAGCAACCACTCGCTGAGGAACCCCGCCCCGAGCGGCAGCCCACACGCCCCGAGCGCGGCCACCCCGAACAGGATGGTGGTCGCGGGCATTCGGCGGGCCAAACCACCCAACCGATCGAGGTCACGCAGCCCCGTCGCGGCCAGCACCGACCCGGCCGCGAGAAATCCGAGACTCTTGAACGCCGCGTGCGCTACCAGGTGCAGCATGGCCGCGGCCGAGGCGATCATGGCGGGCCCCGCGGCGCCGGACGCCGCGAACAGGGTCGCGGCTCCCAACGCGAGGGTGATCAATCCGAGATTCTCGGTTGTCGAATACGCCAGTAGCCGTTTGAGATCCGTGGCCACCGAAGCCTGCACCACGCCGTAGAGCGCGGAGACCGCACCGATGGCCATCAGGGTGAGTCCCCACCAGCGTGGCCCCGGCCCGAGCAGCTGCAGATCGATCCGGCAGATGCCGTACACCCCGAGGTTGACCATCGCCGCGCTCATCAGCGCCGACACCGGGCTGGGCGCTTCCGGGTGAGCGCGCGGCAACCACGCGTGCAACGGCACCAGACCGGCCTTCGACCCGAACCCAGCCACTGTCAAAACAAAGACCGCGGTGCAGGTGCCCGGCGAGATCCGGTGCAAATCGGCGAACCGGTCCGCGCCGCCGGCGGCTGCCAGCACCACCAAGCCGACCAGGATCGACACGAATCCCAACTGGGTCATCACGGCGTACACCAGCGCGGCGGAGCGAACCTCCGAACGGGTGTGCTCAGCCAGCACCAGTAGCAATGACGCGACCGCCATCAATTCCCACGCAAGCAAGAACGTGGTCGCCGCCCCCGCGGCGGGCACCAGCAGCATCGCCGCGACGAACACCGGCAACGCGGCTAGCGTGACCCGGCTCAGATGCCCGTGCCGGGCATACCCGATCACGTAAACGCCGACCGCGACCGCGACCGCCCCCGCGATCGACATGAAGAACCCGCCCAGCGGATCGAGATCCAGCTGCACCCCGGACAGCGGAAGCAACCAGCCGATGTGGATCGCACGAACCGTGCCGAACATTCCCAGCAGGCCCGTCCATACGCCCCCGGCACCGAGCAGCGATGTCAGAGCACCCGCCAGCGCGGGCCCGAAGTCGTCGCGGCGCACCAGCTCCGGCCCGGTCGCCTCGCTGGTCGGCAGTCCTGTGGTCACTTGCCGGTCACCGACCTGAGCGCGGCGACGATCTGGCTCGGGGTCGGTGGACATCCAGGGATCTCCACGTCGACGGGCACCACGTCGGCCACCGCCCCGACGACGCCATAAGCGTCTTTGAAGACGCCCCGGTTCAGCGCACAGTCGCCACAGGCAATCACCCGACGGGGGCGCGGGGTGGCGGCGACCGTGGTCCGTAGTGGTCCGGCCATGTTGCGTGTCACGACGCCGGTCACCAGCAGCGCATCCGCGTGGCGGGGCGAGGCCACCAGTCGCGCCCCGAACCGCTCGACGTCGTACACCGGTCCGAACGCGCCGGAGATCTCCACTTCGCACCCATTGCACGAACCCGCGTCGACATGCCGGACCTGAACCGAACCACGCACTTCGGCAATCGGTTTCATCGACTCGTCCGGTGCGGGCGCGGCGGGTTCGGTGATCCGGCCCACCCGCAGGGCCTTGCCGATCCAGCCCACTGACCTGCTCCGCCCTACTCCGCGCCACCGGCGCGCAGGTCCTCCAACACCGCGACGCGATCGCTGAGCACCCCGCTGAGAACCTTGCGCGCCACCAGCAGCAGCTCGGCAATGTCCGGCGAGGCGATCGAGTAGATCACGGTGTTGCCGTCCCTGAGCGCGTCAACCACGCCGGCCCGGCGCAGCACGCCCAGCTGCTGCGACAGATTCGACGATTCCAGGCCGACCTCGGGCAACAGCTCGCCTACCGACTTGTCGCCCGCGACCAGCAGCTCGAGAATCCTGATCCGCGCCGGGTGCCCCAACGTCTTGAAGAACTCGGCCTTGAGCTTGTACAACGGCTCCGACACGACACCGATCTCCTGATAATTACAGGACTTCTTGATTCGAACAATTGAAGAACTTATCAGATGTTGTTGCGGATTTTCATCTCGGGTGCCGAGGTTCCAGCTGTGATCAGCGCCGCGAATCCGGCGCGGCCAGGAAAGACTCCACCGCTTCGCGGTATTCCTCGGCCGCTTCGTCGTGGATCAGGTGGCCGGCTTGCGGAACCCGCAAATACCTTGCCGCGGTGACGGTTTCGGCCATCTCTCGCATCTGCCCCGGAGGTGTGACCGAGTTGCCTGCCTCGATGAGCAGCGCCGGGACGCGCACCGCCCGCCACTGCGCCCAGTAGTCTCGGGTGCCCCATTCCGCGGCGATCTCGATCCATCGCGAGGTGTGTCCGTGCAGTCGCCAACCGGTTTCGGTGCGGTCGAACGCCTCCAGGAAATACCGCCCGGCGACGGGCCCGAACTCGGCGAATACCTGCTCGGCGGAATCGAATTCGACCGGAAGCGCATGCAGCCACGGCTCCCACGGCCCGGTGGTGCGGGCGCGGAAATCCGGCGCCATGTCCTCGATCACCAGGGCGGACACCAGTTCGGGGCGCTCGGCGGCCAGGCACCACGCGTGCAGGGCACCCATCGAATGCCCGACGATCCTGGCCCGCACGCCCAGCGCGCTCACCGCGTCTCCCAGGTCGGCCACGAACCGTTCGGTGCTGATCGGGTGCGGATCGTCGACGTCGCGGCCCCGGTGCCATAACGCGTCGTAGCTGTAGACGGTGCCCAGGCGGGTCAGCCACGGCAGCTGGCGCGTCCACGTGGTTCCCCGCCCCATCAGCCCGTGCACCAGCACCAATGGCTCGCCGCGTCCCCCGTGACGAGTCAACAGATCGCTGGGCATCTCACCATCTTGCGTGGACCGCCCCCGTTGAACGGTACGGGGGGCGGGGTAGCCTAGCGGCATGCCGCCAGTGGTGAAGATCAACGCAATCGAAGTTCCCGCCGACGCGGGCCCCGAACTGGAGAAGCGGTTCGCCCACCGCGCGCATGCGGTGGAGAATCAGCCCGGCTTCCTCGGCTTCCAGTTGCTACGTCCGGTCCAGGGCGAGGACCGCTACTTCGTGGTGACGCACTGGGAGTCCGACGAGGCTTTCCAGGCGTGGGCCAAGGGTCCCGCCATCGAAGCGCACGCCGGCCATCGGGCCAACCCGGTGGCGACCGGGGCGTCGCTGCTGGAATTCGAGGTTGTGCTGGACGTTGCCGCAAACAAGCAGGCTGGCTAGCGGGCGGTCGGCCTGGCGCCGCGCACTGGCGCTGAGCGCCGCCACCGCACTGGTAGTGACATCGGCGCCCGGTTGCGCCTCCTCTCCCTCGCCGCAGGCGAACGCGGCAAACCCGGGACGGCAGATCGACACCCGGACCCCGCCCGGCGTTCGGGCCCAGCAGACGTTGGACATGCTCAACTCGGACTGGCCCATCGGACCGGTCGGCGTTCGCACGCTGGCCGCGCCCGACGAGGTCGAGTCGGTGGAAACCACCATGGAGGCGCTGTGGTGGGATCGTCCGTTCACCCTTGACGGCGTCGACATCGGCGCGAGCGTCGCCACACTGCACCTGACGTCCTCCTACGGTGCCCGGCAAGACATCCGGATCCACACCGACGACGGCGGGTGGGTGGACCGGTTCGACCTGGACACCCAGGCGCCGACGGTCAAGTCGTGGCACGACATCGACGCGGTGTTGAGCAAGACCGGCGCCCGCTACTCCTACCAGGTCGCCAAGGTCGACCCGTCCGCTCAAGCCCACTGCAACCCGGTAGCGGGCACCAACACCCGCGAATCTCTGCCCCTGGCATCGATTTTCAAGCTGTACGTGTTGCACGCTCTGGCCGGTGCCATCAAAAACGGAACGGTGTCCTGGGACGACCAGCTGACCGTCACGGACAAGAGCCGTGCCGTCGGGTCGTCGGGTTTGGCGCTGCCGGCCGGTGCCCACGTCTCGGTTCGCACGGCCGCCGAGAAGATGATCGCCACCAGCGACAACATGGCAACAGACCTGCTGATCGGAAAGATGGGCACGCACGCCATCTCCGAAGCGCTCGCCACGGCCGGCCATCACGACCCCGCCAGCATGACTCCCTTCCCCACCATGTACGAGCTGTTCTCCGTCGGCTGGGGCAGACCCGACCTGCGCGGCCAATGGGAGCACGGATCCCCGCAAGTCCGAGCCCAGCTGCTGGAGCAAGCGAATTCCACACCGTATGACCCGGATCCGATACGCGCTCACTCGCCGGCATCCTCTTACGGCGCGGAGTGGTACGGCACCGCCGAGGACATCTGCCGAGTCCATGCGGCGCTGCAGGACGACGCCGTCGGCGCGGCCGCGCCGGTGCGAGATATCCTCTCCGCGGTCTCAGGTATTCAGCTGGACCGCAACGTGTGGCCCTACATCGGCGCGAAAGCCGGTGGCCTGCCGGGTGATTTGACATTCAGCTGGTACGCCGTCGACAAGACGCGGCAGCCGTGGGTGGTCAGCTTTCAGCTGAACTGGCCGCGCGATCACGGGCCGACCGTGACCGGCTGGATGCTGCAGGTAGCGAAGCAGGCCTTCGCCCTGATCGCGCCGCGCTGAGGGTCACAGCCGCAACGTCCAGTGTCCGGCGCGGAAATGCATCACGACGCGGCCGGCCGGTGCGACGTCGATGCGCCAGAAGGAGGCTCGGGGGATATCCAGCGCCGCCAGGATCGCCGCCCGGACCACCGCAGGGTGCGTTACCGCCACCGCGGGTAATGCCGTGTCGGTCAACGACTTCAGCCATCCGGCCACCCGATCGACGAGATCGACTATCGACTCACCGCCGTGTGGCGCCCGGGTGGGCTCGGTCAGCCACGTCTCGAGATCCGCGGGAGGCAGGGCCGCGAGCGCCTCGCCGCGCCACCGCCCGCAGTCGAGGTCGGCCAACCCCGGCTCCGTGACGGCTTGCAGGCCCAGCAATCTCGCCGTCTCCCGGGTGCGTTGTTCTGGCCCGGCGAAATCGCGCCCCCCACCGGCGATTTCGTCGGCCAGGGCGCCAACCTGCCGACGCCCGACATCGTTGAGCGGCTCGTCGGCGGCAAAACGCCCGGCCGCCATCGCATCGGTCATCGCGTGCGATATGAGGGTCAGCCGGACGACCTCCGTCACGCCGCGGTGCTCGGGGCGCGCTCGCTCAGCAGCCGGGAGGACACCACCGAGAAGACCAGGCCGATGCTCGCCCACAGCACGAGCTGGGTAGCCAGCGACACCAGCCTGAATTCGTAGAGGACGTCGGCGGGGAATCCCGGGTAGACGAGGGCGCCCGCGGCATCGCGCAGCGGTTCCGGTGTCTCGTCCACGCTCGGCAGCAGCACCGCCACCACGACGATCGCCACCAGATAGGAACCGGCCGCCAGCAGCCCCGCGTTCCACGCGCCGAACCGCACGGCGAGCCGCCGCACCAGCCATACCGCGCCGATCGCCAACACCACCGAGGATGCCACCATCACCAGGTACCAGCCGGTGCGCGCGCCGATCGTGTCGGACTGACCGACCGCCGGCGGATTCGGCGGATACTTCAAGAATGGCACCACGTACACCGCCCCGAACGCGCCGGCCGCGAGGCGCAACGAAAGCGCCTGCGGCTGCGCCTCGTTCGTGCGCGCGTAGACGACGCTGAACAGCACCGCGAACAACGCGCCCATCGCGAGGCCGAAGATCAGCACACCGAATCCCAGCCCGGCGTTGGCCTGCACCGCCCGGGTGAACAACTCGGCGCCATGCTCGTGCACGCCGTGCGCGTTCTCCGCGTCGGTGCGGCCGTCCTCAAAAGCGATCGCGCGGGCGATGACGGGCTCGGCGCACAGGCGGGCGAATACGAACGCGAGCACCGCGCCGACAGCACCCGCCAGCAGGCCGCCCGCAATCAGGCGTTTCTCCACGAGGCCGGGTTAATGGCAGGGGAAGCCGAGGAGATGGCGTGCGTCGTGCACGAACTCGTGCACATGCGAATCGCTGCCGAACAGCGAGACCGCGCCTTGGTCGACGCCGACGAAGTACAGCGCCAACAACGCCAGGAAGACGGTCGCCGCCAACCAAAGCGCGGCGCCGGCCGCCGACAGATCAACCGACCGGGTGCGGCCGCCAGCTAGCTGCGGGTGGGACACAATCGACTCCTTCTGGGGATAACGCGCCCCCGCTGGGGATGACGAGCCTCGGGTCTGACTTTGGACAGTGGCGCGACCGTTCTGGACTTTCACCAGATTCCGTGGCACATCAGGACAGCTGTCAGTGTAGGGCGCAGCGAAAACGGGCGGTAGTCCCGACCGAGACCAGTCCGATAGTGGCGATCGCCACGCCGCCCGTTTCCGCTGGTTGCTACTGCGCGTCGGGCCCCTGCGGCGCGGCGCTGTGCGCTCCCGCCTTGGCCAGGTCCGGCTCTGCCGGCGGCTTGCGGGTGCCGGTGAAGGTGAACGCCGCGTCCTCGCCGGCGCCCTCGCCGTCCCAGTTGTCCACGTCGACCGTGACCACCTGTCCCGGCCCGATCTCGTCAAAGAGGATCTTCTCGGAGAGCTGGTCCTCGATCTCGCGCTGAATGGTGCGTCGCAGCGGACGGGCACCCAGCACGGGGTCGAAGCCACGCTTGGCCAGCAATGCCTTGGCCTTGTCGGTCAGCTCGAGGGCCATGTCCTTGCTCTTGAGCTGGCCCGCGACCCGGGTGATCATGAGGTCGACCATCCGCACGATCTCGTCCTTGGTCAGCTGGTGGAACACGATGACCTCGTCGATGCGGTTGAGGAACTCCGGGCGGAAGTGCTTCTTCAGCTCGTCGTTGACCTTCTGCTTCATCCGCTCGTAGTCGTTCTCACCGCCACCCTGGGTGAAGCCCAGGCCGACCGGCTTGGAGATGTCGGACGTGCCGAGGTTCGAGGTGAAGATCAGCACGGTGTTCTTGAAGTCCACCGTGCGGCCCTGACCGTCGGTGAGCCGACCGTCCTCGAGGACCTGCAACAGGCTGTTGTAGATCTCCTGATGCGCCTTCTCGATCTCGTCGAACAGCACCACGGAGAA
>NZ_JAICZA010000307.1 GCF_025933915.1 Mycobacterium sp.
ATCGAGCAGCCGACCACCGTCAATCAGGCGCCGCCCACCACGGCGCTGTCCGGCGTGGGTTCGGGGGGCGGCCTGTGCATCGACCCGGTCGACGGCTCGCTGTATGTCGCCGACCGGACCCCGACGGCAGATCGGTTGCAGTGCATCACCAAAACCTCGGACGTCTCCACGGTGTGGACCTGGCCGGACAAACCCGGCGTGGCCGGATGCGCGGCAATGGACGGCACCGTGCTCGTCAACCTGATCAACAACAAGCTGACGGTTGCGGTCCGGCTGGCACCGACCACGGGCGCGGTCACCGGTGAACCCGACGTCGTCCGCAAGGACACCCACGCGCACGCCTGGGCGCTGCGCATGTCACCCGATGGAAACGTGTGGGGTGCAACCGTAAACAAGACGGCGGGTGACGCCGAGAAGCTTGACGACGTCGTGTTTCCGCTCTTCCCGCAGGGCGGCGGCTTCCCGCGCAACAGCGACGACAAGACCTAACGGCTGGTTCTGAATCCGCCGCGTGTGAAACTCACGACGTCGCATCAGCGTGTCGCGTCGCGGATTTCACGATCGGCGGCGGTCGGCGCCTAGCCCTGGCCGCAGGCGGCCAGGACCAGTTCGCGCACCCGCGCCGCATCGGCCTGGCCTCGGGTGGCCTTCATCACGGCCCCGACGATCGCACCCGCCGCAGCCACCTTCCCGCCCCGAATCTTTTCTGCCACATCGGGATTGGCGGCCAGCGCCTCGTCGACGGCGGCCTGGGTGACGGAGTCGTCACGCACCAGCGCCAGCCCACGCGCGGTCATGACCGCCTCGGGCTCACCCTCCCCGGCCAGCACACCCTCGACGACCTGGCGGGCCAATTTGGTGGACAGCTTGCCCTCGTCGACCAACGCCACCACCGCGGCGACCTGCGCGGGCGTGATGGCCAGCTCATCCAGCGCGACGTTGGCCTCGTTGGCCTTCTGCATCAAAAAGTTTCCCCACCAGGCACGCGCCTGTTCGCTGGACGCGCCCTGTTCGACGGTGGCAGTGACCAATTCGATCGCGCCGGCGTTGACCAGGTCGCGCATCACCTCGTCGGAGATTGCCCACTCTTCCTGAATGCGCTTGCGGCTCAGCCACGGCAGCTCGGGGATGGTCTGCCGCAGCCGCTCGACCAGCTCGCGGCTGGGCGCGACGGGTTCCAGATCGGGCTCGGGGAAGTAGCGGTAGTCCTCGGCGGTCTCTTTGACGCGCCCCGGGCTGGTGTAGCCCGCCTCGTGAAAGTGCCGGGTTTCCTGGATGATCTGGCCGCCCGAGGCCAGGACAGCGGCCTGGCGCTGCATTTCGTAACGCACGGCCACCTCAACGCTTTTCAGCGAGTTGACGTTCTTGGTTTCGGTGCGGGTTCCGAACTCGGCACTACCGGTCGGCTTCAGGGACACGTTGGCGTCACAGCGCATGGACCCCTGGTCCATCCGGACATCGGATACACCCAAGGCGCGCAACAGGTCCCGTAATGCCGTCACGTACGCCCGGGCGATCTGCGGGGCTCGGTCCCCGGTCCCGACGATGGGTTTGGTGACGATCTCGATCAGCGGTACACCGGCGCGGTTGTAGTCGATCAGCGACGTCGTCGCGCCGTGAATGCGGCCGGTCTCACTGCCGATGTGGGTGAGCTTGCCGGTGTCTTCCTCCATGTGCGCGCGCTCGATCTCGACCCGCCACGTGGTGCCGTCTTCCAGCGGGGCCTCGAGATAGCCGTTGATGGCGATGGGCTCGTCGTATTGCGAGATCTGGTAATTCTTCGGCTGGTCAGGGTAGAAGTAGTTCTTCCGGGCGAACCGGCCCCACGGCGCGATCTCGCAATTCAGCGCGAGCCCGATCCGGATGGCCGACTCCACCGCGGTCTGGTTGAGCACCGGCAGCGAGCCCGGCAGCCCCAGGCACACCGGGCACACCTGGGTGTTGGGCTCGGCGCCGAACGTGGTGGTGCAGCCGCAGAACATCTTGGTGACGGTGGACAGCTCGACGTGTACCTCGAGGCCGAGTACCGGATCAAAACGCGCGACGACGTCGTCGTAGTCCATCAGATCGGCGCTGGCGGCGACACTCATGGGCTCGATCCTAATGGTGATCGCGAGCGCGCTCCCCGCCCCGGCCCGGGAACATCCCCGCCAGCACGGCTGCCATCTCGAGGTAGCTGCGCCGGCTCTCCTTGCTCATTCGGTCCAGCGCGATCTGGCGGCCCTGGTGCACG